>CACNQY010000005.1 GCA_902622655.1 uncultured Pelagibacteraceae bacterium | reverse complement strand
GAGCCTATCACATTTGGATTAAAATTAGCTTCATATTATGAAGAATTTAAAAGAAATAAAAAAAGACTAAAAGATGCTATTGATGAAGTATCAACTTGTGCAATTTCTGGTGCTGTTGGCACATTTGCAAATATTAATCCAAATGTGGAAAAACATGTTGCCAAAAAATTAGGTCTTAAAGTTGAGCCAATTTCTACACAAGTAATTCCAAGAGACAGACATGCATTTTATTTTTCTATTTTGGGAATTATTGCTGGATCTATTGAAAGAGTAGCTCTTGAAATAAGACATCTACAAAGAACTGAAGTTTATGAATTACAAGAATACTTTTCTAAAAATCAAAAAGGTTCTTCTGCAATGCCTCATAAAAAAAATCCTATCTTAAGTGAAAATCTTACTGGTTTAGCTAGGATGATTAGAAGCTCTGTAATACCTGCCCTAGAAAATATAGCTCTTTGGCATGAAAGAGATATTTCTCACTCAAGTGTTGAAAGAAATATTGGGCCAGATGCCAACATAACAACAGATTTTGCATTAGTAAGGCTAGCAAATATATTAAATAACGTAATTGTTTATCCAAAAAAAATGTTAGAAAATTTAAACTTAACAAAAGGTTTAATTTTTTCTCAAGAAGTTATGTTAGAATTAACTAAAGCGGGTTTAAGTAGAGAAAAATCTTACAAAATAGTTCAATCTTGTGCTAGGAGATGTTTTTCAGAAAATTTAAACTTAATTGATGTCATTTTATCCGATAAATTTATAATAAGTAAAATTTCACCAAAAAAACTAAAGTCTATATTCAATTATTCTAAACACTTTAAAAATATAAATTTTATCTTTAGAAGAGTTTTTAAATAATGAAAAAAGGCAAAATATTATACGAAGGTAAAGCTAAAATAATTTATTCAACAAATGATAAAAATTTAGTCATTCAATATTTTAAAGATGACGCTACTGCATTCAATAATCAAAAAAAAACAACAATTGAGGGTAAAGGTGTTCTAAATAATAGAATTTCTGAGCATATACTCTCAAATTTATCTGAAATTGGAATTAAAAATCATTTAGTTAAAAGAATTAATATGAGAGAACAACTAGTTAAGCTTGTAGATATAATACCTATAGAATTCATTGTAAGAAATATTGCAACAGGTTCATTGACTAAAAGACTTGGTATTGAGGAGGGAACTGTTCTCGAACGACCTTTAATAGAATATTGTCTTAAAGATGATAAGCTTGGAGATCCGGTAATTAGTCGAGAGCATATTTTAACTTTTAATTGGCTTAATATTACACAACTTAATTTAATTGATGAAAATCTATCAAGATTAAACGACTTTCTTCTAGGATTGTTTAGAGGAGTGGGTATTAAGTTAGTAGATTTTAAAGTAGAATTTGGTTTTACACATAAAAGTGGAAAAACAGAAATTATATTAGCTGATGAGATAAGCCCTGATACATGCAGATTGTGGGATTCTATTACAGAAAAAAAACTCGATAAAGATAGATTTAGAGAAAACTTGGGTGATTTAATTCCAGCTTATACGGAAGTAGCTAAAAGACTGGGTATTCTTCATGAACAATCAAACGTTTCAGCTGTAAATGTTACAAAACTCTCATCTGTTAAAAGAAAACATAAATGAGGATTTCAGTAATTATTACACTTAAAAAAGATGTTCTTGATCCTCAGGGAAAAGTTATACATCAGACATTAGAAGGAATGGGGTTTGACGATATCAATGAAGTCAGACAAGGTAAATATTTTGAAATAGATACAAAAGAGACTGATAGAAATAAAGCAGAAGCTAAAGTTGAAGAAATGTGTAAAAAACTTTTAGCAAATCTTGTAATAGAAAATTATAAAATTATTGACTCAAAGTAAGTAATGAAATCATCAGTTATTACTTTTCCTGGTTCAAATTGCGATAGAGACATAGATGTTGCGCTTAAAAAATTTGGTTTTAAAAATAAAATGGTTTGGCACGCAGATGCTGAAATACCAAAAAGTGATTTAGTTGTATTACCTGGTGGGTTCTCCTATGGAGATTATTTACGGTGTGGGAGTATGGCATCAAAATCAAAAATAATGCAATCAGTAATTAATTTTGCAAACTCCGGGGGTATGGTGATAGGAATTTGTAATGGTTTTCAAATTTTAGTTGAGACAGGTTTGGTGCCCGGAGTTTTATTAAGAAACAAATATCTAGAATTTATTTGTAAAAATGTTTTTATAAAAATTAATAATAAAAATAATATTTACTTTAAGAATATTGATAATGATGTATTGGAATTTCATATAGCACACAATGAAGGAAACTATTTCTGCACAAATGACCAATTAAAAGAAATAGAAGACAATGAACAGGTCGCAATTAATTATTGTGATAAAAATGGTAATATAGGTGAACAATTTAATCCTAACGGATCCATCAAAAATATCGCAGGCATCCTTAATAAAGAAAAAAATGTTTTAGGAATGATGCCTCATCCTGAACGAATGATTGACCCTTCTCTATCTGGTGAGGATGGGTCTCTTTTTTTTAGTAATTTAATTAATAATTTAAAATGATAGTAAACGAGCAAATAGCAATTGAGCATGGCCTTAAGAACGACGAGTATAAAAAAATTTGTGAATTACTTAATAGAACACCAAATATTACTGAACTTGGGATTTTTTCTGCTATGTGGAATGAGCATTGTTCTTATAAATCATCAAAGCTTCATTTAAAAAAACTTCCAACTAAAGGAAAGCAAGTTATTCAAGGACCAGGAGAAAATGCTGGTGTTATTGATATTGGAGATAATGATGCAATAGTATTTAAAATTGAAAGTCATAACCACCCCTCTTTTATTGAGCCATACCAAGGAGCTGCTACAGGAGTCGGAGGAATTATGAGAGACGTATTTACTATGGGAGCTAGACCAATTGCTAATTTAAACTCAATTCATTTTGGCTCCCCTCAAAATAAGAGAACAAAAAATTTACTCAGAGGTGTGGTTAACGGCATTGGTGGATATGGAAATTGCATGGGTGTTCCAACCATAGCTGGTCAAACTAGTTTTGATAGCTCATATAATGGGAATATTTTAGTTAATGCAATGACACTTGGATTAGTTAAAAAAAATAAGATTTTCTATTCCAAAGCTGCAGGATTAAATAAACCTGTGATTTATGTAGGATCTAAAACTGGAAGAGATGGTATTCATGGTGCTAGCATGGCCTCAGCTAGTTTTGATGACAAAATTGAAGAAAAAAAACCTACTGTTCAAGTTGGAGACCCATTTACAGAAAAACTTCTGCTTGAAGCTTGTTTAGAATTAATGGCTGGAGACTCAATTATAGCTATACAAGATATGGGGGCAGCTGGATTAACTTCGTCTAGTATTGAAATGGCGTCAAAAGGCAATTTGGGTATCGAAATTAATTTAAATAAAGTTCCATGTAGAGAAACAAAGATGACTCCCTACGAAATAATGCTTTCTGAAAGTCAAGAGAGAATGCTAATCATTCTAGAAAACGGTAAGGAAGATCAAGCAAAAAAGATATTTGATAAATGGAATTTAGACTTTGCTGTCATCGGTAAAACAACTAAGTCAAAAAAAATTGAGCTTTACTTTAATGAAGAGCAAGTTGCAAATATTCCAGTAAACACTTTGGTTGAAAATTCACCTATGTATGATCGTAAATGGAAAAAAATAAAACTACCAAAGAAAAATAAAATTAAAAAAGAAGATTTAAAAAATTTAAAAATTATTAGTGTTTTAAAAAAAATTTTATCAAATCCAAATATTTGTAGCAAAGAATGGATTTGGCAACAATATGATCATACTGTCATGGGTGATACTATACAAAAACCCGGTGGAGACTCAGGTGTTGTTAGAGTTCACGGAACTAATAAAGCAGTTGCTGCTTCAGTAGATTCTTCAGCTGTTTACTGTTGGGCACATCCTTTAACTGGTGGAAAACAAATTGTTTGTGAAAGTTTTAGAAATTTAATATCAGTAGGTGCAAAACCAATTGCCATTACTAACTGTTTAAACTTTGGGAGTCCTGAAAATGAGGAGAATATGGGAGAGTTTGTTGAGTGTATTCAAGGTATTGGAGAAGCAGCTGAATATTTGAAATACCCAGTGGTTTCAGGAAATGTATCATTTTATAATCAAACAAAAAATGAAGGTATAAAACCTACTCCATCAATAGGTGGTGTGGGTTTAATTAAAGATTATAAAAAAATGATTACTATGGATTTTAAAGAAATTGATAATATTGTTTTGGTTATAGGAAAAACTGAAGGTCATATTGATCAGAGTGTATTTGCAAGAAACATTCTAGATGAAAAAAATGGTCCACCACCTGAGATAAATTTATTTAATGAAAAAAATAACGGTGAAACATTATTAAAATTGATCGATAATAATTTAATTAAAAGCGCTCACGACGTATCTTTGGGTGGAATAATAACTGCTATAGCAAAAATGTGTATTAAAGGAAATAAGGGTATAAATGTCAAAAAACCAAAATATCTAATCAATGAAATGGAGTACTTATTTGCTGAAGACCAAGGAAGATATATTATAGAAATAAATAAAAAAGATTTCAAAAAAGTTACTGATATATTGAATAAAAATGCTGTTCATTTTGATGACCTAGGGTCTATAAAGGAAAAAGAGCTATATATTAATGATAAGACAAAAGTTACAATTGACGAATTAAGAAGTTCTAATAAAAAGTGGCTAGAAGAATATATGAGTAAATAATGGCAATGGATTTAAAAGAAATTGAGAATTTTATAAAAGAGGCAATGCCAGATGCAATTGTTGAAATACAAGATTTGGCAGGTGACGGAAACCATTATTCAGCGACTGTAACCTCTTCACAATTTTCAGGAAAAAGTAAAATTGAACAGCATAAAATGGTTTATAATTCTCTAAAAGGAAGAATGGGAAATGAACTACACGCATTAGCAATTAAAACAAAGGAGAATTAATATGGATCAACAAATAAATGATTTAATAAAACATGAAATAGAAAATAATGAAGTTTGTTTATTTATGAAGGGCACACCTGACGCTCCACAATGTGGATTTTCAATGGCTACTTCTAATATATTAAAAGTCCTAGGGGTTAATTTCAAAGGAGTTAATGTTCTAGAAAATCAAAACCTCAGAGAAGGAATTAAAATTTTTAGTGATTGGCCAACAATTCCACAATTATATGTTAAAAATGAATTTGTTGGTGGTTGTGATATAGTTAAAGAAATGTATGAAAGTGGAGAGTTAACAAAACTTTTTGAGAGTAAAAATATTAATTTTAAGTCTATAAATAAATAGAACTATCTCGAATAATACTCAATTACTAAATTAGGTTCCATAATTATTGGATAAGGTACTTCATCAAATTTTGGTACTCTTACAAATTTAAGTTTTTTATTTTTCTCATCCATTTGAAGATATTCTGGAGTTTCTCTTTCCTTGTTAGCTAGTGCAATATCAATTATTGCTAGCTGTTTTGATTTATCTCTTATTTCAATTGTATCTTCTTCTTTGACTAAATAGCTTCCAATGTTTACTTTTTTTCCATTAACTTTAACATGACCATGGTTAATTAACTGTCTTGCAGAAAAAATTGTAGTTGAAAATTTTGCTCTATAAATGACAGCATCTAATCTTCTTTCAAGTAAACCTATCAAATTTTCACCTGTATCACCTTTAAGCATCACAGCTTTCTTATAAATATTTCTAAATTGTCTCTCATTAATATTTCCGTAATAAGCTTTTAGCTTTTGTTTTGCTTGTAATTGAATTCCATAATCTGAAGGTTTAGATGTTTTAGTTTGTCCATGTTGACCGGGTCCATAAGCTCTTTTGTTAAAAGGGCTTTTGGGTCTGCCCCACAAGTTTGCTTTTAATCTTCTGTCAACTTTATGTTTAGAGTTTAATCTTTTAGTCATTAATAGTGGGCTTTATAAACCTACACATCATTTTGTCAATCTTCGTTTTTTACCTAAACTACCAAATACTCCTGATAAAATACGTATTTCTTTAGATGAAAGATCCATTCTGTAAAAAATATTCCTTAAGTTTTCTAACATTATTGGTTTCTTTTCTTGTGGCCTGAAGAAATTAATTTCTTCTAAATTTTGAATACATAGTTTTGCCATTGTTAAAATCTCTTTTTTAGATGCAGATTTGATTTTATTGGATTTTTTAAAGTTTGATTTTTTAGAATTAATTATAGTTGAAACATATTGAGCAATTATTATTAAACTATGGGATAAATTTAATGATTTAAAATTTGGGTTAGTTGGAATTTGGAGCGTATAATTGGCATAACTTATTTCATTATTAGACAAACCTGAGGCTTCTGATCCAAAGAGAAAGGCAACTTTTTTTTTATAATTAATATTTTTTAAATTTTCTAATTGAATATGTTTGATATTTTTATTTCTAAAACGTGCAGATGTTGCAATAACAATATCAATATTTTTTAAAGCTTTTTCTAAATTGTCAAAGTTCTTTGATTTAATAATTATATTTTTTGCACCAACTGAAGTAGCTAAAATTTTATCATTAGGAAAAATTGGCTTAGGATCAATCACAATTAGTTTTTGAAAGTTAAAATTCTTCATTCCTCTTGCGCATGCGCCAATATTTTCAGAAAGCTGCGGCTTATGTAATATGAACGAAATGTTGTTAGTTAACATCGTTAGATTATTCCATGTTTTCGATTATAATCAGATATCTTTGAGGGTATTAAATTTTTCAAATACTCTTGATCTACTTTCCAAATTGAAACATTTAATGGAAAACACTTTGAATTGTCTGATGAATGTTCTGAACCACAGTCACCACCTGGACATGCAGAAAGTGCGCCAAGTAAATCTGTTTCTGCAAAAAATTCTAAATAATCACCTGGTCTGACAGGACTTGCTTTCATAAAATATTGCTTAGTATCATTAGTAAATCCAGTAAGCATAAAAACATTTAATACATCGTGAACTATTTTTTCTGCATCATCAATTTTAAGTTTTTTTTCCCTCACTAAAGCTCTGGTTAAATTTGAATGACAGCAATAGTGATAATCATTATTTGTAAGAAGTTTTGAAGTGTAAGGATCGCATCTTGTTCCAATTACGTCATGAACAGATCCTCCATCCTTATCATAATCATACCAATCCAAAGTATCCCATGTAATTGTTGCTAACGATCTTAAATAAGGAAAACTACTAAACATTTTATCACCAACAGATAAATGTGTTCCATATAATGCTCTAGTTTTTCCCGAATAAAATTTTTCCTCTAAGTTATTTGAATTGAATAAATTTAAATCACCTACTTGCGGCCCCTCTATACTTTCTATCCTAAAGAATTGACCAGATTTTACCTCAAATATTTTTGCATCTCTTGGTGGAATAGTTACATCACTAATTTTTACTAAGTGTTGTCTAGCAGAATGTAATATTGATAAATTTTTATCCTCAATAGTATTGTTTGGGTAACATACAACAGGTTCTCCACCAACTCTCGATTCAAAATCTGAGGGTTTTTTTGAAAATTTTTTAATTTTCATCCTTATAAACTTGCTGGAGCTTTATCTTTGTATAATTTGTAGTCTAAGCTATCTATTAAAGCTTTAAATGAAGCATCTATAATATTTGGGGAAACTCCAATTGTAAACCAACTAAGTCCTTTAGAGTCTGTACTTTCAATACTAACTCTTGTTACTGCCTCTGTGCCTGTATTTAAAATTCTTACTTTATAATCAACTAATTTTAAATCTTTAAGATACACAGAATATTTAGCTAACTTATTAACATTTTTTCTTATTGCATTATCCAATGCATTCACTGGTCCGTTACCCTGGCCTTCACATAAAATCTTATTCCCATCAACTTCTAACTGTGCTTTAGCATGTGAAATTATTTCGCCAGATTTATCTTTTGAAACTGAGACATCATACTCATTAATTGATATATATCTTGGAATTTCTCCCATTAATCTTCTTGCGAGTAATTCAAATGATGCATCAGCACCATCATAACTATAACCAATAAATTCTCTATCCTTTACTTCCTCTAAAAGTTTTTTTATTTTAGGATCACTTTTTTCAACTTTAATACCAATTGAATTTAATCTAGACATTATATTAGATTGACCGGATTGATCTGAAACAACTATATTTCTCGAATTACCAACCTCCTCAGGATCAATATGCTCATAAGTTTTAGGATCTTTCTGAACAGCAGAAACGTGCATACCACCTTTGTGAGAAAAAGCAGAAGCGCCAACATAAGGTAAATGCTTATTTGATTTTCTGTTCAATAATTCATCTAACAATCTTGAACATTGAGTTAAATTTTTTAAATTTTCACGCTTAATATTTAATTCATATTTTTCATAAAAATCTTTTTTTAAAAAAAAAGTTGGAATTAACGATACTAAATTTGCGTTGCCACATCTTTCTCCTAATCCATTAAGAGTACCTTGAACTTGTCTAACACCAGCTTGGACTGCAACCAAACTATTAGCAACAGCATTTTCAGTATCATTGTGTGCATGAATTCCTAAATTATTTCCTGGAATATGTTTAATTACTTCTAAAACGATTTTAGATACTTCATGAGGCAATGTACCACCATTTGTATCACACAAAACTATCCACCTTGCACCATTATCATATGCTGCTTTAATACAAGAAATCGCATATTCTGGGTTAGCTTTATATCCATCAAAAAAATGTTCAGCATCAAACATAAATTCTTTACCTGATTTTACTATATGTTTTGTACTTTCACTTATATTTGAAAGATTCTGGTCATTTGTTATTCCTAGAGCAACATCAACTTGGAAATCCCAAGATTTACCGAATAAACAGACAGATGAACTTTTTGAATTAATTAATGATGATAACATCGGGTCATTTTCTGCACTATGCTCTGATTTCTTTGTCATACCAAAAGCAGTTAGCTTGGCAGATTTAAAATTATGATCTTTGTTAAAAAATTCAGTATCTGTTAAATTAGCTCCTGGCCAGCCACCCTCAATATAATCAACACCTAAAGCATCAAGAGATGATGATATCTTTTCTTTGTCATCAATAGAAAAATCTACACCTTGAGTTTGTGCTCCGTCTCTAAGAGTAGTGTCAAATATATATAATCGATCTTTGCTCATTTAAATTTCCAGATCGTTTTACCATCTTTATCTTCTATTAAAACACCTTTGTCTAAAAGCTCATCTCTTATTTTATCAGCCTCATCGTAATTTTTGTTATTCCTAGCTGTATTTCGCTGATTAATTTTACTCAATATTTCATTTTCAGAAATTGATATTTTGTTTTTTTTAAATTTTACCCAATCTTCTTTACTTACATTTAGTAATCCAACAAAATGACATGCTGAAATAAATAATATTTTATCTTTTTCGTTACCTTTATTAGCTTTATCAAATAACTTATGTAAATTAGCAATGTAACCAGGAGTATTTAAATCATCATAGAGAGGTTCAAGAATTTCATCTGGTATAGTAACTTCTTTGTTAATATTTAAAAATATCCCATACCATTTATTAATAGTGTTTTCACAATTCTCTAAAAGTTTATCATTCCAATCTAGCGGCTGTTTGTAATGAGCACTCATTAAAGCTAATCTTAAAACTTCACCACTTATCTTTACTCTAAAATCTTTTATTTTTAAAATGTTGCCTTGTGACTTAGCCATTTTTTCATTAGACATTGTAATAAAGGCATTATGTAACCAATAATTCGCAAAAACTTTTGTATCGTTTGCACATCTTGATTGTGCTATTTCATTTTCATGATGAGGAAATATTAAATCAATTCCACCTCCATGGATATCAAATTCATTTCCTAGAAATTTTTTTGACATGGCTGAACATTCTAAATGCCAACCCGGTCTACCTTTTCCCCATGGTGAATCCCAGTAAGGTTCATTATTAATTGATGGCTTCCATAAAACAAAATCCTCAGAATTTTTTTTATTTTCACTAATTTCAATTCTTGATCCTGCTATTAATTCATCTAACTTTTTATTTGATAGTTTTCCGTAATCTTTAAATTTATTTACTTCAAAATAAACATGATTTTTATTTTCATATGCAAATCCTTTTTTTATCAATTGAGATATCATTTCTATCATTAAAGTAATATGCTCTGTAGCCTTTGGCTGATATGTTGGTGATTCACAATTTAAATAATCACAATCTTTGTTAAAATTTTGAATTACTTTTGTTGTTAAATCTGAAATTTTAATATTATTATCCTTTGATGATTTGATTATTTTATCATCAACATCAGTAATATTTCTTACATATGTTACTTGAGAAAAAGTATTTTTTAAAATTTTAAAAAGGATATCAAAAATTACTAGTGGTCTTGCATTACCGATATGTGGATCATCATATACTGTTGGTCCACAAACATACATTCTGATATTTTTTTTATCTATTGGAATAAATTTTTCTTTCTTATTCGATAGATTATTAGTTAAATAAATATCTTTGTTCATAATTTTAGAAATATACTTAAATTATAGATTTGTGAATCTATTTGATTAATTTGGAATTTTGCACACTGGAATTGGCTCCATTTTATGCAAATTTTGTTTTCTGATAATTTCGTATTTCGCTCTATTTACTGAATTTGGATTATTCATAGCCTCTTCTAATTCATGATATTTCAATCCAAGCTGACCTTCATCTGTTCTTCCATCGTCCCATAATCCGTCAGTGGGCGCGGCTTCAATAATTTCATTTAATATTCCTAATTCTTTCCCAAGCTCCCAAACTTCGGTTTTATTACAATCCGCTATTGGAGAAATGTCAACTCCACCATCTCCATACTTTGTATAAAAACCAACACCGAAATCTTCAACTTTGTTTCCTGTTCCAACTACTATTCCTTTATTGGCTGCAGCAACCTGATAAAGGGTAGTCATTCTTAATCTTGCTCGTGAATTTGCCATTCCATGCTCATTATCAAATTTTGATAAACTTGCACTAAAAGTTGAAAATAATTCATCTAGTTTAATAGTGTGGGCCTCTACGTTTTTAAAATTTGTAACCAACCAGTTTTGATGTTTTAAACTTAAATCATGTTGATTAGATTTTTGTTTAATTGGCATTGTTAAAACAATTGTTTTTAAACCAGTCATAGCACTTAATGTACTTGAAACCGATGAATCAATTCCTCCAGAAATTCCTATTACAAGGGACTCTGCCTTACTTGGCATATTGCTTACATAATTTTTTATCCAAGTGGAAATAAATTTAACTTTTTCTGAAACATTCATGATTTAAAATTATTAGATATTTAAAATATTACAATGTTTTAAGATGCCGCTCTATCTGCATTTTTAGAATATGAGCTATTCTTTTTTATCTCATCTGAAATTAAGAATGCTAATTCTAAAGCTTGGTTAGCGTTTAATCTTGGATCGCAATGTGTATGATATCTTGAGGATAAGTCTTTTTCAGATATTTTTTGAGCTCCACCGATACATTCGGTTACATTTTGGCCTGTAAGTTCTATGTGAAGTCCACCAGCATAGCTTCCTTCACTGAGATGACATGCAAACACATTTTTAACTTCTTTAAGCACGCTATTGAAAGGTCTTGTTTTGAAACCTGTTGCAGCTTGTATTGTATTTCCATGACAAGGATCACATGACCAGATAACATTTAAACCTTCTTTCTTTATAGCTCTGATTAATTTTGGTAAATGTTTTGAAACATTGTCAGCACCAAATCTTGAAATTAGTGTGATTTTACCTTTTTCATTTTTTGGATTAATTTTATTACATAAATTAATTAAATCATCAGCTTTTAAAGTTGGTCCACATTTAATTCCTATTGGGTTTTCTATACCTCTACAAAATTCAACATGACCACCATCGAGTTGTCTAGTTCTATCACCTATCCAAACAAAATGAGCAGATGTATCATGATTTTCGCCTGTGGTAGAATCTACTCTGGTCATTCTCTCCTCAAAAGGTAGTAGTAAAGCTTCATGAGAAGTCCAAAAATTAACTGTTTTTAATCTTCTGTTAAAATCCGAATTAATTCCACAAGCATCCATAAACGCTAATGCATCAGCTATTCTATCTTCTAAATCTTTAAATCTTTTTAACTCAGGTGAATTTTTGATAAATCCAAGGTTCCAAATATGAACATTTTTAAGGTCAGCAAATCCACCATGACAAAAAGCTCTAATAAGATTTAAAGTCGCTGCGGATTGTGAATAAGCTTTAAATAATCTTTTTGGATCTGGAACTCTTGCTTTTTTAGTAAATTCCATTCCATTAATATTGTCACCTAAATAACTTGGAAGCTCAACACCATTTTTTACCTCTACTGGTGAACTTCTTGGTTTTGAAAACTGTCCAGCTATTCTTCCAACTTTTACAACAGGTAATGAAGCTGAATAGGTTAAAACTAGTGACATTTGTAACATTAATTTAAAAGTATCTCTTATGTTATCTGGATTAAATTCAGCAAAACTTTCAGCACAGTCACCTCCTTGAAGGAGAAAAGCTTTGCCGTCTACTACATCAGCTAACTGGCTTTTCAAATGTCTTGTCTCTCCAGCAAAAACCAATGGTGGAAATGTCTCAATTTTATTTAATACCATATCCAATTCTTTTTTATCCGGATATTCAGGTATGTGTTTTACAGGATACTTTCTCCAACTATTTTTTTTCCAATTTTTCATATTCAACTAAAGATTGTTTTAACAGAGTTTTAATTCAATTCAATATTCAAAATATGCCCCTATATTTATAGGTAATTTGATTAAATTTAAATATTCTTTAAAGTCTCTTCACTTACATACCAAGCATCAAATGCAGATAACTTTCGAAAAATCCGCAAATAACCATTTGATTTAAGCAATTCATCAATGTCTTTTTCTATCTTTGAATAATTATGCTCAATTGTAAATACATTTGGTCTATATAGTTTAAAATTAAAACTATTCAAAATTTCAAACTCTGAGCCTTCTGTATCTATAGAAATATATGTTGGTGGAATATTATTAAACTCTTGATTAATAACATCATTAATAGAAATTGTTTTGACCTTAATTTTTTTTATATTTTGATTTCTAGTTTCTGCGTTAGATGGCATTGAGTCTTTGTCACTAAACTTAAAGTTCTCGATTGTAGAATATTCGCCTACACTTGATGAAATAAAATCTAATTCTTCATTAGATTTTTTCCAAATACAGTCAAAAATTATTTTTGATTTAGGTCGATTATATTGTAACTTTGAATGCCACTGAGGATCAGGTTCAGCTAGTACACCATTCCAACCATAAAAACTCTCGAGAGTAAAAGAATTAGATAATTTTAAGCCATCAGTTGCACCAAATTCTAAAAAAGTTTTTTTTGCATTATTTTTATTAATAAATTCAGCAAACATATCTTGGTATAATTGAGATGTTATCTGGTTATTTTGATTTTTTTCCAAGAAGTTAATAAATTTAATCAATAAATCCTCATTATCATCTTTTAAAACTTTTTGCTCATAAGCTTGAGATAATAAAGATGAGTCAGGATATTTTTCTTTCTCAGCAAAAGTTCTACAAAACCAAAAGTTTGTATCTTTTTTTTGAAAATCGAGTTTTTGCATTAAAATTATTCAACTGTTACAGATTTTGCCAAATTTCTTGGTTTATCTATATCGTATCCCTTTTTAAGAGCTGAATAATATGCAAGTTTTTGTAGGGGTATCGTTAAAAGAAATGGTAGTAAATCATGATTAGTATTTTCTACTTCAATAGTTTCCCAAATATTTTCAGAAATAACCTCATCCTCACTTTTATTTGTTATTAATAAAACCTTTGCGCCCCGAGCGATAACTTCCTGCATATTTGAAATAGTTTTTTTATAATAATTATCTTTCGGCGCCAAAACAACAACTGGCATTCCTTTTTCTATAAGTGCTAGCGGACCATGTTTCATCTCACCTGCTGGATATCCCTCAGCATGGACGTAAGATAACTCTTTTAACTTTAAGGCACCCTCTAAAGCTATTGGGTAAGAAAATCCCCTACCTAAAAACATTGATCCTTTTGCCTCGTTAAAAGTTGAGGATATAGCTTGTATTTCGTTATCGTGTAATAAAGTTTTTTCAATTAATTCAGGCAGAGTTTTTAAATCATTTATCTTTTTATGATATTGATTTTTATTAATTTCATTTCTTAATGAGCTTAATTTCAAAATAAAAATATATAATACTAGTATTTGGCCTAAAAATGCTTTTGTAGATGCAACGCCAATTTCAGGACCACAGTGTATTGGAAGTACAAAATTTGAGTCTCTTGCAATTGAACTTTCAATTACATTTACAACTGAACAAGTTTTCATATTATTTTTATTACATATATCTAACGCAGCATAAGTATCAGCAGTTTCTCCTGATTGTGATACGAAAATATAGAGTGTATCTTTTTTAAACCTGTTTTTTCTATATCTAAATTCTGAGGCAATATCTATACCAACATCTATATTAGTTAATTCCTCAAACCAATACTTTGCCATTAGGCAAGAGTGATATGCCGTTCCACATCCAATTAAAATAATTGATTTAATTTCTTCTATTTTCCAAGGAAAATTAAAAATATTTATATCTTTATTAAAATTATCTACATATTCTTTAATACCTGATTTTATTGTATTTGGCTGTTCTTCAATTTCTTTGGCCATAAAATGCTTATAATGTCCTTTATCATAACTAGATTCCTCTGATGATAATTCAAAAATTTTCTTATTAACTTTTATCCCTTGTTCATTGAAGAAAAGGACTTGATCTTTTTTTATTATACAAAATTCACCATCATCAAGATAAGTAACTTTATTGGTCATTGATTTTAATGCATAAGAATCTGATCCTAAATAGTTTTCATTAGGGCCATAACCAACTGCTAAAGGTGATCCTCTTCTAGCACCAACAATCAAATTTGGAATATCTTTAAAAATAATTCCTAAAGCAAAACTACCTTGAAGCTGTTTAAGAGTATTTGTAATTGCTTCCTCTAAGTCGGTTATTTTTAAATTTTCTGTGATTAAATGAACTATAACCTCTGTATCAGTTTGAGATTTAAAAGTATGTCCTTTATTAACTAAAAATTTTTTTAGTGATGTTGAATTTTCAATAATCCCATTGTGCACTACTGATACGTTATGTGATGAGTGTGGATGAGCGTTAATACTATTGGGAACTCCATGTGTTGCCCATCTTACATGACCAATACCAATATTTCCTTCTAAATTTTTAAGATCAAAGTTTTTTTCTAAACTATCGACCCTACCCTCTGATTTGATCTCGTTAATCATTCCATTATGGACAGTAGCTAAGCCTGCAGAATCATAACCTCTATACTCTAATTTTTTAAGAGAATTAATAATAGTAGCTGAAACAGATTTATTGCTAGATATTCCTATTATTCCACACATTGTTTATTTTTTCTTTTTTCTATAGTTTTTAATTTCTAATTGTGGGGATCTTGTTAGAGCTAAAGAATTTTTTTTTACATTTTTAGTGATTATAGATCCAGCACCAACTAAACTATTTTTATCTAAAACAACTGGAGCTACCAAAGACGAGTTTGATCCTATAAACACTTTATCTTTTATTTTTGTTTTACTTTTCTTTGCTCCATCGTAATTACATGTAATTGTACCAGCACCAATATTTACACTTTTTCCAACCTCACTATCGCCCAAATAAGACAAATGATTTACTTTTGATTTTTTTCCAACAGTGCTTTTTTTAATTTCTACAAAGTTTCCAACTTTGGACCCTTCTTTTAAAATCGTTTTAGGCCTTATTCTAGCGTAGGGACCAACTTCAACTTTATTTTCAATTTTACAAGACTCTAGATGAGAAAATGATTTTATAATCACATTATTTCCAATTTTAACTTTTGAACCGATTACAACATAAGGTTCAATAATTACATTGTTTCCAATTTTTGTATCTTTAGAAAAAAAAATAGTTTCAGGGCCCCTCATTTTAACACCTAATTTTAAAAATTTATTTCTTAGTTTAATTTGATCCGAATCTTTCATTTGGAATTTATTTACATTAAGTATATATCTGAATTAATTCACAATTTATTTCTTTAAAATACTTTAATAATGGAACAAAAATTTACAGTTTTATTTGATTTAGACGGCACTCTAGTTGATACAGCTCCAGATCTAATGAGAGCTCATAATCACGTAATGAAAAAATTTGGGTATCCAACTAAATCTACAGAAGAGATTAGAAACCTTGTAGGTCAAGGTGCTGGTGCTATGCTTGGAAGATCTATATGGGGTCAAGCAAAAAAAGAATTTAGTAAAGTTGATGATGAAAAAATTAAAAAAGAAATGGTTGGTGAATTCATTGATTATTATAAAAAAAATATTATTCATGAAAGTACATTAATAAATGGAGTAAAAGAATTTTTAAAATGGTGTAAAGATCAAAACATATCAATGGCAGTATGTACTAACAAACAAGAATATCTCTCAAACGATCTTTTAAAAAAAATTGGGATATATAATTATTTTGAATATGTTGCTGGATCAGATACTTTTGATTATTGCAAACCGGATCCAAGACATCTTACATCTGTAATCGAAATATTAGGAGGTGATATTAATAAAACTATCATGATAGGTGATAGTGAGACCGACGCTAATGCTGCTAAAGCAGCAAAAATTCCAATTATTCTTTTAGAAGATGGTTATACAGAAAAAAATAAAGATGAAATTTATCATAATCACCTAATAAAGGACTTTATAGGTATTGATAAAATAATTTCTAAATATCTTTAATATTGATTAATTTTTTTTAGCTATTAAAACAAAATTACTTAAGGAGTTATTTTGTTATTACACACAGTTAAAGTATATCCATCTAAAATTCATCTTCCCAAGAAGAAACAGCTTGCTTGGAAAATTGCAGAGATAGCCAGTGATAATGCTAAATTAAATAAAGATACAATTGATATGGTTATCAATAGAATAATAGATAATGCCTCAGTTGCTATTGCATCATTAAATAGAAAACCTGTAATTTCATCTAGAGAAATGGCTTTAAAACATTCTAGAAAAAATGGAGCAACTTTATTTGGGGTAAATTCAAAACTAAAATTTGATTGTGAGTGGGCTGCTTGGTCTAATGGAACAGCTGTTAGAGAACTAGATTTTCATGACACTTTTTTAGCTGCAGATTATAGTCACCCTGGTGATAATATTCCTCCTTTAATAAGTGTAGCACAACAAAATAATAAAAGTGGTTTAGATTTATTAAGAGGGATAATTACTGCCTATGAAGTTCAAGTTAATTTAGTTAAAGGCATTTGTTTACATAAACATAAAGTAGATCACATAGCTCATTTAGGACCAAGTGTTGCTGCTGGATTAGGCTCAATGTTAAAATTAAATACTGAAACAATTTACCAAGCAGTTCAACAAGCTCTTCACACAACCATATCAACTCGACAGTCTAGAAAAGGAGAAATTTCAAGTTGGAAAGCATATGCTCCTGCTCATGCAGGCAAACTTGCAATAGAAGCAGTAGACAGAGTAATGAGAGGTGAAGGAGCTCCAAGCCCTATATATGAGGGTGAAGATAGTGTTATAGCGAGAATATTAGATGGCAAAAAAGCAAAATATCAAATTCCTTTACCTAAAAAAGGAGAAAGTAAAAAAGCTATTCTAGAAACATATACAAAAGAGTATTCTGCTGAATATCAATCACAAGCATTAATAGACTTAGCAAAGAAATTAAAAACAAAAATTCCTAATTTAAATAGTATTAAAAAAATTGATATTTTTACAAGTCATCACACCCATTATGTAATTGGAACTGGTGCTAATGATCCTCAAAAGATGGATCCTAATGCAAGCAGAGAAACTTTAGATCATTCTATTATGTATATTTTTGCTGTTGCCTTAGAAGATGGTGATTGGCATCATGTTAAATCTTATACTAAAGCAAGAGCTAAAAGAAAAAGTACCATAAAAATTTGGAAATCTATTAGAACTTACGAAGATAAAAAATGGACCAAGAAATATCACGACCCAGATCCAAAAAATAAGGCATTCGGTGCCAAAGTAGTAGTCACTTTAGTTAACGGAAAAAAAATTAAAGAAGAACTTGAGAGAGCAGATGCACATCCTTATGGAGCAAGACCTTTTAAAAGAGCAGATTATATTAATAAATTTTTAACTTTAACTGAGGGTATTCTTGATAGAAAAGAAAGTGATAAATTTTTAAAAAATGTCCAAAATCTCAAAAATTTGAAACCGGGTCAATTAAGTAAATTAAATATTGAAGTAAATAAAAATAAATTAAAACGTAACCTAAAAAAAGGAATTTTTTAATGCACTTTGTGGAAAAAGAACCAAGTCAAAAAAGGATTGATTTTGATAAAAAATTAAAGTCAAAAAAAATTTTAAGGGTACCTGGAGCCTATAATCCCCTTACTGCAAAATTAATAGAAGAGATTGGTTATGATGCAGTTTATGTATCTGGAGGCGTTATGGCTAATGATCTTGGTTTTCCTGATATTGGTTTAACAACACTGCAAGATGTAAGTACTAGATCTTATTTAATATCTAGAGTAACAAATTTACCAACAATAGTTGATATTGATACAGGATTTAAATCTTGTAAAGAAACAATAGAAACATTTGAGGAATTTGGAATTACTGGTGTTCATCTAGAAGATCAAATAGAGAGAAAGAGATGTGGTCATCTTGATAATAAAGAATTAATTTCAACCAATTCAATGGTTAAAAAAATTAAAGAATGTGTAAATTCTAAAAAGGATCAAAATTTTAAAATTATTGCACGATCTGATGCTAAAAGCGTTGAAGGAATTGATAAAATGATTGATAGATGTAAAGCTTACATAGATGCTGGAGCTGAAATTATTTTTCCTGAGGCATTACACGATGAAAAAGATTTTGAAAAAGTTCGAAAAGAACTTTCTTGTTACCTTTTAGCCAATATGACTGAATTCGGTAAATCAAAATTATTTAATTACAAAGAACTTGAGAATTTTGGTTATAATATTGTTATTTACCCAGTAACTACACAAAGGTTAGCTATGAAAAATGTAGAAGATGGATTAAGAGACATTTATGCAAATGGACATCAAAACAATATTATAGATAAAATGCAAACTAGAAAAAGACTATATGAATTGGTGGATTATGAAAAATATAATTCTTTAGATGAAAAGATTTTTAATTTTAGTACAGAGGGACACGAATAATGAATGATGATATTAAAAAAGGTCTACTTGGCATTGTGGTAGATGAAACAGAAGTATCAAAAGTGATGCCAGAAATCAATTCGCTTACTTATAGAGGTTATGCAGCTCAAGATTTATGTGAATATTGTCGATTTGAAGAAGTTGCCTATTTGATTTTAAACAAAGATTTACCAAATAGTATACAGCTTAAAAAATTTGAAAGAGAAGAGAGAAATAATAGAGAGTTAACAAAAAATTTATATGAAATAATCAAACATATGCCAAAAAAATCTCATCCCATGGATGTTGCGAGAACCGCTGTTAGTGTTATGGGTTTAGAGGATAAAGAAACAACAGATTCTTCACATGAGTCAAATATGAGAAAAGCTTTAAGAATTTTCGCAAAAACTCCAACTGCTCTAGCTGCATTTTACAGAATTAGGAAGGGAAAAAAAATTATCAAACCTAAAAAAACATTATCATTTGCTGAAAACTTTTTTTATATGTGTTTTGGCAAAGTCCCACAAAAAGAAATTGTTAAAGCGTTTGATGTGTCTTTAATTTTATATGCAGAACATAGTTTCAATGTTTCTACATTTACTGCAAGGACAATTACTAGTAGCCTTTCTGATATACATGGTGCAATTACTGGTGCTATTGCGAGCTTAAAAGGTCCACTTCATGGTGGAGCTAATGAAGAGGTAATGCACATGATGAATAAAATTAAAAAACCTTCTAATGCACTTAAGTGGATAAAAAATGCTCTTAAAAATAAAGAAGTTGTAATGGGTTTCGGGCACAGAGTTTATAAATCTGGGGATTCTCGTGTACCAACTATGAGAGAATATTTTGGTAAAGTTGCAAAAATCAAAAAAGATAAAAAATATGAAAAAATTTATGACATAGTGGAAAAAGTGATGATTAAAGAAAAAAATATACATCCAAATGTTGATTATCCTACTGGCCCTACTTATCATTTAATGGGATTTGATACTGACTTCTTCACCCCAATATTTGTAATTTCAAGAATTACAGGTTGGTCAGCACATATAATGGAGCAACACGCAGCCAATAAACTTATTAGACCATTAGCCAGCTACAAAGGTAATAGGCATAGAAAAGTAATGCAACTAAATCAGAGATAACTAATTATTTTTCAATTTTTGCAAATCTATTTTCACAAATAATTTCACATTTAAAATTATTATTTTTGACAAATTCATCTATAGCTCTTTTTACACCAGGCGCATAACTTAGATTATAATCATCACATAAAACTGTACCATTTAAATTTATTACTTCTTTACAGTGATTCAAATCATTCATGACTGTATTATAATCATGTCCTCCATCCACAAAAACAAAATCAATTTTGCCCATATCTATTTTTTTTAGGATTAAGTTTGAGTTTCCTTTAATTAAATGAACATTGTCCTTAAATTTTTTAAGCAAATTATTTACTGCTTCTAGGCTGTAAGGATCCTGTCTTTTTATGTACTTAAAGTAAATTTGTTTTAATGGATTTTTAAAATCTGTATTTGGAATTATCTCTGATTTATTCTCTTCACTTTTTTCAAAAAGATCTAAGCCTATATATTTAAAATCTTCTTTATGAATTTTATATAATAATTCACAAACATTTCTTGCAGTTACTCCATGAAATACTCCTATTTCTAAAAAATATTTAGGTTTTTTTTTTAAAATCTCATTTAAAAAAAATTCACTATGTTTTTTTTGTTTAAGACTAGTCTTTCTAAAATATTTTTTATATTTCATATTGATAACTTCTAACAAATACTTTTTATTAAAAAAGAAATTAAATAAATGTTATAATATTGTTTGGATCTGGTCGTTTTCTTTCGATAGGTTCTTCTTTTTTGTGGCCTATATATATAAACCCTGCAATTTTATCATTTTTTATGTTGCCACCTAAATATTTTAATAAATTATCATTATATGCATACCATTCTGTAAGCCATTGGGCTGCATAATTAAGAGATTGTGCGCACGAAAGTAAATTCATACATACTGCTCCAGATGACAATCTCATCTCCCACTCGGGTATTTTAAAATGTTCTACAGGAGTTGATAATACAGCTATAACTACAGAGGCTCTTTGTAGCCTCGTTGACTCTCTCTCAATTAGATATTTATCAGCTTCTGGATTTTGTTTTAAAAACTCTTTTAAAATTATATTCTCGTCAATATCTTTTAATGAGTTACCTCTTATAACTTTTATTTTCCAAGGATTAAGAGCACCGTGATCGGGCACTCTAATACCTGCTTTTAAGATTAAGTCTAGGTGTTTCTCAGATATTTCGGCATTTGACATTTTTCTTGCCAAAACAGACCTACGGACAGAAAAAAAATTGTTTTCTTCACTCACAATTTATTGTTTAACTAAATGCTTCTGCCCACGTGCCCTGAGTTGAGGCTTTAGAATATTCTGTAGCTCTACCTTCAAAGAAATTCATATGTTCTACAGCGTTAAGCATCGTATCCAACCAGGTTAAAGGATTTTTATCAATATCATAAATTGGCTCCAAGCCTAATTGAACTAGTCTTCGATTACCGATAAATCTTATGTAATCTTTAACCTCCTGTGCAGTTAAACCCTCCATTGGACCCATCTCAAAAGCTAAATCAATAAAAGCATCTTCATGTTCAATAATAGTTCTACAAGCTTCATAAAGTTCTTTTTTCAATTTTGGTGTCCAAATTTCAGGATTTTCATTTATAAATTCTTTAAATATTCTAATCATAGAATTACAATGAAGAGTTTCGTCTCTTACAGACCAAGTAACGATTTGGCCCATACCTTTCATTTTATTATGTCTTGGAAAGTTTAATAAAATCGCAAAACTTGCAAACAATTGTAAACCTTCTGTGAATGCACTAAATACAGCAACAGTTTTAGCAATATCTTCTTTTGAATTTACATTAAAATCTTGCATATAATCATATTTATCTTTCATTTCTTTATATTTCATAAATGCTGAATACTCTGACTCTGGCATTCCTATTGTATCTAATAAATGCGAGTAAGCAGCAACATGAACTGTTTCCATAGCAGCAAAAGCTGTCATCATCATTAAAACTTCTGTGGGCTTAAACACTGAAGTATAATGTCTCAAGTAACAATTATTTACTTCAACATCTGCTTGTGTAAAAAATCTGAAAATCTGAGTTAATAAATTTTTCTCAGGTTGTGATAAATTTTTCTGCCAATCCCTAACGTCATCTCCCAGCGGTACTTCCTCTGGTAGCCAATGTATTCTTTGTTGTGTTAACCATGCATCGTAACACCATGGATATCTAAAAGGTTTATAAACTGGGTTTTCAACTAATAGTCCCATTTTTTTTGGTTGAATAATTTCCTTCTTTTCAGATTTTATAATATCTGAATTAATTTTCTCCACTACTGACATGATAAACACTCCTCGTATTCAGGTTCTTCACTTTTGGTTGATTTATTTTTATATACATTGGCCATAATATCTGTTGATTTTGCATCATTGATATTTTCAGCTCTTTGAATTGATTTTGATCTACAGTAGTAAAGGCTTTTTAAACCTTTCTTCCATGCATCAAAATGAATCTTATGTAATTCTTTTTTGTGAACGTCTGCTGGTAAAAATAAATTTACAGATTGGGCTTGGGAAATATAAGGTGTTCTATCACCACTAAGTTCTATTATCCAATTTTGATTAAGCTCAAAAGCAGTTTTAAATACGTCTTTTTCTAAATCAGTTAAGAAATCCAAATGATTAACTGATCCTTGATTTGTCGTGATAGTTGACCAAGTTTCATCATCATTTTTACCATGATTTTCTAATATTTCTTCTAAGTATCTATTTCTTACATTAAAAGAACCAGACAATGTTTTGTGAGTATAACTATTTGCAGCAATAGGCTCCACTCCTGGAGATGCACCACCACAAATAATTGAGATTGAAGCTGTTGGTGCTATTGCAGTTTTATTTGAGAACCTCTCTTTATAACCATACTCAGCTGCATCAGGACACGCACCTCTTTCCTCTGCTAAATCTTTAGATGCTTGATTAACTTTTTCATCAATATTTTTAAATATTTTTTTATTCCAAGATTTTGCCATAACAGACTCAAGTGGAATTCTATTTTTTTGTAAGAAAGAATGGAAACCCATAACACCCAGACCTACACTTCTTTCTCTTTCTGCTGAATATTTTGCATCTTTAAATTGTTCTGGAGCTTTATTAATAAAATCAGATAAGACATTATCTAAAAATCTCATAACATCGCTAATCATATCTGGGTCATCTTTCCATTCATCGTATTTTTCTAAATTTAATGAAGACAAACAACAAACTGCTGTTCTGTCTCTACCATCTTTATCTATTCCTGTTGGTAAAGTTATTTCACTACATAAATTAGAAGTTTTAACTGTAAGATTAGCTAATTTATGATGCTGTGGTATTAATCTATTAACAGTATCAATGTAAATTATATAGGGTTCACCAGTTTCTATTCTGGCAGTTAATAATCTGATCCATAAATTTCTTGCAGAAATAGTTTGTTGAATCGATCCATCTGCAGGACTTTTCAATGCCCATTGCTCATCTGTTTCTACAGCTCTCATAAATGCATCTGAAACTAAAACACCATGGTGTAAATTTAGAGCTTTCCTATTTGGGTCACCCCCTGTTGGTCTTCTCATTTCTATAAACTCTTCTATTTCAGGATGATCAATAGGTAGATAACAAGCAGCTGAACCTCTTCTCAATGAACCTTGGCTGATTGCCATTGTTAGTGAGTCCATAACTTTAATAAAAGGAATTATTCCAGAAGTTTTTCCAACCTTACCAATTTTTTCTCCAATAGATCTTAAATTCCCCCAATAACTTCCTATACCACCACCCTTAGCTGCTAACCAAACATTTTCGCTCCAAAGGTCTAAAATTCCTCCCAAACTATCTGATGCTTCATTTAAGAAACAAGAAATAGGCAATCCTCTTTTAGTTCCGCCATTTGATAATACAGGTGTAGCTGGCATAAACCATAAACTACTTATGTAATTGTAAATTCTTTGTGCGTGTAAATTATCATCCGAATATGTACTTGCTACTCTTGCAAATAAATCTTGATAAGATTCATTAGGTCCTAGATATCTATCTTTTAATGTTGCTTTACCAAAATCAGTAAGATTTGTATCTCTTGACCGATCAATTTTTATTATGATTCCTTTATCATTTTGAAATAATTCAGTTTCATTATTTAGAGAAAATAAATCAGGCCTATTTCCTTTAGAAATTTCGTTGACTTTAGGGCTATATTCAGAGACAGCTTGTTTTAATGCTTGAGAAAGAATCTTATTCATAATTATTACTATATTTTGTTATTAATACGAAAACAACTATATGTTGTAGGCGTCTATGGTTAATATACTATATAAACTTATAATCAACGGAACATTTATAGAACGCGACAATATGATAATCAACAAAAAAATAAAAATTTTTTCAAGAAATTAACATAAAAAGAGTAAGTAAATAGTTAATGATTCAAAACATGAAAATTGATCCCTATGGTTTTAGAGAATATGACGCTCGATGGTTGTACAAAAAAGACATAGATGAAGGTGGAATTGAGAATCTGGGTAAAGGTCTGGGAACTCAAATAAAGAATCACACGCACAAAAATAACCCTAGAGTAGTAGTGGGTCACGACTACCGTTCCTATAGCGAAGAAATAAAAGCAGCTCTTAAGAGGGGACTAATTTCAACTGGATGTAATATTGAAGATATAGGTCTATCATTATCTCCAATGGTTTATTTTGCCCAATTTAATTTAGATGCAGATGCTATTGCGATGATAACAGCAAGTCATAATGAAAATGGTTGGACTGGAGTTAAAATGGGAATCAAAAAAGGGTTAACACATGCTCCTGAGGAAATGAAAGAGTTAAAAGATATTACTTTAAATCAAAAATTTGTAGAAGGCAAAGGTAGTGAAAAGAAAATAGAAAATTTCCAAAAAGTTTATAAAGAAAATTTAATTAATAAAAACAAAATAAAAAAAAATATTAAAGCTGTTGTTGCTTGCGGTAATGGCACAGCAGGGATTTTTGCTCCTGATATTTTAAGAGGTATTGGTTGTGAAGTAATAGAGTTAGATTGTAATTTAGATTGGAGTTTTCCTAAATACAATCCTAACCCAGAAGATTTAGAAATGCTTCATGAAATTGCTAAAGTAGTTAAAGAAAATAATGCAGATATAGGTTTTGGGTTTGATGGTGATGGAGATAGAGTTGGTGTTATAGATAATGATGGTAATGAAATATTCTCAGATAAAATTGGTCTTCTAATAGCTAGAAATTTATCTAAAAAATATCAAAATTCTAAATTTATAGTAGATGTGAAATCAACAGGTCTTTATACAAAAGATAAAATTCTTTTAAAAAATAATTGTGAAACAATTTATTGGAAAACTGGTCATTCACACATTAAAAGAAAAGTTAATAATGAAAATGCTTTAGCTGGCTTTGAGAAGAGTGGTCATTTCTTTTTTAATCAACCACTAGGTCACGGTTATGATGATGGCATAAATTCAGCAATTCATGTTTGTCACTTATTAGATAATCATGATAAAAAAATGAGTGAAATTATGAAAGATATACCCATTACTTATCAAACACCTACTATGGCTCCTTTTTGTAAAGATGAAGAAAAATATTTAGTAGTTGAAAATTTAGTTAAACAAATTGAAATTTTAAAAGAAAATAAAGAAAAAATAGATGATCAATTAATTACGAATATATTAACTGTTAATGGTGTTAGATTCTCATTTGAGGATGGTTCTTGGGGTCTGATTAGAGCCTCTTCAAATAAACCCTCTTTAGTGATCGTTACTGAAAGTCCAACATCAGAGGAAAGAAAGATAAAAATCTTCAATTTTATTGACGACTTACTCCAAAAAACTGGAAAAATAGGTGAATACGATCAGAAAATATAAAGTTTTATAAAGTAAATATTCAACTAATAAGTGTTCAAGAAAATTTAGAGAATCACTTAACTTTAAGACGTGAGGTGATGGAGGGAGACTGAAATCACCTCTATTTTTTTTATCCCTATAATTTTAAATATTCATAAAAAAACTTAATGGAAACTATTAAAAGGAAAACACCAAAAAGTTTGCTAATTTTATTTTTATCTATTTTGTGAACAGTTCTAGCGCCAAGTCTTGCCATGAAGGTTGTGATTGGAATAAATATTAAAAAAGCAGGAATATTCAAAAACCCAATACTTAGAGGTAAATTAGTTTTTAAGTAAATACCCGATATTAAAAAACCTATAGCTCCAAATAAAGCTATCATAAATCCAATTGCAGCAGCACTTCCTATTGCTTTATTTATAGAATAGCCAAAATATTTAAATATAGGTACATTCATTATCGCACCAGCTATACCCATAATTGATGATATGAAACCTACAATAAAGCCAAGAATAATTTTTAAATATAATTTCATTTCAATTAAAATGGTTTTTTCTTTTTCCTTTATTAAAAGTAAATAAATTCCTAATATAAAAATTATTATTGAGAAAAATAAAACAAGAGATTTAGTTTTTAACGAAGCAGCAAAAATAGTTCCTATAATCACTCCTATAATTACAAATAATCCATAATTTTTAACTAATTCAAAATCAACAGCTTTAAATTTATGATGGGTTAATACAGATACAGTTGAAGTTGGTATGATAATTGCAAATGAAGTACCTACAGCTAGGTGCATAATATATAGCTGATCAATACCTAATAAACCAAAAATATAATACAAAACAGGTATAGAAATTAAACCACCCCCAATGCCAAATAATCCAGCAACAAAACCTGCTGGTATCGCTGTTAAAACCATTAATAAAATAATATAAAAATAATCGTTTGCTAAAATTGAATTAAGCAGACTGCCCTACTCTGATATCTACGTTGTTAAATTTAATTTTATCCATAATATGATCAATTTTTTTCACATCTGCATCTCTAACGCACATATTCTCACTTAAATATCTCTTCCAATAATTTGAGCCTGTTTGTCCATGGAATAAACCTAAAGTGTGTCTCATTATTTGATTTAATCTTGTTCCCTTTTTTAATTCTTCTTTTACATATGGAATTAATTGCTCTATTACATCTTGTCTACTTGGAATATTATCATTATTAAATATCTCTTTTTCTATGTCAGCTAACAGATATGGTGTATGATAAGCTGCTCTTCCAATCATTACACCATTAGTTTTTTCTAAATGTGATTTAATTTCATCAACAGATGTTATTCCTCCATTAATAATGATTTCTTCATTAGGAAAATCTTTTTTTAGTTTATAAACATATTCATATTTTAGTGGTGGTATATTTAGATTTTGTTTTGGAGTAAATTTACCAAGCATTGCTTTTCTTGCATGAATTATAAAAGTTTTTACTCCGGTTGCCTTTAGTGTTGAAATAAAATTATATAAATTTTCGTAATCTTCTACCTCATCATAACCAATTCTTGTTTTAATTGTTACTGGCAGTTTTGTGACTGATTGCATTTTGCTAAGACAATCTGCAACTAAATTTGGTTCTTTCATTAAACAAGCGCCAAATCTATTTTTTTCAACTTTTTTACTAGGACAACCCAAATTAAGATTAATTTCATCATAACCAAAATCTTCTCCTGTTTTTGTTGCCTCTGCTAAAAGTTTTGGTGAAGAACCTCCCAATTGAAGAGCTACTGGCTTTTCATTAATATTAAATTCTAATAATTTTTTTTTATCACCTCTATTTATGGCTTCGTCAACAACCATTTCTGTATAAAGGAGAGTGTTTTTTGAAATTAATCTAAGGAAATATCGCTCGTGACGATCTGTACAATCCATCATAGGAGCAACTGATACTTTCCTATTCATGATATAACTTTATATTATTTTTTTATGAGTTTGAAGCTTCAGTATCGTCTGAAGTTATATCTTCTTGATTTTCTGACTCTGATACTTCATCTAAAGAAACTTCACCTTGTTCATTCATAGTTTCTTCACCTACTGAATTATCAACATCTGCTGTGGCTGTTTCAGACAACTCAGCTAAATCTTCTTTTGTTACTTGAATTTTCTCAGGAGTTTTTCTTGCTCTTTTAGATGGCAAAATTGGAGTACCACTTTTAGAAATTTCACCTTTGTAAAGATTCTCAAAATCATCTCCTATTTCTTCGTCGTCCTCAACACCTTCATCAACTTGTTCAACATGTTTTCGAAGCTTATAAACAGCACTATCTGTTAAATCTGAAACTTTAATTTTTTCCTCAGCAATTTCTCTTAAAGAGATAACTGTATTTTTGTCATTATCTCTATCGATTGATGGTTCAATTCCTGCGTTCAGTTGAGTAGCTCTTTCTTTAGCAACTAGTACTAATTCATAAGGGCTCTCTACTTTATCTATACAATCTTCTACGGTAACTCTAGCCATGCGCAGTATCTACACAGTGAGTCTTTAAAAATCAAGAGCTATTTTTAGAATAATGAGGATTTAGTTTATTTTTAACCAAATAAAGCAGAACAATTGAGCCAAATATGTATGTTCCTGAAACAATCGCTATTTGTTCAATTGTAAAACCAGTATCAATTAAAAACCCAAATAAAGCTGTACCAAAAGCAGTAGAAAATACCATTAAAGCAGTTGTTAAGGCTTTTATTGAACCAATAAACTTAACACCATAAATCTCAGCCCAAGTTGAGGAACCAAGAACATTTGCTAATCCATTAGTTAGACCAATCAAACCAAAAAACACAAATGAAGATACTGGATCATCAAAAAAATATAGAACTGTAGTTGCGAAAAATAGTGGAATATTCATATAGATCAGTAATCTTCTACTTGAAAATTTATCTATAAGAAAACCAGATATAAAAAGTGTAATTACTGATAAAATTGAGTATGCCATAAATGATTGTGCAATCACATATGGACCCCATTCTTTAGAGGTGGATATAAAGGATTGATAAACAAATGAACCTGTCGCTATCCATGGCATAGCCAACATCGTCATACATATTACATAAAATCTATAATCTTTTAAAACTTCAATTCTTTTCCATTGTTTTATTTTTATATTATTTTTTTCAATTTTGTTTTCTCTAGTATCTAGCTTAACATCCTTTACTAAAATATATGTTGCAAAAGGTAAAATAAGTATAACTAAAACTGATATCGAAACCCAGATATCTCTCCATTCAATAAATGTTAAAAGAAAAACAATTAGAACTGGCATTAAAAATTCAGCTAAAGACAATCCTAACCAACCTGTGCTTAGAGCTCTTCCTCTGTTTTTTTCAAAATAACGAGATATAGTTGTTGTAGCAGTATGACTAGATAAACCCTGACCAGCTAAACGCATCAAAAAAATACCTATAAATAAAAAAATAACGGATGAAATTTTTGAAAATATAAAACAAGAAGCAGAGAGAAAAATTATTACATAAGATGCGAATTTTAATATATTCACATCATCAATTTTTTTGCCAATCCATACCAAAATAAAACTACTTAACAAAGTTGCTGATGCATAAATTGAGCCAAATTGTCCATGCGTAATTGATAATGTATCTCTAATACTAGAATTGAATAAACCTAAAAAAAAACTCTGTCCAAAGCTTGAAAAAAATGTAAAAATAAAACCAAATACAATTACTTTTAAACTTAAACTTTTAAACATATAAAAAAATTATGACTTGTAATGTTGCTTTCATAGGTCTTGGGGTTATGGGTTTTCCAATGGCTGGTTATATATCAAAAGCTGGACACAATGTAACTGTTTTTAATAGAACCAAATCAAAAGCAGAAAAATGGATAAGCGAATATAATGGTAAAATGGCTGAAACACCTGCAGAAGCAGCAAAGGATGCTGAATATATTTTTACATGTGTTGGTAATGATAATGATTTAAGAGAAGTTACTTTTGGTGACAACGGAGCTTTTAAAACAATAAATAAAGGCTCAATTTATATTGATAACACTACTGCCTCAGCAACAATTGCTAGAGAAATTTATGAATACGCAAAAAAAAATGGATTTGGATCTTTAGATGCTCCAGTGTCAGGTGGTCAAGCAGGTGCAGAAAATGGTGCTTTAACTGTAATGATTGGAGGAGATCAAGAAGATTTTGAAAAAGCAAAAGATAAAATTGATTGTTACAGCAAAAAAATGAAATTATTAGGATCAGCAGGTAGTGGTCAGTTGGCTAAAATGGTTAATCAAATATGCATTGCTGGATTAGTTCAAGGTTTGTCAGAGGGAATAAATTTCGGTATGAAAGCTGGATTAAATATGGAAGACGTCATTGAAGTAATTTCAAAAGGAGCGGCTCAATCATGGCAAATGGAAAATAGATATAAAACCATGATTGAAGACAAATTTGATTTTGGTTTTGCAGTGGATTGGATGAGAAAAGACTTAAAAATTGCCATGGATGAGGCTAAAAATAATGGTTCATTGTTACCCGTAACTGAACTTGTTGATAAATTTTATGGTGAAGTTCAAGGAATGAGCGGCAACCGTTGGGATACATCAAGTTTAATAAGAAGATTTAGAAAGTAGTATTGTATGCAACCAGCATACTATGAAAATATAGAGGAAATTCAAAACAAGTATTGGCGTATGCTCGATGATGCTGTGACTAATAGAAATTCACCATTTAGGATTCCTGTTTTCATTTGTGCTCATCAAGATGATGTTGATGGAAGAATAGTTGTTTTAAGAAAATCAGATAGAGCAAATAATTTATTACAATTTCACACTGACCTTAGATCGTTAAAAATAGATATTCTAAAAAAAAATAATCAAGCTTCACTTCTTTTTTATGACAAAGAGGAGAAGATCCAATTAAGAGTTAAAGTAGATTGTGAAATAAATAATCAAAATTCTATCACAAAAGAATCTTGGAAAAAAACTCGTCATATTAGTAGAAGATGCTATTTAACTGATAGTCCTCCAGGAACTAAATCTAAAAATCCAACATCAGGAATGATATCAAAATTAGAAGATTTTGATTATACAATAGAACAAAGTGAATTAGGATATAAAAACTTTACCGTTATTCAATGTAAAATTAAAACTATAGAGTGGTTATATTTAGCAGCTAAAGGACATAGAAGAGCTAGGTTTGATTTAAAAAATGATGAAATCTTATGGTTGGTGCCTTGATGATAATTAATTTATTTTTAAGAATAATTTTAGTAATTTTGGTAAACTTAAGTGCTGTTCATGCTGAAAGTAAAAATGAAATATCTATAGGTATTGCTGTTGGGACAGGTATTATGGAAAATGTTAAAGGAATGCATACTCCGGTTAGTGGCAGTCCTGGTACAAATGTAAAAGGCTTAGTTTTAGATGACGATAGTTTAAATACCATATATTCAATTAATATTGATTATAATAAATATCTAAATAACAATTTATATTTAAATTCAGGTATTTCTTTCGCTCGCCATTACACTGTTGATACAAGTATCACTTTTGATGGTGGATCTAATTCAGAATTTCCTGATATACATTTTAGGGGCTTGGCTTTAGAACTGGGTCCAAGTTACCGATTTAATAAAATTTCGAATTTTATACCCTATATAGGTTTAAACGCCTCTAGCTTTCTAGGTTTTCAGTCTGATACAAACTACGCGACTAGTAATGGTGTTTACGGCGTGGGAGGTCCTGAAACCTTTGTAAAATGCTTCGGTTTAACTCCTAACGCTGGTATTTTTATTAACTCTGGATTATTTAAAGGATACGGTTTTTCAATAGAAAATTTAATTTTGGGATGTGATAATGATCACAACAGAAGTATGACGGAAGGCTATAAGGCTGATTTTAATATACTTCAATACAGATTTGATTATCGAGTAAATTTTTAATTAAAATATTTATTTTTTACACGTCAGATGGTTACTGGATATATATTCGCAGCATTTATTATCATTTTAGGTTTAGCTGTAATGAGATTTGGGAGTATTCATATTAAAAAGTTTAAAGAGGGTAAAACCAAAATTAAATCAAAGTTAAGTGGACAAATTTCTTTTTTAATTTTATTTATAATAATAATTGGATTAATAGTTTATTCAGTCAATGATCTCTTATTCAATTAAATGAAATAATTTTTTTATTTTGATATTTTTTTATCATTAAGTTTTGTCATTGCTTTACCAGCAGAAAATGTATAATCGTTGTCATCCAATAACTTTCCAGCTCCATCATAAAGTTTCCAATTAAATTTAACTCTATCTTTTTGTTTTTTTCCTAGTTTCAGAATAGTCAATTCTATTTTTCTTGTCTTTCCCCCAGAATATCCGTTAAATGCTCTTTTTTCACCTTCTTTCCAAACTCCTAATGGAAATTTACATCCATTTACAATTATTCTTCCACCACGCCTACTATCCCAAACTCTACCAATACATTGTCCATCATTAGTAACAGTAAAAAATTGGATTTTTACCCCATTTTGACCTTTTCTTGTTCTTTTATAAACTTTTATTAATTTTCCAGTTTGAGGATTTTTCCAATCTTCAGGGCCTACTATTTTTTTTCTTTTCTTTTCCCCAAAAACCAAATTAGCTTTTGTAAATTTAATTTCAGTATCATCACGAATTTCCCCACCTGTGAATAATTCAAGTGGTATAAATCTTTCTAAGGCCAAAGATAAATTTGTAATTAATAAAAAAGAAATTATGAAAATTATTTTTTTCATACACCTTTAATAATTATATTCGTCCCTTCAGAGTTATCTAACCTTATTTGCTTTATTGGTTTATACTCCTCAGAATTGTACCACTCTAATGCTTTTTCATAAGATGGGAATTTAAGAACAATAATTCGAGGAAATTTTGTTTCACCATCAAAAATCTGAAATTCACCAGCTCTTACCAAAAATTCTCCACCAAATTTTTTTACAAGTGGGGTAACTTTTTCTACATATTCTTTATAGTTTTTAGGGTTTGTGATTTTTAGTTGTGCTATTACATATCCTTTTGGCATTTAACTCTTTTTAAAATCCTCAATTTAATCTAATGCATCTGAAATAAAAACATCGGTAGCAGCTCTTATCCCGCTCCTATTAGCACCATGAACAGTTCCATAGGCACCAGCAGTAGCTTCTCCAGCAAAGAAAATTCTTTCTCCTACAGGCCTTTTTAAACGGGGTCTTAGATTTGCTTTACCTGGCACTGCGCCAGAGTAAGCGCCTAGAGTGAATGGATTTTTATTCCAACCTGTTGCTACGGCTTTAACAAAATATTTATCATAAAACTTTGAACCAAAATTTGATTTAAGTTGGTTAACGACAAAATTTATCATTGCTTCGCTGCCTTCTTTTTCTAAACTTCTTGAAAACTCTCCATTAAGGGCAAAAAGACATAAATTTGTTCCACCCATTTTTAGTAAACCATAACCAATCCCTTCTGGTGATTTTGCACCGTTGCTATTAATTTTGGAATAAAAATTGGTATCTTTTTTAAATTTGTTTACAAATTTTTTCTTTAATTCTATTATCACTCGATTAGATGGTCCCATAGTAATTCCTTCAAAAGCCTCATATTTCCTAGGATGTAATTTTGGTGAAAATTTTATTTTTTCTGCTCTTAGAACGCCAACAGATGTGGTTACAATGCATGCTTTAGCTTTTATTGTTCCTTTGTTAGTTTCAATTCGCACACCCTTTCCACCCCATTTTATTTCACTTACAATCGTGTTTAGTTTAACAGGTACATCTTTTCTATAATAAGCTAACAATGTTCCATACCCTTCTCGACAAAATGCATTTCCACTTTCCCAATAATTATCTTCATAATTTAGACTATCGTCAGCTATAGAAAGATTGTCAAAGTCTCTAGCATTTATTGCTGCATGAGCAGTATCAAACCAAGGATTTTTTTTAATCTTTTCTGGGATTTTGTTTAGTAAAGGCTCATCTATACCACCTTCGCCATATATTTCTTTTATTATTTTATGAACTCTCCAAAAAGTACTTCCACTTACTTTACTTTTTCCATCGTAAACAACTGATGTAGAAGGTTCGTTATAAATTTTAAATCTATCTTTATTTTCTCTTCCAAATTTATATAGCTCATTGCCTTTTTTAGCATGAAGCCAATGTGCACCATGATCAGCTGGTAGGCCGTTGAAAGAAGTTACGTCAGTATAACATCTGCCACCTATTCTATTCATACCTTCGATACAAAGAACAGATATGCCTCTTCTCATTAATTCAGCTGTAGCAGCTAAACCTGATGATCCAGCACCAATAACAACTACATCAGGATTAGATTGTGAAAAAGAAATACTTGGGAATGCAGCAAAAGCTAGACCAGACAAAGATGTTTTTAGAAACTGTCTTCTCCCAATTTTATTTAATAATAATTTTTTCAGAGTTCTAGTTTACTCTTGAATAAATGTGGTACAATTAAAAAATTGATTTTGAATATTTTTTCCAATTATCCTGATAATGTTTAGTATTTTCAAATACTGCTTTTTTTTCTTCCTCTGTAACTTCTCTAATAATTTTACCTGGAGAACCAACAACTAAGGAATTATCAGGTATTACTTTATTTTCTGTAATTAAAGCTTTTGCTCCAATGATACAATTTTTTCCAATTTTCGCTTTATTTAGTATAACTGCTCCGATTCCAATTAAACTATTATCTCCAATAGTGCATCCGTGAAGCATAACTAAATGTCCAATTGTTACATTTTTTCCAACTTTTAGTGGGCAACCCGGATCTGTATGCAATACACTTCCATCTTGTACATTTGATCCCTCGCCAATATGAATATTTTCAATATCTCCTCTAAGTACTGCATTAAACCAAATACTTGTATTTTTCTCTAAAGTAACATCCCCTATTATTGTTGCATTAGGAGCAACCCAATTTTCGCCAGAGTTTTTTGGTTTTTTATCTTTTAAATCATAAAACATAATCTATATATTTTACATTATGCCTATACAAACTCCAATATGTGATTTTGGTCAAAAAGCTATTCCATTTGAATTAAAATCTACTGATAATAAAATTCTGTCTTTAAATGATATCAAAGGTGAAACAGGAACTTTGATAATGTTCATTTGTAATCATTGTCCATATGTAAAAGCTATTACAAAAGAATTAGTTGAAGATTGTAGTGAATTAAACAAAATTGGTATCAACTCGGTTGCTATCTGCTCAAATGATTTTGTTAATTATCCAGAAGACTCGTTTGACAACATGATTAAGTTTTCAAATGAAAATAATTTCAATTTTCCTTACTTACATGATGAAACTCAAGAAATTGCTAAAGCATATGATGCTGTATGTACACCAGATTTCTTTGGTTATAATAATAATTTTGAACTTCAATACAGAGGACGATTAAGAGAGCTAAAAAAATTTATTCCGGTTAAAGAAGGTGAAAGCGATCTTTTAATAGCTATGAAGCAAATAGCTGAAACTGGGAAAGGTCCTGAAGATCAAATACCGAGTGCGGGCTGTGGTATTAAATGGAAGTATGATTAATGTATTTAATTGTAACTAGATCATTCCCACCTGAGCTTGGGGGTATGCAAAATTTGATGTGGGGTCTATCAAGAGAATTGTCAAAAAACTTTCTGATAAAAGTTTTTGCAGATTTTAAAGAAGGTCACAAAGATTTTGATGAACAAGCTTCTTTTTCTATAGAAAGAGTTGGTGGAATTAAATTACTTAGAAAGTATAGAAAAGCACAATTAATTAATGAATATATCAAAGAAAATAAAATAGATGGAATTATTGCTGATCATTGGAAAAGTTTAGAACTTATTAAAACTTCTAAGAGAAAATACTGTTTAATTCATAGCAAAGAAATCAACCATCCTAAAGGTTCAAGTCAAAACAACAGAGTGCTTAGTGTTTTAAAAAATGTTGAAAAAGTTATAGCAAATTCTCAGTTTACAAAAAATCTAGCGATAGAACTTGGAGTTAATGCAAATAAAGTAATTGTAATAAATCCAGGTGTGGATCCTGCTGAAGAATTAAATAAAAAAACTTTAGATAAAGTTGAAAGTATACTTAAAGTTAAAAATCCAAGACTAATCACAGTTTCAAGATTTGATAAACGTAAAAATCATGAAAAAATAGTAATGGCTTTAAGAAATTTAAAACAAATTTATCCTGACATTGTTTACATATGTATTGGATATGGAGAGGAAGAAGAAAATATTAAAAAGTTGGTGAAAGAACTAGATCTTGAAGCACAGGTTATGTTTTTTAAAGATATTAGTAATGATCTAAAAAATGCATTAGTTTCAAAATCAAATATCTTTGTAATGCCATCAATTATACATAAAAATTCGATCGAGGGATTTGGTATAGCGTATGTTGAGGCTGCACAATACAGTATTCCATCTATTGGTGGTAAAGATGGTGGAGCTGCAGATGCAATTAATCATGAAAAAACTGGTCTGATATGTGATGGAAATAATCTTGAAGACATTTATTCCTCTATTGTTTCTTTGCTGGAAAATAAAAAATATTTAGAATATGGAAAGAACGCTAAAGAGTTTTCAAATAAATTTCATTGGTCAAAAATTATTGAAGATTATAAAAAAATTATAAATTAATTTTTTTTCTTAAATGTTTTATAAATGTGCCATACTACAATTAAAATTGTTGTAACTAGAATGCATGCTGTTAATGTTCTGTCCCAAAGAAATTCCCAAGATCCATTACTAAGTAATAAAGATCTTCTCAGGTTCTCCTCCATTAGCCCGCCAAGAACAAAAGCTAATATTAAGGGTGGCATTGGAAAATCGTATAATCTTAAAAATGTTGCAACTACAGCTATTCCAATCATCAAGTAAATATCAAAATTATTAAACGACATTACATAAATACCCGTGACAGAGAAAAATAAAATCAAAGGAATCAAGTAATTTTTTGGAACAGCAAGAATTCTAGCTATGTAAGGAATTAGTGGTAAGTTTAATATCAGCAAAATTACCATTCCAATATACATTGACATAATTATTGACCAAAAAATTTCGGGATTAGTCATATAAAGTCTAGGACCAGGTTGAACTCCAAAACCTAATAATGCACCTAACATTACAGCAGTAGTTCCGCTTCCTGGGATTCCCAAAGTAAGCATTGGCACAAAAGAACCTGAGCAAGCTGCATTATTTGCAGTTTCTGGTGCAGATAAACCATTTACACTTCCTTTACCAAATTTTTCTTTTTCTTCGTCACTAACTACGTTTCTTTCCATTCCATAAGCTAAAAATGATGCAATTGTTGCTCCTGCTCCTGGTAATACACCAATTAAAAATCCAATTACTGAGGATCTTGGAATTGTTTTGTACATTTTGGTTCGTTCTTCTTTATTAATTTTAATTGAGCCTAATTCAGTTAAAGAAACTTGTTTAGCAGCACTGGTCGGATCATTTCTTTTTAAAATAATTGTTAAGGCTTCGCTCATTGCAAATGTTGCCATCACAACAAGTACAAAACTAATACCATCAGTTAAGTTCATATTATTAAATGTAAATCTCGTAATATCAGACAAACTATCTTGACCCACAGATGCTAACATCAAGCCAAGTACTACCATCATCATAGCTTTTAAAAATTGTCCTTTAGATGAAAAAGCAGCAATCGCTGTTAAACCTAAAATCATTAAAGCAAAATAATCTGGTGATCTAAAAGATAAACTTACTTTTGATAAACTTGGTGCCATAAATAATAAATAAATTGCAGATAATGTTCCTCCTGCAAACGAACTCCATGCTGCAATCGCTAAAGCCTTACCCGCTTTACCTTGTTGTGCCATAGGATAACCATCAAATGAAGTTGCAACTGTTCCAGGAACACCGGGTGCATTTAACAATATAGAAGAAGTAGAACCACCAAATACTGCTCCATAATAAACTCCAGCCATCAAAATTAAACCTGTTGCAGGATCAAAACCATAAGTGATTGGTATCATTAATGCGATAGCTGTCATTGGACCAAGGCCTGGAAGCATTCCAATAATAGTTCCAAAAACAACCAACCATAACCATTAATATATTTTGAAAAGTTAGTGCTGTTGTTATTCCAATTAATATTCCTTCAATCATCCCATAACTCCTATTGATTGTAAGAATGGATCCCTCAAATATATATCAAGAATACCATGAAGAAGATACATAAAGGCAGCAACAAATGGAAAAGATAATAAAAACATTAAAATCCATCTTCGCTCTCCTAAGAAATAATATGAAGCAAATAAAAATAAAGAAGTAGTTAAAAAATAACCAACTTTTAAAATTGTAGCTCCATAAATAATTGCAATCAGTATAAGTATACCTGTTTTTTTATATTCTAAGTTTTTATGTTCTACTTTAATTGTATTTGGATCTGGTAGAATAAGTTTTAATCCAGAAAAAAATAATCCTGCATAACCTAAATAAATTGGAAATGTTCGTGCATTAAATGGTGCATTTTCATCAAATGCAAAAACTTGAATTTGGTAAGCAGTATATAAATAAAATGCTGAAAAAATAAAAAAGAGCAGTGATATAATTTTTGTAGTATTTATATTCACTGCTCTAATTTCAAATAATCCTATGGATTATATAACTCCTAATTTTTTCATAAGAGCTGTCATTTCTTGAGTTTGTTTTTCTAAGAAAGAAACAAACTTGCCTTCAGGGTTATAAATATTAACCCAAGCATTTCTTGCTCTGACAGTTTCCCATTCAGGAGTTTTTTGTACATCGCCAAGCATTTTTGCAATAGCTGATCTATCAGCATTGCTCATACCTGGAGGGCCAAAGAAACCTCTCCAGTTAACGAATTGCACATCATATCCTTGTTCTTTAAGAGTTGGTGCATCTGGTGCATCAGAAACTCTTGAAGGAGCGGTAATACCAATAATTCTTACTTGGTCTCTTGCACCCATCAATTCACCTAAACCAGTTGAAATGATTTGAGTTTCTCCAGATAAAAGTCCAGCTAAAGCTTTTCCACCAGCATCATAAGGAATGTATTGAACAGCATTTGGATCTGCACCTGCAGCTTGGAAAGCTAAAGCACCAATTAAATGGTCCATGCTTCCTCTTACTGATCCACCAGCCATTTTAACTGAGCTTGGATCTTTTTTATATGCATTAACTACATCTTTAAAATTTTTAAAAGATGAACTTTTTGCAACTGCAATAGCACCGTAGTCACCAATTACACCAGCGATTGGCACAACATCTTTATAAGATAAAGTTCCACTTCCTTTTACATAACCTTTATGTCTAGTAATTGATCTTAATACTAATGGTGTTGATTGAACTAAAACTGTATTAGCAGGTTTAGTATTGATCATATAAGCAAGTGCTTTACCACCGCCACCACCTGACATATTTTCAAATGATGCGCTATTTAACATTCCAGCTTTTGTTAAAGCTTCTCCAGTACCTCTAGCAGTTCCATCCCAACCACCTCCAGCACCACCACCAATTACAAAGTGCAATTTGTCAATTGCCAATGAGCTTGTGGTTGTTGCTGAGAATAATAGGATTGCTGAGAATAATACTGAAACTATTTTTTTTAAGTTTTTCATTATTTATCCCTCTCTAATTTAAAAATGTAAGTTAATTATAGTCTTAATCTTTATTCAACCTCTAATTAAGTAGCACAACTTTTAATTGAAAGTACTTTCTCAAAAAAAATATTAATAAAACTTAGAATTTTATTTATTTTAAAAATTAAATTTTCACTTTATTGGCTAATACATTTTTTCTTATCTTTTACATAGTAGATGATAGAAGCTTAATGAATGATTAAACATCAAATCAAATCTTATCTTGAAAATGCAAAACAAGTATTTTCAATTAAATTTATCTTTGTTCTAATAATTTCTTTTCCGAGCGCAATCATTGCTCAATATTTTAATATTCCACTAGCTTGGTTTTTAGGGCCTATGATTTTTACATCAATTGCCGCTTTATCAGGTCTAAAAATCATTATGCCTAAAATTGTATTAAGTTTCATCTTGATAATTTTAGGTTTGCATATTGGAAATTACATAGACCAAAATCTATTTAATCAAATGTTTGATTGGATTTGGACTTCATTAATCATGTTAATCTACATAATAATTTGTATTTTAGTTGTTGCTAAATATCTTCAAAAATTTGCAAGTTATGGGGAAAAAGCTTCAATCTTTTCAGCAGCGCCTGGTGCACTGGGTCCTTTAATGATTTTAGCTGAAAATGAAAAAACAGATTTATCCCAAGTTGCAACTTCTCACTTAATTAGATTAATCATCATTATTACTGTTATTCCATTTATTATAGTTAATAATACTGACAGCAATGTTTTGTTAAATGATGACTTTAGTTATTTGGCTCAAAATCATTTAAATTTAATTTTACTTATTATTGCATCTTTGTTTTTTATTTTTGTTTTTGATAAAATTAGAATTCCTGCAGCTTTACTATCTGGAACATTGTTTGCGAGTGGTCTGTTACAAATTACAGATATAGCATCATATAAATTACCAGACGAAACAGTAAATTTTTGTCTACTAATTCTTGGTTCTTCAGTTGGTTGTAGGTTTGCTGAAAAAACTGTTAAAGAGATAGCTAATAATTCTCTTCATAGTATTGTAGCTACTACTATTTTGGTGGTATTAGGTTTAGTTGCAGCCTATGTTGCAACATTTTTTGTTGAAACAAATATTTTAACTTTAATTTTATCTTTTAGCCCTGGTGGAATTTATGAGGTCGCGGTTATAGCAATTGCTTTTGATTTAGACCCAGACTTTGTTGCTTTTCACCATATAATTAGATTACTTTTCATACTTTTCACAGTTCCTGTATTTTTAAGAGTGACTGAAAAAATTAAGAAATAATTTCAGAGAGTCTTTCAAAAACTTTTTCTGCTGATAGCTTAGATAATTCAGGGGCTTGTATTGCTTTAAAATTTTCTCTTTCAATACTTACTTTAAAAGGAGTTGTGTGAGATCCAAATAAAGCAATACCTTTTGATCCTAAATGTGCTGTCATATGTGCTGGGCCAGTATCATTTGCAACAACAAATGAGCTATCTTTAATTAATGCTGCTAACTGCGAAATATCAAGAGCTTTACCATTATCTAAAATACATAAAGCATTAAAATTTTTTGCTTCCTCTATTTCATCAGGTCCTGGAGCTATAACTACTCTAAATTTATTCATTAATCTTTCGTTAATCATTTTAATTAATTCATTATAATACGGCCATTTCTTTGAAGTTAAATGTGGAGAACAAAATGGGAAAAGAACAATATATTTTTCTAATTGATAATAGTTTTTTATTTCAGTTATATCCAATGAGCTCCACGACAAATCAGGTTGCATAGTATGATTAGTATTAATTCCAGAATTTTTTAATTGATGATCAAATCTTGATAAGACTGAGTCTTGATCAAAATCCTTTTTATTGGTTCCTTTTGGCAATGTTGTTTCAGTAGAAGACCAAACTTCCTTTGTAACATTGGGAAATAAAATTTTTTTATAAAATGAAGTGCGACTTGAATTTTGAAGATCATAAACTTTAGTAAATTTATATCTCTTAATATTCTTCATCAAAAAATATAAATAAATAAGATTATATCTGGGTAATCGTTTATCCAGAATAACGTTTGATATATAAGGATTTTTTTTAAATAAATCAAAATATGGTTTTGTAGTCAACAAATGAACCTTGTCATCTTTATGGTTTTCAGAAATATCTTGAATTGCACCACATGCTTGGGCTATATCCCCTAAAGATCCGTGTTTAATTATTAAAATATTAGACATAATTATAACAATTTAACATAGTATAAAATTTAATGAATAAAATTATAGTAGAAGTGTCAATTGGTGAACTTTTAGACAAAATATCAATATTAGAAATTAAAAAAGAGAAAATTAAAGATCCTGAAAAACTAAAATTTATATCAAATGAACATTCGATTCTAAGAGACCAATTAGAAAAAAATATTAAATCAGATGATAAGCTAGAAAAATTATTTCAAGATTTAAAAATAATAAATGCTAAACTTTGGATTATAGAAGACGATAAAAGAGAATGTGAAAAAAATAAAGATTTTGGGGAAAAATTTATAAAGTTATCTAGAGACGTTCATTTCTATAATGATGATAGAGCAAAGATTAAACTAGAAATTAATAATCATACTGGATCATCAATTAAAGAAATAAAAGAATACACAAGTTATTAAATCAATAAAGAAGTAACCAAAAACCAACTAAAATTAGTATCATTCCACCAATTACATTTAAAATTTTTAAGTATTTATTTGCAATTAAATTTCTAAAATTTCCAAAAATTAGAGCATAACAACTATCAAAAATTGTAGCTATAATTATAAACAATAACCCAAAATAAATTATTTGATGACTAACTGAATGCTCCAAGCTAATAAACTGAGGTAAAAAAGATCCAAGAAATAAAAAAATTTTAGGATTTGTTAATATTACTACAAACCCTTGAATAATAAATTTTTTATCGTATTTTTCTGATTGAATATTTTTCAAATCTATTTTTGTTAAAAATGCAATTATACCAAGAATTATCAAATAAATTGCACCAAACACTCTAACAATTTTTATTATCTGATCTACAAATGGAGAAATAAATTCAAAACCAATAGCTAATAAAAAAATTAATATTAAAACACCAAATTGTGTTCCTAAGATATTTAGTAAACCTGCTTTAACACCAGAATTTAAAGAATTCGCAATTATTAAACTTACGGTTGGTCCTGGAACAATTACTACTAAGAAACTTGCTATAATAAAATATAGTAACTCCATGAAATTGAAATTAATTATAATATTTTAGGAAACCAATCCTCTCTCATTAAATCTCCATTTTTTAAACCAATGCCCTCAAAAGGAGGTGATGTTGGTCCACCTCTATCAACAAATTTAACATCATCTCCAATAAATCTCATAGAAAAAGCTCTTCTAGATATAGAACCATTATTTCCAGTTGAACCATGAACAATTTTAAAATTAAACAATACTGCATCTCCCAAACTTAATTCAGGTATTAAAATAAATTTTTCAAATTTATTTAATGGAGGTAAATCCATAAAAGAACTCTCGTCTTTGTACCATGACTGATTATTAGACCATTTTGTAGGTCTAATTAACTTTGGCCATTTATGAGAACCTAAAATTAATTTAAGATTATTTTTTTTATCGACTTGATCTAATGGTATCCAAAAACTTCCAGTATCATTACCATCGATACAGTAATAAGGCATATCTTGATGCCAGGGAGTTTCTTTATTTGTTCCAGGTTCTTTTATAAAAATATGCTCATGAAAAATTTGAGTTGATTTAGAATTGGTTGCCTCTGAAAATATTTTAGCACCAGGTGAATTAAAAATACAATCCCTGAACTCTTTTATTCTCTCCCAATTACAATAATCTTCGAAAAATCTACCATTTTCATCATTTACATTTTCTCTTCCATGAATGCTAGGTTTATCTAAAACTTTTTTAAAACCTTTTCTTAATGGCTCTATCCAGTCTTTAAAAATATTTTTAATAATTATGACACCGTCATTTTGATAATCTTTAATTTGTTTATCAGTTAAAAACATATTTATTGTTGAAAACTATATTTTTTTTCTAAATATTTAATAATATTGTGAATAATGAAAGTCATAAATAGATAAATCCCACCTGCAACAATGAATACCTCTATAGGCTTAAAAGTTGTAGAAATGATATATTTAGCGACACCAGTTAAGTCCATTAACGTTACCGTGCTAGCTAACGAGGTTCCTTTCATCATCAATATTATCTCATTTCCATATGCCGGAAGTGACTGTCTGATAGCAATTGGTATTTGAATTTTATAAAAAATTATTTTGTTTGAAATTCCTAAACTTTTTCCTGCTTCAATAATACCTGGTTTAATTGTTTGAAAAGCTGATCTTAAAATTTCAGAGGTATAAGCACCTGTGTTTAGAGTAAAAGCAATGATTGCACACCAATAAGGTTCTTTTAAAATAGTCCACAAAACTGTGGTTCTTAAATATTCAATTTGCCCTAAACCAAAATAAATAATAAAAATCTGAACTAATAAGGGTGTACCTCTAAAAATATAAGAATAAGCATAGGCAAATTTGTTAATAAATATATTTTTATTTAATCTTAAAATAGCAAAGAAAAGACCTAAAAATAATCCAAAAAATAAAGATGCAGATAATAATTTTAAAGTAATAACTGTTGCTCCTAAAAGCTTAGGCAAACTGGTGATCATTAAATCAAAATCCATTAATACCCCCTACTATACCTAATTTCTAATTTGTTAATTAGTTTCATGCTCAAATAAGTTAGTAATAAATATAAAACTGCTGCAAAAGAATAGAAAAATAAAGGATCTCTCGTAGATCCTGCTGCAATATATGATTGCCTCATAATTTCAACTAGCCCGGTGACTGAAATTAGAGAAGTGTCTTTTAATGTTATTTGCCAGACATTGCTTAAATTTGGAATAGCTAACCTCAACATTTGAGGTAGTATTATTTTATAAAATTGTCCAAACTTATTTATACCAAGAACTTTGGCAGCCTCAAATTGACCTTTATCTATTGATTGAATTGCACCTCTAAAAACTTCTGTAGAATAGGCACCTGAAATAATTCCAATTGCCATTGAGCCAGTGATAAAAGCATTAATTTCAATATACTCATAATAACCAAAAATAGAAGCTACATACATAATAGCCCCACTACCACCAAAAAAGAAAAGATAAATTACCAAAAGCTCAGGTACACCACGAATAACAGTTGTATAAAAATTTCCAACTAAATTTAAAGATTTGTATTTTGATAACTTTAATGGAGTAAAAATTAATGCAAAAAAGAAACCCACAAACATCGCTGTAATAGATACAGCAACAGTCATTAGGGTTGCATAAAGTAACTCATCACCCCAACCAGTTTTACCAAATGCGAGAAGTTCCATATAGATTGGCGACTATATATTATAGTCGCCAAATCTTAAATTAATTACATAGAAGCGTCGAAACCAAAGTGCTTAATAGCAAGTTTGCTAATAATTCCCTTTTTTCTAGCTTTATCAATTGCTTTGTTGAAGTCTTTTAGTATTTTAGCATCTCTCTTTCCAATTGCACTATCTCCACCTTGTCTAATACCAACGCCAACTCCATTACCAAATGCGCCACCTGAAAAAGTTGGTCCAACTAATACAACTGATTTACCTGATTTATCAGCGTAGTCTGTAAATGCTACAGCAGCAGCTAATGCAACATCACATCTACCTGATGTTAGATCAAGGTTAACTTCGTCTTGAGTTTTATAAGTTCTAACATTTACACTGCCAACATCACCTGAGTCTAAAAAGTTTTGGTGAATTGTACCTGTTTGCGTACAAACTGTTTTTCCAGCTAATGCGCCTGTTAATGTTTTTAAAGCCTTTTTAACATCAGAACCACCTAATGATAAATTGATACCCTCTGGAGTATCCATTCCCTCTAAGCTAGATCCTTTCATTACTGCAAGTGAAGCTACTTCATCAGCATAACCTTGTGAAAAAGTAATAGTTTTTTGTCTTTCAGCAGTGATGGACATACCAGCCATAATAGCATCAAACTTTCTCATCAATAAAGCTGGGATCATTCCATCCCAATCTTGTTCAACTATAGTACACTCATATTTCATGATTGCACAAAGTTCTTGGGCAAGCTCAACCTCAAAACCAATTAGATTACCTGAAGCATCTTTTGAATTCCATGGAGGGTAAGCACCTTCAGTTCCTATTTTTATTTTTTCAGCAGAAACATTTCCGATGATAAATAAAGAAGCAAGAATTGTTAAAATAGTTTTTTTAAATATATTCATTATTTTCTCCTTAAATTAGTAACAATTATTTCATAATTTTAAATAATAAAAAAGAAAATTAATGATTAATTGATGAAGAAAAATTCCAAGAACAATCAAAACTAGGTATATAAACTCTTGCTAATTTTGCGTTTCCAAAATTTTGATTAAAAACATTTAACCAATTTTCAACCTGTTGTGGTTTTTTATCCTGACTTCCAACCTGAGCTGTAATAACTCCTTTTGGTTTTAAAATTCTCACTAATGAATCCATATTTTTAGAAGCTAAATCTATACAAAATTGATCATCATTAAGATCAACATAAATATGATCATAAGTGTCATCACCTACTGATTTAATACTTTCAAATGCATCTCCCCATACACATTTGACAGAATTTTTTTCTGTTGCTTTCTTACCAATATCTACAAGGTGTTTATTACAAACATCTACTACTTCGGGATCTAGTTCGTACCAATCTATAAAATTAAAATTTTTAGAAATACATTCTCTTGCAACTCCACCATCTCCACCACCAATAATTGCCACTCTTTCATTTTCTTGATTTAAATTTAAACCAGACCCTACAAAAGTAGAGCTGTATAAATGCTCATCAGTTGAAGCTACTTGTATTTCACCATCTATAAACAAAGATTTACCAAATTGCTCTAAATCTAAAATTTCTATGTGTTGACCTACTTTAGATTTAAAATCTTCTAAAACATCATTTACTACATATGATTTTTGCAAGCCTGGTGAACTGTAAATGTCATGATAAAGAGATTTTGTATCTCTATTAAACTCTTTTTTAACTATTCTTTTGTGTTCAAATTCTTTCTTTATAATATCAATCGCTACTGAGGGGTTTACTTTTCCACATGTAAAGAAATCAAAACTTATAATTCCTTTTTCAGGAAATGTATGAAAACTAATGTGACTTTCAGCTAATAAAGCAAGAATTGTAAAACCCTGAGGTTCAAATTTATATTTAGATATATTGAGAATTGTTACTTTTGCAGCTTTTGCAATATCATTAATAACTTTTTCAAATACAGAAGGATCGTATTCTTTTGTTGTACCAATAATGTCTAGAGTTATATGTTCTCCAACTTTAGTCATTAGCTATCCTCTTTTATAATTCTTTGCTTTGGATAAAACTTTTTTCATTTCATTAATTGAAAGAATCTTAGGCTTACCCAATTTAAGGCTCGTTATATACTGAAGCGATATATTTTCAACCTCTTCAGCAAGTTCAAATGCTTTTGCTAAATTTTCTTCAAATGCAATCTGTCCGTGATTTCCTATCAAACAAGCTTTTCGACCCTTTAAAGCTTTCAAAATATTTTTTGACAATTCTCTTGTTCCAAATGTTGCGTATTTTGCACATTTAATATCATGACCTCCAGCCATCGCTACCATATAATGAAAAGAAGGTATTCCTCTATTGTGAGTAGAAACTGCTGTAGCACATGTTGAATGTGCATGAACAATTGCTTTTGCTTTTTTTTTGTTTCTATAAATATCTTGATGAAACTTCCACTCAGATGAAGGAATTCCTTTTTTTTTATCAAAATCTCCACTTAAGGAAACAAAAACTATATCATTGTTTTTTAATGCTGAGTATTTTTTTCCTGACGGAGTAATTAAAAAACCATCTTTGTACCTTGATGAAATATTGCCAGATCTTAATGCTGATAACTTTTTTGAATTCAACATTTTTGAATATTTTATTATTTCAGATCTTAAATTTTTCATTTAAATAATTTTTTTAAACCCTTAAAAGAGGCTTCTGTAACCCCTCTTTCAGTAATTAATCCTGTCACATATTTTGCAGGCGTAACATCAAATGCTAAGTTCATTGCTTTACTTTTATTTGGATATATTAAAACTCTCTTGATTTTATTATTTTCATCAATACCTTCTACATGAGATAATTCCTCTGAATTTCTCTCTTCAATCGGAATGTCTTTTGCATCTTTTATGTCCCAATCAATTGTTGAGCTAGGAAGAGCTACATAAAAAGGAACGTTATTATCATGAGCAGCTAATGCTTTAAGATAAGTTCCAATTTTATTACAAACGTCTCCATTGGATAAAGTCCTATCAGTTCCTACAATGCACATATCAACCTCTCCTCTCTGCATTAAAATACCACCGGTATTATCAGCAATAATAGTATTGGGAATTTCTTCTTCATTTAATTCATATGAGGTTAAATTAGCACCTTGGTTTCTTGGTCTTGTTTCATCTACCCATACATGAACTGGTATACCTTTTTTGTGTGCATGATAAATTGGTGATGTAGCGGTACCCCAATTGATTGTTGCTAACCAACCAGCATTACAATGTGTTAATATATTTACAGTATCTTTCTTTTTATTATAAATTTCTTCAATTATTTTTAATCCATTAATACCAATATTTTCACAAAACTTTTCATCTTCATCACATATTTCTTTTGCTTCATTCAGGGCAATGCTTAATATTTGATTACTATTAATTCCTGATAATTTTTTCATAATACGATCTACAGCCCATTTTAAATTAATGGCAGTAGGTCTTGATTGAATTAATTCTTCTGCTCTTTTTTTTATAAATTCTGGATCATTATTTTCTTGTATTGCTAAAACTATACCGTAAGCAGCCGTACCACCAATTAGAGGTGCACCTCTTACCTCCATTATTTTAATTGCATTAATCGCATCTTTTACTGATTTGAGATCTTTTATTATAAATTGATGAGGAAGTTTCGTTTGATCAATTATTTTAACATTATTTTTCTCATACCATATTGTTCGATATTCTTTTCCTTCTATTTTCATTAGAAATTATCCCTGCTCTTCAATATATTTTTTTATAATTTTTTTTGTTTCATTAATTCTGCAGTCTTTTCTATAAGTATTGTGACCCTCACCACATTTGTACGCTATAATATTAACTGTATCTGGTGATTTTTCCTTAAGAAACATTAGTTCTTTTGATCTGTTAAATTTATCATCTTCATATGCAAAAATAAGAGCTTTAATTAAATTTGCTTCTTTTATCTGCTTAACCTGCTTAGGTCTAATTTCCTTTCTCCATACAGGATATTTATTAATTTCATGTCTTGGTCCACAACATGCTGGAGCAAAAACAATTGCTGAATTAAATTTTATTTCTACTTTTGGCATCAACATAAGTGAAGACCAGCCTCCAGCTGAAACTCCTGAAAGAAAAATATTTTTAGGCTTGATGCCATTATCTAATAATTGATCTAAAACATTATCAATTTCTTTAACTCTTTTTTCAATATATGACCCAGGTTTATTTCCATCAGTTGATTTAGAACACAAATAATAAAAGAAAACATTATCAATTTCATTTAAGCTTAATAAAGAATTTGGAATAGTGTTATATTTTCTTTTACATTTTTCTTTTTTTTGAGGCCTAGTTGTTCCATGAGAAAATATTATAATTTTTATATTTTCTGAATTATTTAAGCTTATATCGGGTGTTTTTCCTTTATAAGATTTTGAAATTGGCTGTAAATTAAATTTATTCTTCTCATTATCAATAACAAATCCACTTAGGTTTTTCGTGTAAGAACAAGAAATAAATAAAAAGTAAATTAAAATTATATAAATTATTTTTTTCACTTATTTAAGACTCTTCCAGCTATTGTCTTGAGTTTCTCAATTGTTTTTTCTGTTCTTTTTTCTGGAGCAGTAATAATAGCTACATCTAAACAATTATTTGTTGGGTCATTAGGGTCAATATGTTTTTCAAAATTTTCAATTAGTTTCTTTATCATATTTTTTGCTTTAGCAGCGTTTTCTAAAAGAACTTTGATTACTTGCTGAACATCAACGTTTTCATGATCAGGATGCCAACAATCAAAATCTGTAATCATAGAAACTGATGCATATCTAATTTCTGCCTCTCTTGCTAATTTAGCCTCTGGCATATTTGTCATTCCAATAACATCTGCTTTCCAAGATCTATATAAATTAGACTCTGCTAATGTAGAAAAATGGGGACCTTCCATAACTACATATGTTCCATTTCTTTGATAATCTATGTTTGATTTTTTAATTGCTTCTTCGCATGCATTCATTAATCCGTTAGAAGTTGGATGTGCCATTGATACATGAGCAACAATCTCATCATCAAAAAATGTTTTTACTCTTGCAAAAGTTCTATCAATAAATTGATCTATTATAACAAATTTTCCAGGAGGTAAATTTTCTTTAAGAGAGCCTACAGCTGAAACTGAAACAATGTCTGTTACACCTAATTGTTTTAGAGCATCTATATTGGCTCTAAAATTAATATTAGATGGAGAAACAAAGTGACCCCTACCATGTCTAGGTAAAAAATAAACTTCTTTATTATTATAGTAAGTTTTTAATATTAGGTCTGAAGGTTTTCCCCATGGGGTATCTAAATTGATTAATTCTCTATTTTTAAACTCCTCTACATCATACAAACCACTCCCTCCTATTATTGCTAATTTATTAGTTGTCATAATCAAAAATTTATTTATTTATACTTTTATATTTAACTATTATGAACTTAAAAGATTATATTAGATCAATTCCTGACTATCCTAAAAAAGGCATTTTATTTAGGGATATTACAACTCTAATTAAAGATGAAAATGCATTTTCAGAAACAATTGATCAAATAGTTGAAAGATCCAAAAATTATAATTTTACAAAAATTGCAGCCATAGAATCTAGAGGTTTCGTTTTTGCTTCTGCTATTTCTTATATTTTAAAGAAACCTTTCGTTATGCTTAGAAAAAAAAATAAGTTGCCTGCAGAGGTTCATTCAATAGATTTTGAGCTAGAATATGGAACTGCAACAATAGAAGTTCATAAAGACTCTATTAATGACAAAGACAGTGTATTAATCATTGATGACCTCATAGCTACTGGGGGTACTGCTGAAGCTGCTGCTAAGTTAGTTGAAATTTCTGGTGGAAAAGTTGCTGCATTTATTTTTGTAATAAACTTATTCGACTTAGGTGGATCAAATAATTTGCTTAAGAATAATTATAAAATTGAGAATTTAATGGACTTTCCAGGTCATTAAATCTCATTAAATACTTATCCACAGGGTAGATATTAATTTGAAATTACTTATGAAGCCTATAATTTATTAAATAATGAGAATTGAAGAAGAGCTAAAATTAGATTATTCAGATGTCCTTTTTAGACCTAAAAGATCTACTCTTAAAAGCCGTAAAGACGTAAATTTGTTAAGAACTTACAGATTCAAGTATAGTAAAAATGAGTGGTCAGGTATTCCCATTATGGCAGCTAATATGGATGGTGTAGGTGAGCTAAGTATTGCAGAAAAATTAAATAGTCACGGCATGATAACTTGTTTAACTAAACAACATGATGTGAAAAAAATTAAACAAAATAAAAATATTAAAAAAATATATCCAAATATTGCTTTAAGTGTTGGAATTAAAAAAGAAGATTTTCAAAATCTAGATAAAGTCTTAAAGGAATTTAGTTTTTTTAAATTCATTTGTATTGATGTTGCTAATGGGTATTCAGAGCATTTTACAAATTTTGTTAAATCAGTGAGAGACAAATATCCAACTAAAACTATTATAGCAGGAAATGTTGTCACTGCTGATATGACACAAGAACTAGTTCTAAGTGGTGCAGATATTGTAAAGGTTGGAATAGGCCCAGGTAGTGTTTGCACAACCAGAATTCAAACTGGGGTTGGCTACCCTCAATTAAGTGCAGTAATTGAATGTGCTGATGCTGCTCATGGACTTGGTGCTCATGTAATCGCTGATGGTGGATGTACTTGCCCAGGTGATGTTGCTAAAGGCTTTGGTGGTGGTGCTGATTTTGTTATGTTGGGTGGAATGCTTGCAGGTCACGATGAGGGAAATGGAAAAATTGTAAAGGTTAATGGTAATAAATTTATTGAATTTTATGGCTCTAGCTCAGAAGTCGCTAACAAGAAACATTATGGCGGTCTTTCTTCTTACAGAAGCAGTGAAGGAAGAAAAGTTAGAGTAAAATATAGAGGTAAAATACAAGATACAATTTTAAATATTCTTGGAGGCGTTAGAAGTAGCTGTACTTATGTTGGAGCACCGTCTTTAAAACAACTCAGCAAATGTACAACTTTTGTAAGAGTTTCTAATCAATTTAATGATAGTTTAATTAAATAATATTTTTTTAAATAATTATTCAAAATCAAAATCTTTTATATTTGTAGTTTCATATTTTTCAAAAGGCATATGTATCCAAGGGGAGTCTTCCAAATAATCAACACAAAAGTCAGGAGTAAATTTTGATGACGATTTATGCCATATTACTGCTGTTTTAATTTTTTGCTCTAAGTAAAATCCATAAAAATGTTCAAGCCATTTAATACTTTTAATTAATGTTTTTCCTGAGTCAGCAAGGTCATCTACTAACAAAACGTGAGAACCTAAATTTGGTGTTGTCTTTGCAAGATCACGTGAAAATGTAAATTGTCCTTGCTGATTTTTAACATCATCATTATTACCATGGTAGGATTCTACTGAAAGTATAGCTAATGGAATATTGAACAATCTACTAAAAACATCTCCAACTCTTAACCCACCTTTGGCGATGCAAATAATTTGATTAAATTCAAATTTATCATCATATATTTTTTTTGCTAACTGCTCTATCTTTTTGTGATAATCATCCCAGCTTATGTAAATATCTTTCATAATTTTTTGGTAGCGGGAAGTGGGATCGAACCACTGACCTCAGGCTTATGAGTCCTGCGCTCTAACCAACTGAGCTACCCCGCCACTATATCCACAATGATTTATAATAGAATTTATTTTAAGTGCAATCAAGTATTTGCCTCAAATTTAAAAATATTAACTTGTAATTAATATTGTCAACGAAAAAATTACAATTATAAGCAGAGAAATTAAAATAATTTTTTTTGTTTTATTTTTTTTTCTATCCTGTCTAACTCTGTTTAGTAAAATATTTACATTTGTAGTTTTAATATTATTTGAACTTAAATTATTATTTGAATAATTCTTATTATTATTAATATTTTTATCAGATTGATTTTTGTTCACGTCTAATTAAATCAGCAATTAATCTGAAACACAAATCATTAAATCTTAAAGTCAGATATTCTTAAAATCATTGTTTTTCAAGGGTTTTAAAATTATTTCAGCTTTATATTTAATTTTTTCAACCTCTATGTATAGCTCGTGGCTTAAAATAGCATCATCCATACAATCATTATCTATATAACCGAATGCAAGATTTTTTTTAAAATTAAATGAATAATTTCCAGAGGTAGTCTTCCCAATTATTTTATTTGATAAATATATTGGTTCGTCATGCAAAAGAAGTGGTTTCCCAGGTTCTCTATTTTTTAGAGTTAACATTACAAACTTACGATCAAGTTTCTTTTTCTTTATATTTTCTAAAGCTTTTTTCCCAATAAAATCTGTTTTTTTTTTATTGCTTATCGTGAACTCTAAACCAGCCTGATACTGATTTTCATCAGGTGAAATGTCATGTCCCCAGTGCAAAAAACCGCTTTCCATCCTCATCGTATCCAGAGCATGCATACCACAATTTGAAATATTAAAATTTTTACCTTTCTCTAAAATTTTTTTATATATATTTGTAGAGTCAGAAATTTTAACATACAGTTCGTAACCTAATTCTCCAACGTAGGATAATCTTTGTACCCAAATTGTTTTATCGTCAATATTAATGTATTTTGCAGTAGAAAATTTAAAGTTTTCATTAGTAAAATCATCTGAACTTAATTCTTGCATTAGCAATCTACTTTTTGGTCCAAATACTCCAAATACACAAAAATCATCTGTTACATCATTAATCTTAACTCCATTGGACAAATGTTTGCTAATATGAAATTTATCTCTTTCTCTAGTTGCTGCAGAACTAATTATTCTAAATTTATTTTGTTCAATACAAACAACTGTTAAATCAGTCTCTATACCACCATCTTTATTAAGCATATGCGTATAGGTGCATTTACCTACCTCATTTTTTATATTCGAGGTACAAATTCTTTGTAATTCATTGTGTGCATTCGTTGAACTTATTTCGAATTTAGAAAATGGTGTTAAATCGTACAAACCTATATTTTTAATTGTATTCATTGTTTCATACTCAACAGATGGATACCAATTTTGATAGTTATAACTATATTTGTATTCTGCTTTTTCACCATCAAGTGCAAACCACATGGGTCTTTCATATCCTGCTGAAACACCAAAACATGCACCAAATTCTTTTAACAAATCATGATAAGGTAAAATTTTTATATTTCTTGAAGTAACGGGTTGTTTATAAGGCCAATGCATACCATATAAATCACCTAAAGACTCCGTTATTCTACTTTTAATAAAACTAAGTTCCGAATGAAACTTTTGAAATCTTTTTATATCATAGTTAAAAATATCTTCATTTATATGACCTGTCATTAACCATTCAGCTGTTACCTTTCCAACTCCTCCACCACTACCAATACCAATACTATTTAATCCACAACTCACGAATAAATTTTTGACCTCTGGAACTTCGCCTAACAAAGAATTTGTATCAGGTGTAAATGATTCAGGGCCTGCAAAAAATTTTCTTATTCCAATTTTTTCTAATACAGGAAATCTTTTCATTGATTTTTCTAAATAAGGTTCAAAATGTTCAAAATTTTCTGGTAATTCTCCAAACGAAAAATCTTCTGGTACTTTATTGGTTTTATCAAATGCTGGAATTGATTTTCCCTCAAAAATACCAATAAGTAATTTACCTGCGTCCTCTTTAAAATAAACACTACTATCAAAATCTCTTATCACAGGGAGTGTTTTTGATAGATTTTCAATTGGTTCAGTAATTATATAAAAATGTTCTGCTGGATAAAGAGGAATGCTAACACCTATTTTTTCTCCTATTTGTCTTGACCACATGCCGGTTGCCAACACAATATATTCACATTCAATTATTTTTCCGTTTACTTTTACACCATGAACTCTCCCATTTTTAGTCAAAATATTCTCTACAGGAGTTTTTTCAAAAATTTTAGCTCCTCCTTTTCTTGCAGCCTTAGCAAGCATATGAGTCACGCCGCTTGGATCAGCAGCGCCATCACCAGGCATCAAAATACCTCCTTTTAAATCATCAGTATGCATCATTGGGTACATATTTTTAATTTCTTGATTGTCTAAGATTTTAATATCAATATTATAAAGTTGAGCTGTTGTAGCTTGTCTTTTAAGCTCTTGCCATCTTTCATTTGTTTGTGCTATCGAAAGAGCACCATTAAGTCTAAGACCAGCAGAATGATCTATTTCTTTCTCTAATTTTTTATATAGGTCTAACGTATACTTTCTAATTTTTGTTACTGCTGCAGTTGGTCCTAGCTGACTTACTAAACCAGCAGCATGCCAAGTAGTACCTGATGTTAATTGATCTCTCTCTAACAAAACAACATCATTCCACCCAAATTTTGTTAGATGATAAGCAACAGAACAGCCAATAATACCACCACCGATAACTATAACTTTTGAATTACTTGGTATATCGTTAGTCATATATCACTTTAACTTTATTAAATAAAACCATAGGAAATAATTTTAAAGCAAAAATATATCTTTTAAAAAAAACAAATGGATTAAATATTAATCTTATTAACCATCCTAAATATATTTTATCTATAAAACTATTTATTGGAGCTTGATTTCCTGTAAAAAAAGATATTGCTCCACCAGTGCATATAATGGATGTTTTTTTTTTAATATTTCTTTTTAAATACATGGCTAATATTTCTTGAGTACCACCTCCAATGTTAGTTAAAATAAAATCAGGCCTAAAATGATTAATTTTTTTAACTAGTAATTTATCGTTAATATTTTTTGAATTATATTTTGGTGCTAGATAGTTATAAACTTTTTTTACTCCAATTTTTTTAAAAAATTTTTTATTTGATTTTGAATTTTTAAGATCAGGATCAACACAAAATATTGATTTTTTTTTATTATATGACAGGTATATAAAAAAGTTATATAAAAATTTATAACCTGAAAACTTTTTTACTTTTATATTTTTTAAAATTCTTAATAGTAAAACAAAAAAACCGCTATCAAAAAACACATAGTCGGCCCTTTTTAAGGCAGAGTAATAAAATTTATCCTTATTTATTAAGGGAATTCCACTTCCACTTGGAAATACAATAAGTTTTTTTTGATTAATAACCTGATTAAACTTATCAATAGATAAATTTGAAAATACTATTTTTTT
>CACNQY010000004.1 GCA_902622655.1 uncultured Pelagibacteraceae bacterium | reverse complement strand
CGCTGCTTGCACTGAATTTGTTCCCTCATAAATAGGAGTAATACGGTTGTCTCGATACAATTGTTCTATGCCTTGATCTTTCGTATAACCGTATCCACCGTGAATTTGCATCGCATCGCTTGTTATTTCCATCGCTAAATCAGTAAATAATGATTTAACTACAGGTGTCATTAATGAAACATAATCTGAAGCATCATGTTTAATCTTTTCATCTGGATGATAAAGACTTACCTCTGTTTGTTGAGACAACCAAAAACATAATGCTCTTTCGCCCTCAATTATTGATTTCATATTCAGTAAAGTTCTTCTAATATCTGCATGTTCAATAATAAAATCTGCTCCATTTGAAGATTTAGAATTATTCGTTTTTCCTTGCTTTCTCTCTTTTGCGTAAGCAAGTGAGTTTTGGTAAGCAATTTCAGAAATTCCTAAACCTTGAATACCAACAACTATTCTTTCTAAATTCATCATAGTAAACATGGCACTAAGACCTTTGTCTTTAGTACCGATCATATAACCAGTTGCATCATCAAAATTCAATACACACGTAGCTGAACCTTTAATACCCATCTTGCTCTCAATAGAACCAGTTGAAATACCATTTCTAGGACCAACACTGCCATCTTCATTAACAATATATTTTGGAACTAGAAATAAACTAATACCCTTAGTACCAGAAGGAGAGTCGGCAGATCTTGCTAAAACTAAATGAATGATATTTTCAGTTAAGTCGTGATCGCCTGAAGTTATAAATATTTTTTGTCCACTAATTTTATACGTGTCGTCAGGCTGTTTGATCGCTTTAGTTTTTAATAAACCTAAATCTGTTCCACAAACTGGCTCTGTTAAACACATCGTACCGCTCCATTTACCTTCAACAATTTTTGGTAAATATTTATCTTTTATTTCATTTGATGCATGGTGATTTATACAATTATAAGCACCAATACTTAATTCACTATATAATTTAAATGATAGACTTGCTGAAGATAACATTTCATCAAAGAATGCACTTACAGTTTTTGGCATCCCTTGACCACCATATTTAGGATCACAAGACAACGATGTCCAGCCATCTTCAATATATTTCTGGTATGCTTCTTTATATCCAGGAGGAGTTCTAACAATACCATTTTCTAAAATCGCTGGATTTTCATCTCCTGCTTTAGCAAGTGGTAAAATTAAATTCTGATTTATCTTAGCTGCTTCCTCCAAAATATCTTTTACCAAGTCTGGAGTTACTTCATTATACTTCTCAAGCTCATTATAATTTTTATTGTCTCTTAATTTTTCAAAGAGAAACATCATATCTTTTACTGGAGCTGTGTAAGTTGGCATTTTTGAACCTTAGAATAATTCCTTTTTTATTGCAATTTTGAAATTATCGCATCACCCATTGCTGAAGTAGATGTTTCTTTCATGCTATCTGACATTATATCTTTAGTTCTTAAACCATCATTTAGAACGTCTTGTACTGCTTTTTCTAAAATATCTGCTTCTTTATCAAGATCTAGCGAGTATCTTAATGCCATTGCAAAGCTTAAAATTGAAGCTATCGGATTTGCTATACCTTTTCCTGCAATGTCTGGAGCAGATCCATGAATAGGCTCATACATTGCTCTCATTTCACCATCTTTATTTTTTGCACCTAATGATGCAGAAGGTAAAAGGCCTAATGATCCAGTTAACATAGAAGCTTGGTCAGATAACATATCTCCAAATAAATTATCAGTTACAATTACATCAAATTGTTTAGGATTTCTTAAAAGTTGCATAGCACAGTTGTCAGCTAACATATGACTTAGTTCTACATCTTTATATTCTTTATTATGAAGCTCTTGAACCTCTTCTCTCCACAGCTGTCCAGCCTCCATCACATTTGATTTTTCGCTTGATGTAACTTTATTAGATCTTTTCCTTGCCAAATCAAAAGCTACTCTTGCTACTCTTTTAATTTCGCTTGTGGTATATGCGTGAGTATTTATTCCTTTTCGTTCACCATTTTCTATCGGCTTAATTCCTCTTGGCTCACCAAAATATATACCACCCGTAAGCTCTCGTACTATCATAATATCTAAGCCTGAAACTATTTCTGGCTTTAAAGTTGAAGCATCAACCAATTGTTCAAAACAAATGGCAGGTCTTAGATTTGCAAATAATTTTAGTTCTTTTCTGAGCTTTAATAATGCTCTTTCTGGTTTTTTTGAAAATTCTAAACTATCCCAAGTAGGACCACCAACTGCTCCCAACATAATAACTTCGCTTTCTAAAGCTTTATAAAAAACTTCATCAGTAATTGGAGTACCATGCTTATCATAAGAACATCCACCTATAAGTTCTTGATCAATCTCAAAATCTAAAGATTTATTATCATTAAACCAAGTTATTATTTTTTTAACTTCACTTATTACTTCTGGACCAATACCATCCCCAGGAAGTAAAAGAATTTTTCTTTTTTTTACTTTAATCATTCATTATCCAAGGTTTGTGATCTTTTAATTTATTTTCAAATTGTTCTATTTTTTTAGATTTTTTTAATGATAAGGCAATATCATCTAAACCTTCTAACAAACATTTTTTTTTAAAAGGATCAATTTTAAAACTTATTTCATTATTTCCATATAATATTTTTTCTTCACTCAAATTTATTGAAATTTCTTCTTTCCTTTTAGCATATTCAGATAATTCTTTTATTTTTTCATCCTCTAGAATTATCGGTAATATTCCATTCTTAAAACAATTGTTATAAAAAATATCCGCGTAACTGGAGCTAATCACACAAGTAATGCCAAAATCTAACAAAGCCCATGGAGCATGTTCTCTTGAAGAACCACAGCCAAAGTTGTTCCCAGCGATTAAAATTTTAGAATTATTATATGGATCTTTATTTAAAACAAAGTCATGAATTATATTTCCATTTTCATCATATCTCATTTCAAAAAATAAATTTTTTCCAAGACCAGTTCTTTTAATTGTTTTTAAAAATTGTTTTGGAATAATCATATCCGTATCAATATTAACAATAGGCAAATATGCAGGAATACTTTTTAGTGTATTAAATTTTCTCATTTAATTTTGGTATTTTCTCACGTCGTCTAAATTTCCAGAAATAGCTGCTGCTGCTGCCATACCCGGGCTAACCAAATGTGTTCTTCCCCCTCTACCCTGTCTACCCTCAAAATTTCTATTAGATGTAGAGGCACATCTTTCTTCTGGTTTTAATTTATCTGCATTCATAGCTAAACACATTGAGCATCCAGGTTCTCTCCATTCAAAGCCTGAATTTACAAAGATTTTATCTAATCCCTCTTGCTCTGCCTGTTCTTTAACTAATCCTGACCCAGGAACAACCATTGCATGAACATGTGATGCAATTTTTTTATCTTTTAATATTTGAGCCGCTTCTCTTAAATCCTCAATTCTGCCATTTGTACAACTGCCAATAAAAACCTTATCAATCTTAATATCAGTAGCTGCCATATCTGGTTTTAACCCCATATAATCTAATGCTCTTTCTAAAGAATTTTTTTTGTCTTCATCTTTTTCATTTTTTGGATTTGGAATATTTCCATCAATAGTTATTACGTCTTGTGGTGAAGTTCCCCAAGTAATCATTGGTACAATTTCATCAGCTTGTAAACTCATCTCTTTATCAAAGCCTGCGTTAGAATCTGTTTTTAAACTACTCCAATATTCTATTGCTTTATGCCAATTTTCACCCTTAGGAGACATAGGTCTGTCTTTAAGATACTGAAATATTTTTTCGTCAGGTGCAATCAATCCTGCTCTTGCGCCACCTTCTATTGTCATATTACAAATAGTCATACGTTGTTCTACACTCAAAGACTCTATTAAATCTCCAGCATATTCCAAAACACATCCAGTTCCACCTGCTGTTCCTATTTTTCCAATAATTTGAAGAATGACATCTTTTGAAGTTACACCCAAAGGTAATTTTCCATTAACATTAATTCTAAAATTTTTAGCTTTTTTCTGAACTAATGTTTGTGTAGCCAATACGTGCTCAACTTCTGATGTTCCTATTCCAAAAGCTAACGCACCAAATGCTCCATGTGTAGCGGTATGACTATCTCCACAAACAATAACTGTACCTGGTTGCGTGAAACCTTGTTCTGGACCTGTTACATGAACAATACCTTGCCTTTTGTCATTCATACTAAAAAGTTGTACCCCAAACTCTTTACAATTCGCTTCTAAAGTTTCTACCTGTATTTTTGAGTCAGTATCAGCAATTCCTTTTGTTCTATCTGTAGTTGGAACATTATGATCCGCAACAGCTAAAGTCAACTTCGGATGCCTTACTTTTCTATTTGAATTTCTTAGACCTTCAAAAGCTTGTGGACTGGTTACCTCATGTACCAAGTGTCTATCAACAAACAATAATGCTGTACCATCATCTTGTTGATCTACTAAGTGATCTTTCCAAATTTTATCGTAAAGTGTTGTAGCCATTGAAAAAATATTATTTTTTCTCTGAAGCACCCTCTGACTTTTCTACTTTAGGAGCTTCTTCTTTAGTAGACTCTGCTGCTGGTGCTGCGTCTGCCTTAGGATCTTCTCCAGCTGGAGCTACTTCTTCTTTTGGAGCTTCTGTTACTGGGGCTACATTTTCCTCTGTAACCGTCTCTGGTTTTACATCAATATCAATACCAATTTTTTTTCTGATTTTTTCCGCAATCCTTGCTGATTTACCTGTTCTGTCTCTTAAATAATATAGTTTAGCTCTTCTTACTTTACCAGATCTGATGACTTTGATTGAGTCAATTAATGTTCCAAATAAAGGGAAGGTTCTCTCAACACCTTCACCAAAAGAGATTTTTCTAACAGTAAAAGATGAATTTAAATCTCTGCTCTTTTTTGCAATACAAACCCCTTCAAAATACTGAATTCTTTCTTTTTTACCCTCAGTAATTCTCACACCAACTTTAACAACATCTCCAGGATAAAATTCAGGAATTTTTTTCTCTGAAAGTATTTTCTTAACGTTGTGCTGATTTATTTCTTCAATTGTTTTCATGTTAGTGTTTATCAAGTTAATTCTTCTTATATTTTTCCCATAAATCTGGTCTTCGGTCGCGTGTTATAGCCTCAGATTGAGATAAACGCCAGTGTTTAATTTTATTATGATCCCCTGATAATAGTACGTCTGGTACGGCTTTTTCCTCCCAAACTTGAGGTTTTGTATATTGAGGGTACTCTAGAAGACCATTTTCAAAGGTTTCATCTAGTTTTGAGTTTTCATTTCCTAATACGCCTGGCAGTAATCTTAAAATGCTATCTATTACTACATATGCTGCCGACTCTCCACCTGACAGAACATAATCTCCAATACTAATTTCCTCAATTTTTCTTGTTGAAAGTATTCTCTCATCTACACCTTCAAAATGACCACAAATTATTGACAATGATTTTTCATTAGATAGCTCTTTAGCTAAATTTTGATCGAATTTTTTTCCTTTTGGTGACAAGTATAAGATTCTCTCATTCTCATTTTTATTTTCGTCTAAAGACTTTGCAAGAACATCTGCTTTTAACAACATCCCAGAACCACCTCCATAAGGTGTGTCATCTACTGTTTTATGTTTGTCATCAGCTGCATCTCTTATGTTTACAACTTTTAGTTTCCATAAATTATTTGATAAAGCTTTTCCATAAAGTCCTTTAGATAAAGGACCAGGAAAAACTTCTGGATAAAGTGTAAACACTTGAGCTTGCCACATAAATAATCTTTAAATTATTTTTTTTCCTCTGCTGGAGCTTCTTCCTTAGGAGCTGCTTCTGCTGGAGCTGCTTCTGCTTTTGGAGCTTCTTTATTGTCCTCTTCTTTTTTATTTCTCTCTTTTTTTGGTACTGCTTTATTTGGATTATTTCCATTAGCAGGCATAGGCATTAATTCATTCTCACCTAAAATTCTTGCTACTCTAGTTGTTGGCTGTGCACCTTGACCAAGCCAATATTTAATTCTCTCGGCTTCTAGGCCCACTCTTTCTTTTTTCTCTTTTGGTAATAGAGGGTTAAAAAAACCAACCTTTTCTATAAATCTTCCATCTCTTGCAAAACGACTGTCGGCAACAACAACCTTATAAACAGGACGTTTTTTTGTTCCACCTCTTGATAATCTTAATTTTAACATTTCTTCTCCTTTTTTTACTTTAATTGGTTAAATAGCTCTGGCGGTATACCTTTATCAGACATACCTTTCAGATTTCCTTTAGACATCTTTTTCATCATTTCAGACATCATTTTAAATTGCTTAAGCAATTTATTGATAGTGGCCGGATCTGTGCCAGAGCCATTAGCAATTCTTTTTTTTCTAGAACCATCTATTATTTTTGGATTCTCTCTCTCCTTTTTTGTCATTGATAAAATAATAGCTTCATTTTTTGTAATTATACTCTCATCAATTCCTGCTGAATCCATTTGAGATTTAATTTTAGAAACACCTGGCATAAAAGACATAATTCCCTCAATACCGCCCATTTTTTTCATTTGTCTTAATTGAGATAAATAATCTTCCATGGAGAATTGACCTTTTTTTAAATTTTCTTCTGCTTTTTTGAGATTTTCTTCTCCTAAATCTTGTGCCGCCTTTTCTACAAGAGATACAATATCTCCCATACCAAGTATTCTGTTAGCAATTCTATCTGGATGGAATACTTCAAGATTATCTATCTTTTCTCCTATACCTAAAAATTTGATTGGAACGTTGGAAACATATTTCATACTCACTGCAGCTCCACCTCTTGCATCACCATCAGCCCTAGTCAGAATAATTCCAGATAAATTAACTGTATTTTTAAATTCTTTTGCCACTGAGGCAGCAACTTGACCTGTTAGAGAGTCTGCAACTAAGAAAGTTTCTGTTGGATTTATGACAGCCTCAATTTGCTTAATCTCGCTCATCATTTGTAGGTCGATTTGAGTTCTACCAGCAGTATCAAATAAAATTATTTCAGCTCCATTTAAATTAGCAGCACTTATTGCTCTTCTACAAATATCAGTAGGTTGCTGACCCTCTATGATAGGTAAAGTTAAAATATTATTCTGTTCTCCTAAAAATCTAAGTTGTTCTTGTGCAGCTGGTCTGTAAATATCTAAACTGACCATCATTACTTTTTTCTTTTTATTATTTTCTAAAAATTTTGCTAATTTTGCTGTTGTTGTTGTTTTACCAGAACCTTGTAATCCAACTAACATCATTGGAACAGGCGGAACTGCGTTTAGGTTTACATCATTATTTGTTGCACCTAGTAAGTCTACAAGCTCATCATAAACAATTTTAACGACCATATCCCCAGGGGAGGTAGACCTTATAATCTCTTGGCCTAACGCTTTTGGCTTAACTTTTTCAATAAAATCTTTTGCAACATCTAAAGAAACGTCGGCTTCAAGCAAGGCTTGCCTAATGCCTCTTAAACCTTCGTCTACTTGAGCTTCATCAAGTGAAGGTGCTTTTTTCAGAGAAGAAAAAATTTCTTCAAATTTATTTGTTAAATTTTCAAACATATTTATTACGCATAGCAATAACGCACTAGTGGGCGAACCCTCGCTGACTAGTGTCGATCTCTTTGTTTCCAAAGACACCGCAAAGTTAATGTTTTTGCGGAAACGGCATCAACCTATAATAGAGGTTCAAAAAGTCAATAAATAAGTTAAACATCAATATATGGATATTAAAGCATTTAAAATGGACGGTTTAGGTAATGATTTTGTCATCATAGATAATAGACAAACAATTACAAATTTGACTAAAGAGCAAATAGTTAAGATTTGTGACAGAAAATTTATTGGTTGTGACCAATTAATATTAATTAAAAAAAATGATGAATCAGATGCTTCGCTAGAATTTTATAATTCAGATGGAGGAATCTCTGGTGCGTGTGGAAATGGTACGCGATGTATTGCTGACTTGTTAGGCAAAGAAAATAACAAAAAGGAAATTGTCCTAACAACTTTATCTGGCAAATTAAAATCAAATATTGTTGGAAAAAAAATAGTTTCTACAGAAATAGGTATTGCAAAAAAAAAATGGGATGAGATTCCTTTATCTAAAGAATTAAATACTAATAATTTAGGAATTAAAATTTTTGACAAAAATAATAACGAATTTTCTGGTGGGACTGCTGTAAATGTTGGAAACCCACATATAATTTTTTTTGTTGATAATAATGAAAATTTTGAAATTAAAAAAATTGGACCAGAAATTGAAAATCATTCTCTATTCCCAGAAAAATGTAATGTTACTTTAGCAACTGTTGTTAATAAAGCATTGGTAAAAGTTAGAGTGTGGGAGAGAGGAGCTGGACTTACCAAAGCTTGTGGAACAGCAGCTTGTGCAACAGCTTTTGCTGCAAAACAAAATAAACTGGTAAATGATAAAGTTGATATTGAATTTTCTACAGGTAGATTGAATATTTCAATTGATGAAAATAATAGTATTCATATGAAAGGACCAGTTTCAGATATTGAAGAGATAAGTTTTAAAATTTAATGGGAATTTTTGAAAAATTTAAATCAGGTTTTAAAAAAAGTGCCTCAGCCTTTACAACGGGTTTAAGAGATATAGTTGTAAAAAAAGAGATAGATGACAAAACATTAGACAAAATTGAAGATTACTTAATTCAATCAGATGTTGGTATTGTTTCGGCTTCAGAAATAAGAGAAATAATTTCTCAAACAAAAATTGATCCTAATAAAAATTTAACCGACGAAATAAATAATATTTTAAAAAATTATATTATTTCAATAATGAAGCCATTGGAAAATATTGAATTCTTCAAAAAAAAAGAAAAATTAAATGCAACATTAATTTCAGGTGTCAACGGTGTTGGAAAAACAACTACTATTGGAAAAATAAGTAAAATATTAAAAGGTAATGGAAACAAAGTAATGCTTGCTGCATCAGATACTTTTAGAGCGGCAGCTATAGAACAACTTGAAAATTGGGCGAACAAAGTTGATGTTCAAATTACAAAATCATCTCAAGGCTCTGATCCTGCATCAGTCGCTTACAAGGCCATTGAAGGAGCATTAAACAATAATTTTAATCAGGTTTTAATAGATACTGCTGGAAGATTACAAAACAAAAAAAATTTGATGGAGGAATATAAAAAAATTGCGAACGTAACTAAAAAAATTGATCCTGACGCCCCACATGATGTTATTTTAGTTTTAGATGCAACTTCGGGTCAAAATGTAATTAATCAAGTTGAAGAATTTAATAAAATTATTCCAATAACTGGTCTTATAATGACAAAATTAGATGGCACAGCAAAAGGAGGAATTCTTTTAGCTGTTGCTAAAAAATATAAGCTACCAATTATTGCTCTTGGATTAGGTGAAAAAGAAGACGATTTACAAATTTTTGAAGCTGAAAAATTTGCAGAGGCTTTCACTCAAATTAGTTAATTAAGTTACTAGAAATTAAAGGTTTATAAAAACTACATTTATAATTTTCTTTAAATTCATAATGTCCACAATTCTTAGCTATTGAAGAAATAATAAAATCAAATTTGCCATTTACAGGATAAAGCTCTAATTTTTTTTCAATAATATCAAATTTGAAATTAGCCTTTAAACTTTTGACAGCACTAATCATGACTAAAGTTTTATTATCTTTTAAGAGATAATATGCAAAGTCGTCTGGGAAAACAGGAAAATCATACTCCTCCAAAAAATACTTAGCCGTTTTAGGAAACCATTCATAGGAAATTAATGGTAAAGACTCTTTTGTTTTGTAATTATAAATATAAAGATCCTTTGGAAAATCATTAATATAATTTGAATTTTCTCCTCGAGCTAAAACAGCTTTTTCACGTGTTTTAAAATATAATGCAAAATTTTCATCATGTGAATTCATTTGATCGATATGAAAAAGACTATCTACAGATGCTAAATTTTCTTTGGCATTTGATAAATTATAAAAAGAAAACAATATAAAAAAAAATATGAAAAAATTTTTCATAAAAAAAATTTAAGAAAAAAATTCGAATTATCTTTGTTTAGATTGTGGCTTAATTTAAACTATCAACAAATGACTTAAGGGCTAATACAAGTTTATCATCATATTCCATCATATGATCGTCATATTTGGTAAAATATGAATATTTAGGTTCACTTGCTAAATTAAAAATTTTTTTACCCATCCAAAATGGAACTATTTGATCAGCCTCCCCATGCATTACTAATATTGGAATATTAATGTTTTTAATTTTTTCATTATTTTCATACTTATCTTTTAAAATTAAACCTACAGGGATATAAGGATAAAAATTTTTTGCAGCCTCTACCATTGATGTAAAAGGTGTTTCTAAGATTATTCCAGCAAAATTTTTATTCTGAGCAATTTGAGTTGCGACTCCAGTTCCCAATGACTCTCCATAAAGGATTATATCTTCTTCTTTAAGACCTTTTTTTTTCAGCCAATTAATTGCACTTATACCATCTATATAAAGACCTTCTTCAGTAGGGTTTCCTTCATTTCCGCTAAAACCTCTCCAAGCGATAATTAAAAAATTAACATCCATATCTCTAAAATGATTTAATTTATGTATCCTATTTTCAAGTTTTCCCGCATTACCATGAAAATAAACAATTGTTTTATAGTTTTTTAAATCTTTTTTGTGAAACCAACCTAAAAGATTAATATTATCTGTTGTTTTGATACTAACTTTTTCAATGGTAACTTCTAAATTATCTCCAAAATAATTATTCTCTTCAGGATGGTACATTAAATTTCTTTGATAAAAGAAAAGAAAAATGCAAATCAAAGTATATATTGCAAATATAAACAAAAATATATTAGTTAATGTCATTTTTTTATTAATTTTCATTTTTATTTAAATAGATAAAGAAAATATAACTTAATACACATAGAAATAAAAAGATCGAAAATGAAATTCTATAACTACTTAAAATATCAAATCCTTTATTATTACATAAATCAATAACTAACCCTATACCCCACTGAACAAAAAAAGTTCCAGAAAAAAGAAATACATTAAATGAGGTAAGAGATTTGCCAGCTAGATTTTTTGAAAAGTTTAGCGCAATTGCTGGCTGTGTTAAAGAAATAACAATTGATGTCATGATATATATGGTAAATAGGAATGCTCCTGCATTATTACCAAAATAAATTATCAAAAATAATGAAAAGTAACTTATTGGCAAACCTAGCTTAATTAATTTAATACTACTTATGCCATAATCTGAAATTTTTGGTAAAATATATCCCCAAATAAAATATGAAATTAACATAGTAATATTTATCCAAAATAAACCGGTAGCACTTTGAAGGGGCGTGTAACCTGTAATATTTAACATCCAAGGACCAGCCCATAAAGTTTGAATTGCTTGAATACCTCCATAATTAATAAATGCCAGAGGAATCATGCTTATAAAAAATTTATTTTTCCAAATTTGACTTAATGACTCTTTCTCAGATTTTATTGTGGTGTTTTCTTTTTGCTCCCAACTAGGAATAAACAAAAAAATTAAAATTATGCTAAATAAAATAAGTATAGCTATTAAAATAAAGATCCATCTCCATCCTATATATGGAAGTAGTATTTGAACAGGTAAAGTTGACGATACAAATCCAATATTTGCTACCATCAACATCCAAGAATTAGCTCTCTGTTGGTATTTTTCTGCAAACCATACTCTATATCCAGTAAGGGGACCCATCATGCAAGCACTTACCCCTACGCCAATAAATACTCTAGATATAAATAATCCAGTAAAACTTTTTGCGAGTGCAAATGATATTGTTCCAATCAATGCTATCATTAAAAAACAACCAATTACCTTTTTTGGACCAATTTTATCTAATAAAAGCCCAACAGGAATTTGCATTATCGAAAAACCAATAAAGTAGCCCCCTGCCAATAATCCCAGATTTCCTGCAGTTAAATCAAACTCAGAGGTTAGAACTGGAGTTAAAGTTGCAGTTATAGATCTAACCAGATTAGATAGTAAAAATCCAAAGGCGAAAACACAAAATATGATAATGCTTTTATTTACTTTAGTAATCATTTATAAATTTTTGAGAATTAATCTTTACTATGAATAATCAATCAACAAAAGACAAAGATGCACGTTCTTCAAATGCAATGGCTGCAACTTCACATCCTTTAGCTACAGAAGAAGCATTAAAAATTCTTAAAATGGGAGGAAATGCGGTAGATGCTTCGATTGCTGCCTCGATTGTTTTATCTGTAGTAGAACCTAATGCAACGAGTATTGGTGGCGACTGCTTTGCAATAGTCAAAATGGATAAAAAAGATCCAGTATCTTTTAATGGATCAGGCCTAGCACCAGAAAAATTAAATTATAATTTTTTTAAAGATAAGAATATTGATAAAATTGGACTAACCAGTCCACATTCAGTTACGGTTCCAGGTGCAGTCGATGCTTGGGAAAAAATTCACAAAGAGTTTGGTAAGCTAGATTTTGAGCAATTATTTTTAGGTGCGATTGATATTGCAAAGAATGGTCACAAAGTTACTAAAGTCGTATCAAGTGCATGGAAAAATAGCTTGAATAAAATCAACGGTAATGAAAATTCAAAAAAAATTTTTTTGAAAGATGGTCGTACTTATCAAGAAAATGAATTAATGAAAAATGTTGCATTAGGGGAAACACTTGAAGCAATTAGTAAAAAGGGAAGTAAAGAATTTTATGAAGGTGATACTGCAAAAGATATAATTGAAACTTTAAATGAATTAGGTGGTTTACATACTTTTGAGGATTTTTCGAAACAGAGTACAATAAGATCGGATACAATCAAATCTAGTTATAAGGGTGATTTTATTCATCAATGCCCTCCCAATGGTCCTGGTGTTACAGTATTGATTATGATGAAATTATTAGAAAAACTAAATATTCAAAATTATAAATTAAATAGTACAGAAAGATTCCATCTTGAGGCAGAAGTTACAAAACAAGCTTATAAAGTTAAAGAAACTATTTTAGGCGATCCAAATTTTGTTAACTTTAATTTAGAAGAAATTTTAAGTGATAAAAATATTGAAGAAATTTTTAATAAAATTAGTTTAAATTCATGTAGTGATGTTGGTGACTTAAATATTCCAGCTCATCCAGAAACAATATATCTAACAGTAGTAGATAAAGATTTGAATAGTGTATCAATAATCAATTCTGTTTGTTATGTATTCGGATCAGGTATTACGACAAATAAAAGTGGAATACTTTTACATAATAGAGGTACAAATTTCAGAGTAGAACATGGACATCCAAACTGTATTGCGGGCTTAAAAAGACCGTTACATACTATTATTCCTGGCATGGTTATTGATAAAGACAACAAAGCAACTTTAAGTTATGGCGTTATGGGTGGACAGTATCAACCAGTGGGTCAAGTTCATGTTTTAAATAATATGATTGATTTTGGGATGGGACCACAAGAAGCTTTGAGTTTTCCAAGAGCTTTTCATTTTAATAATATTTACAAACTAGAAAAAACTGTTGATAAAGAAATTTTCCATGGCCTCAAAGAATTAGGTCATAATGTAGAATATTTTGATGGTACACATGGTGGTGGCCAAGCAATAAAAATAAATAGAAGTGAAGGTGATCTCTTAGGTGGATCAGATCCTAGAAAAGATGGTTACGCAAAAGGATATTAAATGTCATCAAAAAGAATTGTTAAGAACATTTTTGAAAATACGGATAATGACAAAGTTGCGATTTCGTCAGAGAGTAGTTCAAAAATTAGTTTCAAAGATTTAAAAACATTTATTGAGGATATTTCAAAACAATTATCGAGTACTGGATTAAGCAATAAAGATAGAGCGGCAATAGTTCTGCCAAATGGACCAGCCATGGCCACTAGTTTCTTGGGAATTTCAAGCTATATGTCTGCTGCTCCTCTTAATCCATCATATAAATCAGAAGAATATGAGTTTTATCTAAAAGATTTAAATCCAAAAATAATTATTGTTGAGAAAAATTCAAATAATCCATCAGTAGAAGTCGCAAAAAAATTAAATATAGAGATTTGTGAATTAAAAACTCATAAGGATCAACCTGAAGGTTTGTTTGACTTATTTGATAGTAAAAGTGATTATTTATCACCAAATGAGAATGACGAAGCTTTAGTCCTTCATACTTCAGGAACTACATCTAGACCAAAAATTGTTCCACTGTCAAATAATAATATTTATTCCTCTTCTGAAAATATTTCAAAAAGTTTAAATCTTTCAAATAATGATCATTGTTTAAATATCATGCCTTTATTTCATATTCATGGCCTTATCGCGGTTTTAGCAACCTCAATGAAAGTTGGCGCATCAGTATGTGCATCTAGTGGTTTTAATGCATTAAAGTTTCTTGACTTGGCTAATTCAGAAAAAATTACTTGGTATTCAGGAGTACCTACAATGCATCAAGCAATTTTATTAAGAGCAAATAAAAATAGAGAAGTAGCAAAAAAGTTAAATTTAAGATTAATAAGATCCTCTTCGGCCTCACTACCTCCTGTTGTTTTCAAAGAATTAAACGAAGCTTTTAATTGTCCTGTTATTGAAGCATATGGAATGACTGAAGCAACACATCAAATGACATCTAATCCGTTGCCACCAAAGCAACAAAAGGCAGGATTTGTTGGCCTTCCAGCAGGTCCAGAGGTATGCATAATGAACGGAAATGGAGACATAATGAAACAAGGTGAAGAGGGCGAGGTATGTATAAAAGGTGAAAACGTAACTCTTGGCTATGAGAATAATGAAGAGGCAAATAAAACAAGTTTTACAAATGGTTGGTTTAGAACTGGTGATCAAGGGTATTTTGATAAAGATGGATATTTAAAAATTTCAGGAAGATTAAAAGAAATAATTAACAAAGGCGGAGAAAAAATTTCTCCATTAGAAGTAGATAATGTTTTAATGGATCATCCATTAATAGACCAAGCTGTATGTTTTGGGTATGAAGATAAAATGCTTGGTGAAAATATAGCGAGTGCAATAATAATTAAAACTGGTGAGATATGTTCTGAAAACGATGTATTAAAATATGCTCAAGAAAAATTAGCAAAATTCAAAATTCCAAAAAAAATTTTTTTTGTGGATGAAATTCCAAAAGGTGCAACTGGAAAATTACAGAGAAATGTTTTAGCAAAAAAATTTGGTTTAAATAATTAATGACAAAAGTTTGTATATTTGGTGCAGGATCTATTGGAGGATATTTAGCAGCTTGTTTAAGTAAAACAAATGTAGATTTATCTCTGATAGCAAGAGGTCCACATAAAAAAGCGATTGAAGAGAATGGATTGACATTAATTAAGGAAGGTAATTCTGAAAATTTTAAATTAAAAGTAACTGATGATCCAAAAACATTGGATGTTCAAGACTATATATTTATTTCAGTAAAAGCTCACGTTATTTCAAATATAGTAGATTCCCTTAAACATATTATTGGAGAAAAAACTTCAATTGTATCAGCTGTGAATGGACTCCCTTGGTGGTATTTTTATAAAGCAAACACTGGAACTAACTTAGATAACCAACACATAGACAGCGTAGATCCCGAAGGTAAAATATGGAGGAATTTAAATCCTTCAAAAGCTATTGGTTGTGTTGTTTATCCAGCTGCTGAAATAACCCAGCCAGGAATAATCAAACATAATGGAGGTGAAAGATTTACCTTAGGTGAACCAGATGGCTCAAAATCAGAAAGACTTAAAGTAATAGCTGATTTATTAATTGCAGGTGGATTAAAAGCTCCACAAAAAACTAATTTAAGAGATGAAATATGGATAAAACTTTGGGGAAATTGTTCATTTAATATCATCAGCGCACTCTATGATAAAACTTTGGATGAAATTGGAAATGACCCAGAGTTATTAAAAATTGTAAGAAAAATGATGGAAGAATGCCAAAATGTCGGTGAAAAAATTGGCGTAAGATTTAATGTTTCTATTGATCACAGAATTAATGCAGCAATTTCTATTAAGGATCATAAACCATCAACAACCCAAGACTTATATGCTAAACGTTCTTTAGAAATTGACCCAATTGTTGGTTCTCTTATTGAGATTGGAAATAAAGTTAATATAAAAACAGAAAGTTTGAAATCAGAATACGAAAAATTAAAATCTAAAGCAGAAAAGCTTGGTTTATATAAAAGATCAAAAATAATCGATCAGATTACTAAGTAATTAAAAGTTTAATGATATATCTCTATGCACTGAGTTGCATCTCGCAACAAATTTAGCTTGTTCTTTAGTCAATCGTGACTGAAGTCTTAATCCAATATTATTTTTTATAACTTCATTATATTGCATTAACTGAGGTAATAAATTTTTGTTAGCATCTTCTCTCCACGAAACCTCTTGGTCATATAAAGTAAAAGTTTCTGAGCTAGCAAGAGATAACTTTTGTTCATCGATTTCATCATTGTCTATAACAGTTATTAAATCGTCTAATTTATTGGCAAATTCATCTGCACCTGAAATTTCACTTAATTTTTCAAAAAGATTATCTATTATTGAAATTGAATTTTCATAATCTTTATTATTTAAAGAATATTTTAAGTCTTTAATTTCAGATGAAAGATTTTTTAACTTTTCGTGGTCTTTTATAAACAATGCTATTTGATCTAAATTATCATAGGCCTCGTCAACATTTTTTCTATAACGTTTTGTTCTAGTATTTTTTGCTTTTTTAAGTATTTCAAATTCTTTATTTTGAGATTTCCAAGTCTTTGGTATTCCATCTGTAAGTTCAGTAATTTCCAATTTGTAATTTTCTATTTTAAGCTCTAATTTATTTTTATTGGATACATCATCTTTATCTAAATTTCTTATTTCTGATTTTAATTTTTTAATTTTATCCTCAATTTTTCTTATTTTCTTTTGTTTTTTCCTTACTGAAAAATGTAAATCTCTATAATCCTCTGCAAATAATTCATATTCTTTCTCAGTTTTTTGAAGTTTTTGTACAATTGCAAAAGTTCCAAGGGCGTTATCAAAATGTTCTTCAAATATATCTAATTTATCAACTGGTAAATTTGTAGGCACTAGTCTCTGGAAATCATTTATGGCATTTTTAATTTCATTTTCACTATTGTTGTAAATTGCAAATTTATACTCCTGTAAGCAATATTGTAATTTTGGATTCATTGGTGGAGGTGCTACATTTGAGGTCAGATATGTTCTTGCTGGCAAATAGTTTACTAATGATGGATAAAAACCAACAATACCAAGACCAATAAGTTGAAGAATTATGAAAGGAACAACTCCTTTCCAGATGTTTAGAGTAGTAACAAGTTTTGATGCAACTCCTTTCAAGTAAAATAATGCAAACCCAAATGGTGGAGTTAGAAAAGATGTTTGTAAGTTGACTCCTATCATTACGCCTAACCAAATTGCACTCACATTTGCACCTGGTTCAGCTAATAAAATTGGTGCGATGATAGGAACTACTACTACCGCAATTTCAATAAAATCAAGAAAGAAACCTAATAAAAAGATTACAGCCATTACAACAACAAACTGTGTCCAAAAACCCCCAGGTAAATCCTGTAAAAAATCTCTTACTAATTCTTCTCCTCCAAAAGCTCTAAAGCCAGAAGTAAGCATTGCTGCTCCTAAAAGAATTATAAATACCATGGATGTAGTAACGCAAGTTTCAGTAACTACTTCTTTTAAAACATTGTCGATCTTATAAGATCTCCAGAAACTCCATATAATTCCAATTAAAAAAGTGAATGTAAAAAAACCTGCAATGAATATTGCTGTTAAATCTCTCGTATCAACAGCTTTAATATTTAGGTTATAATTTTTTGCTATAAAAAATATAGGAATTACTGAAATAACTGAGATTATTATTGGGTAGTATGCATCTTTTCTCCCTTTATGAAGACGGTAACCTGCCATCATAGTTGCACCGATTGCTCCAATAGAACCTGCTTGATTTACAGTGGCAATACCCATTAATATAGAGCCAAGTACTGCAAATATTAGGGCAAGAGGTGGAATGATAACCCCTATAACTTTTATCCAAAATTTAAAGTTAAAGTTTCCTTTAAATGATACTGGTGGAGCGGCTTTAGGATTTATTCTAGCAAAAATAAAAACGTACAGCATATATAATCCAACCAAAACCAATCCAGGTAATAATGCACCTAAAAACATATCACCAGCACTAGTAGATCCTACCCTGAACTCTCCAGGCATATTAAATTCGCCTGTTAAAATTTTATAATCAGTCTGTCGAATAGTATTAGCTACGTCAGCTGCACTAGCTAATTGATCTGCGATAATAATTAAAACAATAGACGGAGGTATTATTTGACCTAAGGTTCCTGAGGAACAAACGATACCACTTGCAAGACTTTTATCATAATTATTATTTAACATTGTTGGTAATGAAATTAACCCCATCGCAATAACCGTTGCTCCGACTATGCCTGTAGTTGCTGCAAGTAATGCTCCAACAAAAATTACTGAAATACCCAATCCTCCTGGAATTGGACCAAATAGTTGTCCCATCGTTACCAAAAGATCTTCGGCAATCTTAGATTTTTGAAGCATGATTCCCATAAAAATAAATAAAGGAATAGCTATTAGAGTATCTGTTTCTACGTCCCAATAATTACTCCTGAAATTTGTAATTCCAGCGGTTAACCACTCTTTAGGACCATCTGTTGCATAATAAGCGCTTACATCTCCCTCAAAAAGATATCCAAAAAAAGCTGCAAGACCTATTGAAATAATTGCTGAACCAGGTAAAGCAAAAGCCACTGGAAAACCAGAAGCTAATGCTCCTATCATTATAATTACAAGTAAAGCTAAAAATAAATGTTCCATATTTTAATTTTTCAAAAGTTTATCGCTACTACTCATAAAGTAACTTGTGAATTGAAGTAACATAGAAACAGCAAATACAGCTAAATATACTGCCATTAAGTAAAGTAAATATAAACCATTAGAACCCTGCTGTGTAATTTCAAAAGAAATCACTGGACCATTAATAATACTTGCTTTTCCTCCCATCCCTAAAAATAAAACAATAAGACATAATGGAATACCTAAAATTAAAGATCCTATCGAATTAGTCCATGCTTTTTTACGTTCACTAAATCCTGTATATAAAACATCAACCCTAACATGTCCCTCATGAATTAAGGCATAAGCACTTGCAAATAAATAAAGTGCTGAATACCAGAAACGGACTAAATCTCCCTGAAAGGCTTGTTCGTACTCAAATATAAATCTAGATAAAACTATGAAAAACTCACTAGCAACAACAAGTACAGCCAACCAAATAAAACCAACTGATCTAGTAAAATATCCTACTACAAACGAAAATAAAATTAACGGAAAATGAACAAATGTAATCCTAAAACTTGGAACTACTAATTTTATTTTTAAATATTCTCCTAATAAAGGTTCAATTAATTTTTCAACAACTAAAAAAGAGATTATTAAATCTGCAATTCCAACAATTAGCACAGCCCAAAAAGATGAGCGAATTATATAGGCAGTAATTTTACTTAAAATTTCTGAATCTGCTGTTAATGTTTGTTTTATTGATCTTTTTACATAAAAAATGACCACTAATATTGAAATTAAATAGAAAAATAATTGCAAAAAGGCAAAATTTAAAACTGAGTCTGATAAGGGTTTGCTTAATTTTTTAAATCCAAACAAACCATAATGTGAAAATAAATTTTTTATTCCTGGCCAATCAAACCATACGGTTAAAATATTGTTAATTAAAAAAACAAACGTGGTAGCTAATATTGTGTAACTAAACACTCTTATAAATAATGACAGTTTGTTTTTTTCAAACATAATCTACGTGAATTTAGTAGTTATAAAAAGGGCCCTAAGTAGGGCCCTATTTAAATCTTTATATTAAATATAACTTTAGCTAATTCCTAAAGCTCTATTTCTTTGACTAATATACGGTGAGTCAGACAAGTTAGTCCAAGAACCAATCTCTTTTCTTGCTTTAACGAAAGCTTTGTGCGTTCTAGCAGCAAGATCACTGTGTTGTTGAACTTCGTCGTATACCTCTTGCGCACCTTTAGCAAAAGCATCGTAAACTTTATCGTTAAACTTCTCAAGTTTAACACCATTTTCGTTTACTAGTCTCGCTAGAGCCGCACCATTCTTAGCATTATATTCAGCCATTGTAATCTCATCAGCCCAAGCACAGGCAGTTTTGATTAAAGTTTGGTCTGATTTTGTTAAGCTCGTAAACCAAGACTTGTTAACACCACATGCTAACATAGACCCAGGCTCGTGCATACCAGGATAATAGTAATACTTAGCAGCTTCATGGAACTTCATAGCTTCGTCATTCCATGGACCTACCCATTCTGTTGCATCAATTGCGCCAGACACAAGGTTTTCATAAATTTGTCCACCAGGTAAAGAAATTGGAGAACCACCAAGTTTTCCTAAAACTTGTCCTCCCAATCCCGGCATACGCATTTTTAAACCTTTAAGGTCATTTGCTGATCTAATTTTTTTATTAAACCAACCACCCATTTGAACTCCAGTGTTACCTGCTATGAAACTTTGAGTACCGAAATCATCAGTTAATTCATCCCAAAGCTCTTGTCCACCACCATGGTGAATCCAAGCATTAATTTCAGAGTAAGTAAATCCAAATGGACTTGCAGTGAAGTATCCAAATGCTGGATGTTTTTTAACCCAGTAATAGTCAGCACCATGATACATTTGTGAGTTACCAGAGGCAACTTCATCAAATGAGTCAAACGCTTTAACTCTTTCATTTGCAGCATAGTAAGTAACTTGTATTCTGCCGTCACTCATATCTGATAATCTTTTCGCAAGTCTTTGCGCACCAGTTCCTAGACCAGGAAAATCTCGTGGCCAGGTAGCTACCATAGCAGCTTCAACTCTTTCTTGAGCAACAGCTGGAGCAGCTAAAGATGATGCAGCAACAGCAGCAACACCAGTTGCAGCAGCAGCTTTAAAGAACTTACGTCTTGAAGGTGATTTGCCCTTCAATGATTTTTTTTCTTTAATCATTATTTCTCCTCTTAGTTAATTAACTGGGTGGATTTAATTATAATTGATCACAGGAGTCTAGGATAAAAATTGTATCATTTATTCTAATACAATCAGAAGTAGTAAATGTGTATGCTAAATAAGTTTATTGTCTTTATAAACACAACATTTATCGGCTGGAAAATATAATTTTAAATTTTGAGCTGGAATTTCAGTTTCTCTATTCACTTTTGATTTTATTATAAGATTTCCCATATTTGCAGTTAATAGTTTAAAATTTCCAAAATCCTCTACTTTTTGGACATTTACATCCAGTAAATTTTCATTTTCATCTTTTGCCACTTTTACAAATTCTGATCTAATACCTAATTTTAAATTATTATTTTTCAGTTCGGACAAATTTGTATTTGTCTTTATTATCGTATCGTTGATTTTTAAGCTATTATTTGAAGATAATTGGGTTTCAAATAAGTTCATTGCAGGAGAGCCAATAAAATAACCAACAAAAGTAGTTTTAGGTCTTTCAAATAAATCTTTAGGAAGACCAACCTGAACTATTTCACCTTGATCCATTACAATAATATTGTCGGCAAAGGTCATTGCCTCATTTTGATCATGAGTTACATAAACTAATGTCGTCTTATATTGCTCGTTAATTTCTTTTAAATTCCTCCTCAATCTAAATTTTAAATCTGGATCAATTACTGTTAACGGTTCATCCATTAGTACAGCAGCAACATCTTCCCTCACTAACCCTCTTCCTAATGAAATAAGTTGTTTTTGATCAGCTGTAAGTTTTCTCGCTGGCATATTTAAAAAAGATGAGAGTCTTAAGGTGTCTGAAACTGATTTGACTCTTTCCTCTATTTTTTCTTTAGAAAAATTTCTACACTTCAAAGGAAAAGCTAAATTATCATAGACAGTCATAGTATTATAAATTACAGGGAATTGAAAAACCTGTGCTATATTTCTTTCCTCAGTGATAAGATTAGTCACATCATTTCCATCAAATAAAATATTTCCCTTTGAAGGCTTAACTAAACCGGAAACAATATTTAACATTGTAGTTTTTCCACATCCAGATGGTCCTAAGATTGCATATCGTTTTCCATTTTCCCATGTCATCGAAAATGGGTTTAGTGCATAAGTAGGATTTAAGTCATTTGGATTATAAGTGTGAGAAATATTTGATAATTCAATTTTAGCCATTAGAAACTCCATAAGGAGAAGAGATTAATTCTTCTTCTTTATTAAATGCATAGAATTTATTTTCATTAAATTTTATTTTTACTTTTTCATGAATTTTAAAATTCATTACTTCTTCTATTAATGCAATTACTTTTGACTCTCCTTTTTTTAAATGGAGTAAAGTTTCCGAACCACTTATTTCTGCAAGTTCTATTTCAAATTCCTCTCCATTATCATTTAATTCTATTTCAGAAGCTCTTATCCCAAAACTATAGTCTTGATCCTGTAGATTTTTGAAATGCTTAGGCATGTTAATAGAAATATTTTCAAAATTTAATTTTTCTGAACTTTTAATTCCTTTTAAGATATTCATTGGTGGATCATTCGAAATTTCAGCTACTTTTAAGTTTCTAGGATTCTCAAATATTTCTTTGGCCGGACCTTTTTGTAAAACTTTTCCCTCATCTAAAACAATAACTTCTCCATTCAACTCCATCACTTCTTGTGGGTCAGTTGTTGAATAAATTAAAATCGCGTCTGATGAAAGACCCTTAGAAAATATTTTTTTAAATTCCTCTCTTAATTGCTCTCTAAGCTTATAATCAAGATTAACCAATGGTTCATCGAGAAGTAATATCTTTGCTTTCTTTGCTAATGATCTTGCTAAAGCAACTCGCTGCTGCTGTCCTCCAGACAATTCTTGAATTTTACGATTTTCAAACCCAATTAACCCTACAGTTTTTAAAGCCTCATCAACATCAGTCTTAATTTTATCTTTGCTTAGTTTTCTTTGTTTGAGGGGAAATATTACATTCTCATAAACATTAAGATGAGGATAATTTATAAATTGTTGGTAAACCATTGCAACATTTCTCTCCCACACTGGTATTTTACTAAAATCCTTACCCTCAAATGATAAACTTCCACTGTCTGGATTAAGCAAACCAGCTATTGTTTTTAGAAAAGTAGTTTTTCCAGATAAAGTTCTTCCTAAGATTGTATACAAATTTCCTTTTTTAAAATCAAATGACACTTTGTTAAGGTGAAATTGGTTATCAGGTTTATAAGTTAAGTTTTCTCCAATTAAATTCATTATTTTAATGCTCCAGATAGATTTCCTTTAGATAAATATCGCTCTACAACAAAGGCTACGATAATTAAAGGGGCAACTGATATTAATGCTGAAGCAGATAAGCTCCACCATGGTGTAATAGATGAATTTAATGCTACTACTTTCACTGGCAATAATTGAACTTCAGTAAATGTCAAAATAAATGCAAAAAAGAAATCTATCCAACCAAATATAATACAAAACATACCAGCTACTATTAATCCTGGTATAGAATTAGGCAATACAACTTTATAAAAAGCCTGGTATGGATTACATCCATCAATTAATGCAGTCTCATCTAGTTCTTTTGGAACTCGATTAAAAAAATCTACCATTATCCAAACAGCAATTGGCATTAATAAAACAATATAAACCACTACCAAACCTAATAAACTATCTAACAAACCTATGGTGCTTAAAAATATAAAGAAAGGTATTGATAAAACAATCGGTGGCATAATTCTTTGAGATATAAAAAAGAATGTAATATCGTTATTTCGAACAAAACCAGCTTTAAAAGTAAATCTTGATAAAGCATAAGCAGCTAACGTACCTAAAATAATACTTATCAGACTTGCAGTACAAGTAACAAAAATACTATTGAAGTAAGGTTCTACAATATCAACGCCACCTCTTGCAGGTGATTTAACCAATACACGCCATCCTTCTAGTGTAGGTTCGAAATCTAACCACGGGATGTATGTAACTTTACTATTTACAGATTGGAAATCTTTGAAAGAAGTTGAAACTGCCCACAAAAATGGTGCAACTATAAATACTGTCCATAAAGTAATAAATGTATATTTTAAAATTTTGTATAGTTTTTCCATTATTCTTTAATCATTAATTTAGTTAAAACTTTTGCTATGATTGTTAGACTTATGATCATTATAACTAGGTATGTAAAAGAAAGAGTTGCAGCATAGCCCATTTGAAACTCTCTTAATCCTTTAATATAAATATAAAAACTTGAAGTTTCTGTTGCAGTTCCAGGCCCCCCAGACGTAAGAACAAAAACAGTATCCATTATTTTTGAAGCTTCAATAAGTCTTATAATTATTGCCCCAATAGAAATTGGGGCCATTAGTGGAAAAGTTACATATACAAATTTCCTAAAAGTACTCGCTCCATCTATTGCTGCTGCTAGAAAAGGTTCTTTAGGAAGAGACAATAAACCAGCTAATAATAATAGAAACATAAACGGCGTCCATTGCCAAACTTCCACAATTATAACGGTAAATTTAGCAATTACAGGATCGCTTAGCCATAAAATAGGACCAATTCCAATATGTCCCAACAAATCATTTACGGGCCCGAGTGACTCGTGAAAGAAAGTTCTCCAAATTACAGTCATTATAACTGGAGTTGTCATCATAGGTATTAAGAAAATTACTCTAAAAAATCTTTTGAATTTAATTTCTCTCCAGACCATGAGGGCTAACGCAAAACCTATTATGTACTGTAAAATTACAGTTGATACTGATAAAAAACTTAATCTAAAAAATGACTCCCAAAATCTAGGGTCATCAGTGAATAGTCTTATGTAATTTGTAATTCCTATGAAATTCATTTCTGGCGTATAACTATTCCAGCCAGATAAACTTAATCTAATAGTAAATATTATTGGAAATATAAGTATACCAATGAGCACAAATAAACCTGGAAATAAAAAAACATACTTGTGCTTAAAATTCATAAATTTTTTTGGATTTTATTATTTGTGGCCGTCGTTAAGACGGCCACATTAGTATTTTATAACTTATTATCTTCCATTGCTACACCAACAGCGTAAGCTTTTCTTACGTTATCTTTTCCTACTCTGTTAAGTATATCTTCCCACTGCTTAGCAGCTTCATCTAAGGCAGCTTGTGGTGATAATTGTCCAGCTAAAGCTTTTGCGGCAGCAGTAGCTAGAGCAGCATTAAACTCGAAAGTTCCAGGAACTCTTAATGGAAATACTCGGTTTTTGCTTTTTTCCATTTCAGCTAAAGTATCTACATATGATTGAGCAATATCTTTATCCCAACCGATTTGTGTCCATACATCTGCTTGAAAGTCAGCATCTCTAAATGGATTGACCCCAAATCTTCCTATACCAATATCAGCTTGATGGTTGGCTTCGTTAGCAAAGAAACAAAGGTAATCAAACGCCATTTCTTTTTCCTTACTTTTCTTAGCAACACCAACTGCCCATCCCCATACGAAGAAAGGAGCTTGGTTGAAACCTTCGTCCCAAGAATTAGATTCTCTATTCCAAACTTTCATAGCTCCTGGTAATTGTGCAGCACCAACTTTATTATTGATAGGACTATCTGGTTGCATAGCAGCAACAAATGCATCATCCCATGAAAAACTAAATAAAGTTTGTCCACCACCAAATGATCCAATTTCATCTCCTAGACCAAAATTTATTCCTCCTGGAGGAACATATTTAGTTGCTTCAACCCAATCAGTTAAAGCTTCAACGAAACCTGGATTATTAATTAATGGCTTCATCGTTTTTAAATCAAAGAAAAATCCACCTGGTGTTTTAGGGTTTTTAGAATAAGCAGCTGATCTAGAATAGAAAGCAGCATACATTAAGTCATCTTTTTTCATAACTTCTGCTGATCCATACTCTTTTTCACCATCACCATCCCAGTCCCAGTCATTAAAGTATGCAGCCATTTCTCCATACTCCTTCCATGTTCGTGGAACTCTTAACTCTTTTCCAGTGTCGGCTTTATATTTTTTTTGATATTTAGGATTATCAATTACATCTTTTCTGTATTTAAGATAGTGTCTGTCACCATCTACAGGGAACTGATACATTACACCGTCCCAAGAAGCTATACCAATGTGTGATGGCGTAACGTCTTGCATTTGCTTCATTTCAACATATTTTTTTGGAACTGGTTCTAAATATCTTCTCCAATCATTAATAAAATTAGAAAATCCAAAAACTATATCGTATGGAGCTTGACCTGCTTGAAAAGGTACCATCGCTTTTGCGTATAGATCTCCTGCAGGTGTATGAGTTACGTCAACTTTTGCTCCTGTAAGTTTTGCAAACTGCTCAGCATGAAGAGCTGTTGGCTCTCCCATAACCGGAACAGCGTGTGTGTTTATTTTCAATGTCTTGCCTTTATAGTTTTTCTTAGACATAGACTCGTAAGAACACTCTCCAGGAATATCTCCTGTTGCCTTAATATGTGGAAATTGATCACTCCACTTATCTGCATACGCCATTGGGCTAAATATCATAACACTAGATATTATAGCTGTTAGGCATGTTTTTATTATCTTCATTATTTTTCCTCTCTTTTTTAATTATGGAACTAAAACAGCTCTTCCCTTAACTTTACCGTCATTAAGGTCATGAAGTGCTTTATTAGCATCGTCTAATTTATACTCTTGCATAGATAGCTTTACTTTACCTCGATCAGCTAACTCCATAAGTTCGTACAACTCAGACCACGTTCCCACTAAATTTCCTACAATTGTTTTTTCTGAAATGATTAAATCAACAGCTAGAGATTTAATTTCCTCTCCATATCCAACAATATAATAAAAACCACCATTAGAGGTCATTTGAATACCCATTGCGGTAGATCCTTTTTCTCCAACAAAATCTATTACAGCCTCAGAACCTTTTCCTTTAGTTATTTCTTGAACTTTCTCAATTTCATTTCCATCAATTAAAACTCCATGGTCCCCACCAAGTTCCATTGCGTGCTTAAGAGCAGTTTCAGATTTTTCTACTATAATAATGTCAGCAGCACACATAGCTTTTAAACATTGAATAGCAATATGACCTAGACCACCAGCACCGATAATCGTACAGCTTTGACCTGGAAGCAGGTGTCTTGTAGCTTTCTTTACAACTCTGTAGGCTGTAAGTCCCGCATCTGAAAATGGTGCAACATCTTTTGGTGCTAAAACTTGTGGAAGCTTAATTAAATTTCTTACACTTGTTTTTAATAGTTCTGAGTATCCTCCTTCTTTGATACTTAAACCTGGGAATGCTCCCGCAGCAGCATGCATGTCATTTCCTCTTCTACAGTCTAGACACGTTCCATCTGTACCAGATATTAAAGGATGCAAAATAACTGGATCACCTTTTTTAAAATCTGTAACATCTTTACCTACGTCTTCTATCCATCCTGCATTTTCATGTCCCATCACACATGGTAATAAAGTTCCATCTGGATCTTGAATATGTTTCCACACTCCTTCGATAATGTGCAGATCTGTTCTGCAAACACCTGCAGCACCAATTTTAACTATTACATCTGATGCCTTTTCAATTTTTGGATCTGGCATTTCTTCACCTGTAACCCAAACTTTTTCTTTCATTTCTGGATCATATTTGTGCAGTACTTGCGCTTTCATTCCCTTGCCTCCATATTAATTTAAAAAAACACATTAAAAATTTTATATCCCACGAAGTCAATGCCTCTTTTAAGTGTTCAGTAAATTAACTAATACAACCTGAAGTTATTTGGTGATTATTTAAGAAATTAATTAATCGATCGGATAATCCCAAGCATCTCCCCCGATAACTTTTGAAATTGCTGAAAAATCTTTAGTATCATTCCCCTCTTTACAAAATTGATCATAGATTTTTAATGCCATCTTCCCTAATGGAGTTTCAGCATTAACACTTTTTGCACATTCATAAGCAAGTTTGAGATCTTTGTTCATCATACCTGCAGAAAAACCTGGGCGGTAATTATTATTAGATGGTGTTCCATCAATTAGACCTGGCAGAGGTGGATAAACAGAAATTGGCCAACTATTACCAGATGCATTTCTCATTATTTCATGAACCTTTTTGATATCTATATTTAGTCTTTTAGCTAACATTAATGACTCTGACGCTGCTATCATAGCAATACCTAAGGCCATATTATTACAAATCTTTGCTCCATTACCACTTCCTATTGCACCAGCATGATAAATATTTTTTCCTAAAATTTTTAAAACAGGTAATGCTTTATCAAAAGCTTCTTTAGATCCACCAACCATTATATTGAGAGTTGCCTTTTGAGCACCCATTACTCCCCCACTTACTGGAGCATCTATCATCATAATATTTTGGTTATCCGCAGCTTTTCCAATTTCTTTTGAAGTTTCTATGTCTATTGTCGAGCAATCAATCAACAGGCAATCTTTTGAAACTTTGTTGATTATACCATTATTGCCCAAATATATTTCTTTTGAATGTTTGCCTTCAGGCAACATAGTTATAATTATTGATACCTCTTCGTTAATTAGAGTTTCAATGCTTTCTGAAGTATTTAGTCCTTTTTTTTTAGCTTGCTCCATCATTTCTTTTGAAACATCGAATACAGTAATTTTTTTTCCAGATTTGTGTAAGTTTTCTGCCATTGGATTTCCCATGTTCCCAACCCCAATAAAAGCAATCTTCTCACTCATACAAATCTCCTTTAGGTAATTTTAATTTTTTCATAAAATATTATTTATATTTATCTTTTATATCATGATATTCAAAGTCGACATTTAAATATTATACAAATAAATTTTTGTTTATGAATTGGATATTAGTTACAGTTTGCGGAGCCTTTTTTCAAAATTTAAGATCATCTTTACAAAAAAAACTAAATAAAGATATTTCTACTATAGGTTCTACATATGTTAGATTTGCATTTGCATTACCATTCGCTTCAATTTTATTTTTTATTTTTTTTAGAGACTTACAGATATTAAAAGAAATATTAATACAACAAGGGTTCTTACTTAATATTTTTCTAGCATCGATCTTTCAAATTATTTTTACCTTTTTTTTGTTATATTTATTTAATTTTTCAAATTTTGTTGTAGGTACATCTCTAAGCAAAACTGAGGTTATCCAAGTTGCATTATTTGAGTATTTAATATTAAATGAAAAATTAAATAAGTTTGGAATTAGTGGAATTGTAATATCAACACTTGGCGTTATATTATTATCGGTAAAAGATTTAAGACTTTTTCTTAATAATTTATTTTCAAAAACTACTATAGTAGGTTTGATATCAGGATTATTCTTGGGTTTAAGTGTTGTTTATTTTAGAGCAGCTATTTTAACATTGGAGAATATTAGTTCAAATTTTGGAAAAGCTATTTCGGTACTATTTATTGGATTATTTATACAAACCGTAATTTTAACAATTTATTTATTTTTTTTTGAAAAGTCAGAATTTAAGAAACTTTATCATGATAAATATGAATGTTTTTTAACGGGCATAGCTGGATTATTAGCGTCACTATCTTGGTTTTATGCTTTCACCTTAATACAATCTTCATTTGTAAGAGCTGTTGGTCAAATTGAATTGTTATTTAGTTATTTTTCTTCAAGATATATGTTTAAAGAGAAAGTAAAAATTACAGAAATTATTGGAATTATTATTTTTGTTATTGGGGTTACAATCCTATTATTATCTAGAACTTAAACTAAGATTAATCTTATTTTAATTTACTTTATTTTTACAATTTCCTGTCTTGAAATATTCATCCAAATTATCAATAGCTAAGTTAGCCATTGCGGTACGAGTGTCTTTTGTGGCACTACCTAAGTGTGGAAGAATGAATGCGCTTTTATGTTTTAAATATCCTGGATTTAAATTTGGCTCATTTTTGTATACATCTAAACCAACTGCATATACTTTTCTTCTATCAAGGGCATCAATCATAGCTTGATCTTCAATAATATCTCCTCTAGCAACGTTAGTGACTACAGCACCTTTTGGTAAGTATTCTAATGTCTCTTTATTGATCATATCTACAGTTTCTTTTGATGCAGGACAACAAACAGAAAGAACATCTGACACTGACAGCAAACTTTTTAAATTATCATGATAGGTTGCGCCTTGTTCTTTTTCCTCACTTAATTTTGAACGGTTGTGATAATGAATTTTCATACCTAAAGATTTTGCAATCTTTGCTATTTTTTGGCCTATTCTTCCCATTCCTAAAATTCCTAACCTAGACCCTGTTAATTGTTTTCCTATTAGGTAATCAGCAGACCATTTCCAGCCTCCTTGCCTAGCACTATCAATACCCTCAGAAGCTCTTCTACAAGCTCCAAGTATTAACAAAACCCCTATCTCAGCAGTAGCATCTGTTAAAACGTCTGGTGTATTTGTTACAGCAATTCCTTTGTTTTTGGCTGCCTCTAAATCTATATTTCCAAATCCAACAGCAAAATTTGATATTATTTTAATACTATCAGGAAGTTTATTGATTGTTTCAGCATCTAATTTGTCTGTAAGTGATGACAAAATTCCATCACAACCCTGACTAAGTTCTATAAGTTTTTTTTGCGAATACAATTCATCATTAAGATTAAAATTTGAATTAAAAATTTCTTTTGCTTTATCCTCGCATGTTCTTAGAAGTTTTCGAGTAATTAGAATTTTTTTCATATATTTTTATTAATTTAAATCAAAAACTTTTCCTGGATTCATAATGTTATTACAATCTATACTTCTTTTAATTGCCTTCATAACAGGAATATTATCCATATGTTCTTTTAAAAGATAATGTTTTTTTTGTAACCCAATACCATGCTCACCAGTTATTGTTCCTTCTAGTTCTAGAGCTTTATTTATAAGATCATCACTGTACTGTCTTATTTTTTTTTGTTTTTCCTTATCATGCGGATCATATAAAATTATTGAGTGAAAGTTACCATCACCTACATGACCAACCATTGGTGCTGTTAAGCCAAGCCTATTTACCTCTTTTTCTGCCCAAGATATACATTCAACTAATTTTGAAATAGGTACACAAACATCTGTTGAATAAACTTTCATATTATTTCCTAATGCCTTAACAGAATAATAAACATCATGTCTTGCTTTCCATAGTTTTTTCTGTTCCTCAGCAGAAGAAGCCCATTGAAAATCACTCCCATTATTGTTCTTAGATAATTCCTCAACAATAGTTATTGCTTCATTATTTGTTGTCTCACTTCCATGAAATTCAAAAAATAACGTTGGAGACGCTTTAACATTTTCTAACTTAGAATATTTAATACTGATCTCCATTTGATCTTTATTTAACATTTCAATTCTTGCTATTGGCACACCGTATTGAATTACCTCTTGAGCAGTTTTTACTGCAGAATCTAGATCTGGAAAATAACATACTGCACTCATTATACTTTCAGGAATAGGTGATAGTCTAACCTGAACCTCAGTAATTATTCCTAAAGTTCCCTCAGACCCAATAAATAAGTTAGTCAAATTATAACCTGCGGAAGTTTTTTTAGTTCTACTGCCTGTTTTTATAATTTCTCCATTTGGTAAAACGACAGTTAAGCCAGAAATAACAGTTCTCATTGTACCATATTTAACCGCCATGGTGCCTGAAGCAGATGTAGATGCCATACCTCCTAAAGCTGCATCTGCACCTGGGTCAATTGGAAAAAAAACACCATCTTCTCTTAAGTGCTCGTTTAGTTGTTTTCTCGTAACATTTGCTTGAACTCTACAATCAAAATCTTGAGCGTTTACAGATAAGACTTTATTCATCTTTTCGAGCGATATAGTTATACCATTAGAATTACCAACGGCATTCCCTTCAAGAGAAGTTCCTGTACCAAAAGGCACTACAGGTATTTTATGCTCGTTGCACAATCTTAAAATTTGGGAAACTTCTTCATTTGTCTCAGGAAAAACAACTGCCTTTGATAAAACTGGATCATAAGTATCTTCACCTCTAGCATAATTAGCTCTTGTTGACTCTGATGTCGAAAATCTTCCATCAAAAATTTTCTTAAGCTCGTTTTGAACTAGATCATTCATATTGATAATAATAATAAAAATTTTTATATAAATATAGCTTATTTAGTAAGCATTTTCTTGATATTTTCTAACGCATTAGAAATGTTATCCTGTGAGGCAGCAAAACTAAATCTCACATAGTCATTGCAAGTTTTTCCAAAAGCAGTTCCTGGAACTATTGCAACACCCGCCTCATGCATCGCTCTTTTGCAAAATTCTACACCATTCATTCCAGTGTCTATTACTTTCGGAAATGCGTAAAAGGCACCACCAGGTAAACTACATTCTACACCAGGTAAACTATTTAAACCTTCATGAATTAATTTTCTTCTTTGAGTAAATTTTTCCATCATTACATGAATTGAATCATCCGGCCCATCTAAAGCAGCAATACCGGCGAACTGAGCTGCTGCGTTTACACATGAAACACTATTAATAAGTAATTTATTTACATGTTCAACTAAATGCTCTGGCCAGAAACTCCAACCTAGTCTCCAACCTGTCATTGAATACGCTTTGCTCCAACCTTCTAAAACAATCAACCTATCACGTAATTCTGGGTAATTAAAAAATGTTGGCATTTCTTTATCATCAAAAATTTGTCTACTGTAAATTTCATCACTTAGTATTGTTACATGTGGATGTTTTTTTAAACCTTCAGCTAGCTTATCAATTTCTGGTTTTTCAACAAAACTTCCTGTTGGGTTGTTTGGATTAATTAAAATTAACAATCTTGTTTTATCTGTAATCAACGACAATATTTTATCTGCGCTAAATTTTAAATCTTTATCTTCTGTCAAGTCATATGGTACAGCTGTAGATCCAGTATAATTAATCATAGACTCATATATAGGAAAAGCAGGTGTTGGATGAATTATTTCAGCACCAGGTTCGCCAAAACATTGAATTGCATAATGCATTGTAGGCTTTCCACCAGGCATGATTAGTATTCTTTCGAAATCAACCTCTGTATTATAACGTTTCTTTATCCATCTTGTAACAGCTTGTCTACATTCTGGAATACCATTTGACATTACATATCCGTGATGACCATCATCTAATGCTTTCTTTGCTGCTTCAACTACATGTTTTGGAGTTTTAAAATCTGGTTGACCTAATCCTAAATGAATCATTGGATTGCCCTGAGCTTCCAATTTTTTAGCCTCAGCTAAAACTGTGAAAGCACTTTCAGTTCCAAGTCTATCTAGTGATTGAGCAAGTTTCATAATTATTGTGCCAAGCTAACTGAAAAGACTGTTATTGTCTATTAATGATTAAGGAAAAGTATTTATAATTTTTATAACTAATTACGATAAATAATTTTTGAACTATCTAAATCTTTAACATCTTTACAGCCCATTAAGATCATATTTCTTCTTATCTCTTTGTGCATATTTTCTAATAGTTTTTCAACACCTGGCTGTCCACCAGCTCCTAAGCTAAATAAAAAAGCTTTTCCAAAACTACAAGCTGTCGCACCTGCTGACAAGGCTTTTAGAACGTGAGTTCCCCTTCTTATTCCTCCATCAAGTATAATTTCTAATTTATCTCCTACTGCATCAGAAATTGCTTTAACTTGATCAAATGGAGATCTTGATCCATCAAGCTGTCTCCCTCCATGATTTGAAATCATGATTGCGGTACATCCAATATCCACTGCTCTTTTAGCATCCTCTACAGACATGACACCTTTTAATGCCATTGGTTTATTCCATTTTTTTATACAATATTCTGCATCCTTCCAATTCATTGCTGGATCATACTGCTCATTAATATATTCCATAACTGATTTAGCAATATTCGTTCCTTTATCTGTCTTGTGTTTAATATTTGCAAGTTCAAATTTTTTATTAGTAAAATAGTTGAAGACCCACCCTGGTCTCATAGCGAAACTTAGTAAACTATCTAATGTAAATTTAGGTGGAGTTGTAAATCCTGTTCTATGATCTCTTTCTCTATTACCTGCAACTAGAGTATCAACCGTTATGCACATTCCATCAAAATTTGCTCTACTACACCTTTCTATCAAATCATCAGTGATCGATTTATCTTTATGAATATACAATTGGAAAAGCTTAGGCCCACTAGATACATTCGCGATTTCCTCAATTGAAAATGATGCCATTGTTGACATGCTGTACATGGTATTGAATTTTTCTGCAGCTCTTGCTGATGCTTTATCACCTTCAGGTGTATATAAACTTTGCATTGCTGTCGGCGATAAAAAAAGTGGCATATCAATTTTTCTTCCAAATACAGTTGTTGATAAATCAGGTTCACCAACACTATTTAAAATATTAGGAACTAAATCGCATTCATTAAAAGCGTCAGTATTTCTTTTTAGAGTAACTTCATCATCTGCGCCACCATCAATATAATGAAAAATTGGGGCCGGGAGTTTTTTTTTTGCTAGTTTCCTAAAATCTTCAAAATTATAGCAATCGTTTATATTCATAATCTATCGCCTAAATCTTAAATTATTTTTATTTAAGTCACTAATTTTTGTACAACCCATAAGCTTCATATCTCTCTCTAACTCAGCTTTATACTGAGATAAAGCTCTTTCAACACCTGCCTGACCTGCAGCAGCTAAAGCATATAAATAAAGTCTGCCACCTGAACACGCTTTAGCTCCTAAAGATAAAGCTTTTAGCATATGAGTGCCTCGATGAATTCCACCCTCACAGATAACATCCAGTTTATCGCCAACGGCATCCACAATTTCTGCAAGTTGATCAAATGGAGATCTAGATCCATCTAATTGTCTACCACCATGATTTGAAACCATAATACCAGTACAACCAATGTCTACAGCTCTCTTAGCATCATCTACACTCATAACTCCTTTAAGTGCAAAGTGACCACCCCACTGAGCACATAATTTTTCTGCATCTTTCCAGTTCATTGATTGATCTAACATTGTTGAAAAATAATTACCTATCGAGGTATTTGTGCTCGTACCTTCCTGAACATAATCTTGAAGATGTGGTAACTCAAATTTTCCTTTGGTTAAATAATTGATTCCCCACATTGGTTTTGTGGCAAAGCTAAATAAGCTTGATAAAGTAAGTTTAGGTGGTGATGTAAATCCTGTTCTTAAATCTCTTTCACGATTTCCACCTGTTATAGTATCTACCGTTAAAGCCATTACATCAAATTTTGCAGCTTTTGCTCTTTCTAAGCAAGAATCATTTAAACCTCTATCTTTATGGAAATAAAATTGAAACATTTTTGGCGTATCTATCATAGATGAAATTTCCTCAACACTTACAGTAGCTAGAGCTGAAACTCCAAACATTGTATTAAATTTTTTTGCAGCTTTTCCTACAGCTCTTTCACCATCATAATGAAATAACCTTTGCAATGCTGTAGGTGCTAAATAAAAAGGCAAATCTAACTTTTTTCCAAATATAGTTGTTGATAAATCAACATTTTCAACACCTCTTAGAACGTTTGGAACTAAATCAACATCATCGAATGCACTGGTATTTCTTGCATACGTAATCTCATCGTCTGCAGCCCCATCGATATAGTGAAATATAGGGGATGGTAATTTTTTTTTTGCAAGTTTTCTAAAATCACTAAAATTATGACAATCTTTTAAATTCATAATTTAATTTAAAAGTTTTTGAAGAAATTAAACATATAACTATTTGCCCCAGGATTTTTATCACCTAGGCTAGCATTGGACAAATGATTGTATGAAAAACCTAATTCACTAGTTTTTGATAAATCTAATGATATTTGTAATTCACTTTTAAATTCTAGTAGATGACCCAAATCTTTACCGTCTCCCTCATAATATAGTCCTGGAGTGAAACTTGGAGTAAAATTTAAAGCACCGATTTTATATTGAGCTTGTATACCTGTATAAATATATCCTGCATTATCTGTTGTGATTAATACTCCTGTTATTGGAGACAGATTTCCTAAAAAAGTATCTCTGTTCAAATTTTCATTTTGATGTTGGAGGCCAATTAAAGTTGATCTTTTTCCATCATCACTAAAATCGAACATTCCTGTGTAAAAACTTAATTCTGTATTATTATTATTTATTAACCTATCTTCTGCTTTTAAAGAAAGAGAAAAAGAACTTAAAATTAAAATTAGTAATATTTTTTTTATTCTCATTTTATATAAAATTATTTTTTTGCTATAAAATTTTTATAGATTATGGCACCTCCAACTAAAAATAGCAATAATGGCAATAACCAGAGAATATAAGTATTTTTATTTAATCCAGGATCATACAATATCCAATCCCCGTATTTGTCTTTAAAATATTGATATATTTGATCATCAGTTAATCCCTCTTCGATTTTTTTGTCTACTAAAATTTTTAAACTGTTTGCAAACTCAGAGTCCGAGTCATATATGGACTGACCTTGACATATCAAACAACGCAAATTTTTTGTTATTTTATTTTTTTTGTCTTGTTCTTCAGCCAGTGCATTATTAAAAAAAATTATATAAGAAATTAATAATATAATATTTAAAATTTTCATTTTATTGTTTTTTTTATCTCATTAATTACTTGTTTATTTAGGGGTCCAATATATTTTTTAATAATTCTATTATTATGAATTAGAAATGACTCAGGGACACCATAGGCACCCAGCTCTATAGCCGTTGTTCCATCTAAATCAGTAAATATTTTATTATAAGGGTTTCCTAATTCTTTTAAAAAATTTTCTGCATTTTTTTTGTTATCTTTATAATTCAATCCAACAATATTTATTTCTTCACTTTTTTTTAAATTCATTAATAAAGGATGTTCTTGGCGGCACGGTACACACCATGAGGACCATATATTTAATAGATAAGTTTTATCTAATTCAAAAATTTCTGATGAACTAAAATTAATATTAGAATTAAATTCTTTAGTATTAAATACTGGTACATCGTAATGTTTGGTATTTTCCGGCATGTAGATATTGGTATCTCCTAATCCTTTATAAAAAATTATAAAAATCACTCCTAAAACTAGGGTTAAAATAAAAGGTGGTAATTTTTTTTTCATAATCTTTTTTTTAAAAAACTTATTAAACCTCCCGATGCTATTAACAATACCGATAACCAAATCCATACCATGAGAGGTTTAACTTGATACCTGACATTAAAAAAATCTTGATTTTGAACCAAGTTAATTACAATGAACTTGTCTTGCATAATAGTTGTTTTAATATCGGCTTCGCTAGTTGCAATTACTGGTTGATTATAAATTCTTAATTCAGGAAAAAATTCATCCTTTTTTCCATTGGAATTTTGAATTTTAAAATTTGCAATTATTGAATTATAATTTTTTTCTTTTTTTTGGTTAATACTCTTAAATATTATTTTTGTATCTCCATTTTCAAACGTCTCACCTACTTTTAAATTTGTAATAATTTCGCTTGAAAATAAATTATTAAATAGAATACTTAGTATTAATAAACTAAATCCAAAGTGTGCAAAATTTTGTGAAAGATTTTTATTTTTTGAAATAAAAAAATCTCTTAATGTAATAAAAAATAAATAAAGGCCACTTGAAATTAAGACTGTATTTATTAAAATTTTTTGATTAAAAAAATTTAAAATCAGAAATGAAAATAAGATAGAAATAGATAGTAAGGATATTAGGTATATTTTATTGTCTAATTTAGATTTAATCCATTTTAACCTTGGTCCAATAGCCATCATTAATAGAAACGGTATTAAAAATGGTAACATTAACTTGTGATAAAACGGTGGTCCGACAGATATTTTCTCAGAAGTTATAACGTCTAAAAATATAGGGTAAACTGTTCCAATTAGTACAACTGATAAAAAGTACATCATAAACCAATTGTTTATTAAAATTGAAGTTTCTTTACTTAGCCAAAAAAAACTTTGAAATTTTTTATTTTCATCTTTATGAAAAAAGAAAAAAATACAAAGCGATAAAAAAATTAAGATAAATAAAAATATTAATATAAATAAGCCTCTTTCAGGATCATTAGCAAAAGTGTGAACTGAATTTAAAATACCCGACCTTACCAAAAATGTTCCACACATACTTAAAGTGAAAGTTGCTATAGACAAAATTACTACCCAAGACGTTAAAATGGATTTTCTTTCTAACACCAATATACAATGTAAAAGAGTTGTTAAAGCAATCCATGGCATCAATGAAACGTTTTCTACAGGATCCCAAAACCAGAAGCCACCCCAACCTAATTCGTAATAAGCCCAAATGGAACCTAATAAAATTCCTAATGTTAAAAATATCCATGAAGTTAAGATCCATTTTTTTATATGAATTGCCCAACTTGAATTTACTATTTTTAAACAGGATGCAGCCAAAACTGATGAAAAAATAATAGATGATCCTACGTAACCTAAATATAAAATAGGAGGATGAATTGCTAAAGCTGGGTCTTGTAAAATTGGGTTTAAACCTAAACCTTCTGCAGGTATAGGAAAAAGATAATTAAATGGATTAGATGTTTTTATCAAAAAAACAAAAAATCCAACTATTATTATTTGCTGAAAAACTAAAGTTAATATTTTGTATTTAACTGATTGGTTTTTTGTTTTTAATAGGAAAATATATATGAATAGAGTTAAAACAAGTAACCATAATAATAGACTACCTTCATGATTTCCCCATGTACCACTGATTTTATAAAATAATGGTTTTGTTGTATGTGAATTATTAAAAACTGTCTCATTACTGAAATCTGAAACAACAAACGAAAGAATTAAACAAATAAAACTTACCAAAACAAAAAAAAGTTGAAAAAATGTAAAAGATAATATTTGAGAATTTAATAATTTTGGATTTTGAAAATTTTTAAATGAAAGATAAAATAATATTAAACCAGTAATTAATCCAAGTATTAATGAATAATTTCCAATTAGACTATAAATCAATTTATTTATCTCCTAATGCTTCTTTCACCTCTGGTGGCATATAATTTTCATCATGTTTAGCCAATATTTTGGTTGCATAAAAAAAATTTCTATCCTTTAAAAAACCTTCTGCAACAACACCTTCACCTTCAGAAAATAAATTTGGAACCGCCCCTGAATAACTTACATTAATTTCATTCTTGAAGTCAGTAATAATAAAATTAACTTCCTTAGAATTAATTATAATTGAATTTTCTTTAACCATACCTCCAATTCTAATTTTATTATTATCTAGTTCCATTAAAGATTTTATTTCAGTTGGTGATTGAAAATAAACTACATTTTCCTCTAAAGATTTTAAAATTAAAAATGTGGTTAAAACCAAAGTAATTAAGATAATTACTATAAACAATAATCTTAGTTTAACTTTTTTACCATACATGGTTTAAAAAAGTTAATTATTTATTGCTTCAGATAAAATTTCATTATTGATTCTTTGCAATTTTGCAGACTTAGCTTGCTCAGTATTAAGAGTTCCAAATTTAGTAACAAATTTGTTTTGTTCTCTAACAAATTGTACTTTAGTTACTAAGTACAAGCCAAGAAAACTTAAAAGAGTAAAGCTAAAAGCAGATAACACATAAACTGCATATCCATTCATATAAAAAATCTCATTTATCATAATCTGTCTAAGCCTTTATTTTTAATTTTTATCAGTTCTGTATTATATTTCATTAAGAAAATTAACAATGAAAAAAGAGCAAATGCCGCAGTCATCATTAATAAAGGATAAAGCATAGAGGAATGAATTGAGCTTTCTGATAAAATATTGATCGATGCTGGCTGATGAAGAGTGTTCCACCAATCAACAGAATATTTAATGATTGGAACATTTATAATTCCTAAAATAGATATAAAGGTTGATATTTTATAAACTTTTTCTTCAAAATCATAAATCCTCCATACAATTAAATACATTAAATAAAATAATGCCAATATTAACATAGATGTTATTCTTGCATCCCAGACCCACCATGTCCCCCAAGTTGGCTTTCCCCAAATAGAACCTGTTACTAATGCTATTAATGTAAAAACAAACCCTGATGGTGCTAAACTTTTTGATATTAAAAAGAAATTTTTATTTTTCAAAATAAAGCCAAAAATTGAAAATAAAGTTAGTGATGAAAATATTCCTAATGAAATCCAAGCAGCAGGTACATGAACATACATAATTCTCACTGCATCGCTTTGTTTGTAATCTTCTGGAGATAAAATTAATGCTTCAAGTAATCCTATAGATAAAAAAACTATAAATAAAACCAAAACATACTTGGGTGCTTTAGATGTAAAGTGAAAAATCTTATTAGGCTCAAAAATTTTGTACATAACTCATTTAAAAATTTTTTTTTAGTGATGTCTATTATGAAAAAGGTATCTGATCAAGAATGCAGAGGGGAGATAAAAAGACTGAAATTAACGTTTAACATTCTTGACCAGATAAATAATATTATTTTATCTATATGGCTTAGATTTGAAGTAAATGTGTTTAAATAGTGATGAGGCTAATTCGAAAGCTTAAAGTAACTGGAGCCTTTTTTTCCTGAAAATATTTCTTCAATTAAAGGGTGTTTTATTGGCTCATCAGAATCGTCCATTAGCAAGTTTTGCTCAGAAACATAAGCTTCATAAGTTATCTCATCATTTTCTGCTAACAAATGATAAAATGGTTGATCTTTTCTTGGTCTCACATTTTTTGGAATAGACTGGTACCATTCCTCTGAGTTATTAAATTCAAAATCTACATCATAAATCACACCTCTGAATTCGAAGTGTTTATGCTTAACGATATCTCCAATTGAAAATTTAGCTTTTTGGATAGGCATTAACTTAGTATGGGTATTTAAAAATAAAAATCAATGCTAAAAATATAAATGTTTTGTGATGTGGCAAATATGTTAATATCTTTTAAGTGAATAAATCTTTTTTAAAATTTGTTACTGATTTTGGTCCTTTAGCAATATTTTTTTTCTACTATTACAATAGTGGTAAAAATTTATCAGTAGCAATACCTCCACTAATAGTTGCAACTTTAGTTGCATTAGCAATTGTTTGGTTTTTTGAAAAAAAAATTCCTCCAATGCCATTAGTAAGCGGAATTTTAATTACTTTTTTTGGTGGATTAACTATCTACTTTAATGATCCCATATTTATTTATGTAAAACCGACTATCATTAATATCATATTTGCTCTTGCATTGTTTTTTGGAAAATATTTTACCAATGAACCAATTCTTAAAAAAATTATGGGTAAATCTATTCCACTAACTGATGTTGGTTGGGAAATACTTAATAAGAGATGGATGTATTTTTTCTTTAGTCTTGCTTTATTAAACGAAATTATTTGGAGAACTCAAACAGAGGAGTTTTGGGTTAACTTTAAAGTGTGGGGAATGCTTCCAATAACAATAGTATTCACAGGATTTCAAATACCATTAATTAGTAAACATAAGATTGATGCGTAGTAATTTAAAATTAGTAATAAACAATCCTCATAATAAAATAGAAGAAAAACATTTTTTGAAAAAGATGAGCTTAAAATTATATTAGACTTGTATGCCAAAATGGTTTCAGAGGGTTCTTGGAAAGATTATGGTTTGAGTATTTCAAGTAAACAAGTGGGGTTTAGTGTTTTTAGAAATGCCACTGAAAATGCCCTTTATAAAATTTGTAAAAATTTTAAACCTAAAAATAAAAACCTTAGATATTTGATTACTGACACAAGTGGTAAAATACTTAAAAATTCTTACGATCTTAAAATTCTATTGAAAAATACTAATTGGAAGAAACTTCAAAAATAAATTTATCTTCTTTGACCAAATAATCTTAACAACATAATAAATAGATTGATAAAATCTAAGTATAAAGTCAGCGCGCCCATCACAGCTTTCTTGCCCATTAACTCACCTGAGTCTGAAGCAACATACATATTTTTGATTTTTTGTGTGTCATAAGCTGTTAAGCCAACAAATATTAAAACACCTAAAATTGAAATCACAAAATACATCATTGAAGATTTCATAAAGATATTAACAATTGAAGCTATAATAATTCCTATCAGACCCATCATTAAAAAAGATCCTAGTTTTGTAAGATCTCTTTTAGTTGTGTATCCGTAAATACTCATTGCCCCAAATGTTGCAGATGTAATAAAGAAAATTCTTGTTACACTCATTCCTGTGTAAACTAATAATATTGAAGATAAAGATAAACCCATCAAAGCTGCAAAAACCCAAAACGTAGTCTGTGCTTTTGATGAACTCATTTTATTTATTCCGAAACTCATATAAAAAACGATACCTAGTGGTGCTAGCATTACAAGCCACTTAAGACCTGATAAATAAATTGCATTACCTATCTGTGTTAGACCAACGATTGAACCTGCATCATTAGTAACAACTGACATTTTAAATGTTATCAGTGCTACTATTCCTGTTAGCAATACACCCGTTGCCATATAATTATAAACTTTTAGCATGTAGGCTCTTAAGCCTTCATCCATTACTGTAGCTGTTTGTTGTGCTGCTTTTGCTCTATTAAGTATTCCGTCTTTATTATTTTCCATGATGACTAATATATATATTCTTTTACTAATTATTCAAGATACCTTAAAAGATTAACAAGAATTTAACTTAATATTTCTAATGAATTACAAAAATTTAGGTAATACTGATATTAAAGTAAGTACAATTTGTCTCGGCACAATGACTTGGGGAGAGCAAAATACTGAACTTGAAGCATTTGAACAAATGGATTTTGGTTTAGATCACGGAGTAAACTTTTGGGACACTGCAGAATTATATGCAGTACCTCCTAAAAAAGAAACCTATGGGGATACAGAAGAAATTATTGGAAAATGGTTTGAAAATACAAAAAAAAGGGACAAAGTAATTCTAGCAACAAAAGTTGCTGGTCCAGCAAGAGATTATCTAAGAAGTGGTGAAAATAGTTTTACAGGTTCTAATTTAGAATCTGCTTTAAATGACAGTCTTAAAAGACTTAAAACCGATTATATAGATTTATATCAACTTCATTGGCCAGAAAGAAATGTAAATAATTTTGGTAGACTTGGTTATGTTCATGAAGAAAATGAATGGAATAAATTTGAAGATGTTCTTGCAGAATTAAATAAATATATTGATCAGGGAAAAATAAGATACGTTGGTATATCAAATGAAACTCCTTGGGGAGTTTTGAATTATCTTCAATTATCCAAAGATAAAAAATTACCTAGAATGATGTCAATTCAAAACCCTTACAGTTTGTTAAATAGATCTTATGAAGTAGGATTGGCTGAGGTTTCTATAAGAGAAAACATTGGCTGCTTGGCTTACTCACCTCTTGCAAGCGGATATTTAAGTGGAAAATATAGAAACAAAAATTTTCCAAAAGGATCAAGAATGGAGAGAGATTTCGAATTCTGGACAAGATATAGGAAGCCAAATACAGAGGCTGCAGTTGAGCATTATTATAAAATCAGTGAAAAATTTGGTCTAGATATGAGTCAAATGTCTATTAAATTTTGTGAAATTCAAGACTTTATGACTAGTGTAATAATTGGAGCAACTACAATGGATCAGTTGAAAACGAACATAGAAAGTGTAAATGTAAACTTATCTGATGATGTCATTAAAGAAATTAACCAAGTACAAACTATTTTTCCAAATCCATGTCCTTAATTAAAAAAATTATAATATTTTTAGGAATATTTTTTATAATTAGTATTACCCAAATTTCGGCCCAAGAAATAAAAAAGATTGGTAAATACAAAGACTGGGAAGCAATGGTAGTTTCTGATACTGATGGAAAAGTATGTTTTGCTCAAACAAAACCTATCTTGCAGGCGCCTAAAACAAATAAAAGAGATGCAAAATTATTTGTAGCTTTTAGACCAAATGACAAAATTTCAAATGAAGTAAGTGTAACTCCAGGTTATGAATTTAACAAAAATAACTCTGTAACAGCTGCTTCAGGAAAAAATAAATTTAAATTTGATATTAAAGAACAAGGTTTTGCATGGATTGCTGATAATAAAATAGAACTAAAAATGATTAAGCAAATGAGAAAAGGATCTAGAATTATGATTACTGGATATAACCAACAAGGATCTCAAACTATTGATCATTACTCACTACTAGGATTTACTAAGGCTTATAACGCTTCGAAAAAAGCTTGTAGTTAATTTAATGAAATCAAAAAAAAAAATTGTTCTAGCTTACTCTGGAGGTCTAGACACCTCTATAATTTTAAAATGGCTTCAAGAGAATTATGATGCAGATGTAATTTGTTATACAGCGGATATAGGCCAAGAGATTGATAGAAAAAAAATAATAATTAATGCAAAAAAATTTGGTGTTAAAAATATAATTATTAAAGATTTAAAAGATATTTTTGTTAAAGACTACGTTTATCCTATGATTAGAGGGCACGCGATTTACGAGGGTGTTTACTTATTAGGTACATCGATTGCAAGACCACTTATCGCAAAAGATCAAATAAGGGTTGCTAAAAAATTCAAAGCCTATGCCGTTTCGCATGGCGCAACAGGAAAGGGAAACGATCAAGTAAGATTTGAGTTAGGTTATCATTATTTTGGACATAAAATTAAAATTATATCTCCGTGGCGAATTTGGAAATTAAAATCCAGAACAGATTTAATTAATTATGCAAAAAAGCATGGTATCGCTATACCTAAGGATAAAAAAGGTGCTCCACCATTTTCAGTCGATGATAATTTGTTTCATACATCAACTGAAGGAAAAGTTTTAGAAAATCCAAAAAATTCAGCACCAGAATTTATTTTTCAAAGAACGGTTTCTCCAGAAAAAGCACCTAACAAACCTTCATTTGTTACTATCAATTTCAAAAATGGTGATCCGTTTGGAATTAATGGAAAAAAAATCTCACCAGCTAAATTATTAACAAAGCTAAATGATCTTGCGGGGAAAAATGGAATTGGAAGAGTTGACTTAGTAGAAAACAGATTTCTAGGTATAAAATCAAGGGGAGTGTATGAAACACCCGGAGGAACTCTATTAATCAATGCACATAGAGCAATTGAGTCAGTTACTTTGGATAAAGAAACCATGCATAAAAAGGATCGGATAATGTCTAGATATGCAGAGTTAATTTATAATGGTTATTGGTATTCAAAAGAAAGATTTAAACTTCAAAAAATTGTTGATTTAAAAAGAGGTAAAGTCAACGGTGCAGTTAAGCTTAAATTATATAAAGGGAATATTACAATTCAATCAAGGGCTACTAATAGTAGCGCCTATTCTATGAAGAAGGTCTCTTTTGAAGAAAATAAATCATTTAATAAATCTAATGTTGAGAAATTTATCAATTTTCACAAAAAAAAACTTCGTTCATAAATAAATGAAAATAAATATTTTTGCTGACACTATTTGTGGATGGTGTTTTATTAGCCATACAAATTTAAATAATGCCATAAAAAAATTTCCTGAAACAAAATTTGAAATTAATCATACTCCATTTCAACTAAATCCTGAGATGCCAGCAGAGGGAATTTCTCGCGATAAATATCTTCAAATCAAATTTGGAGGAAAAAATTATGCAGCTCCAATGTACAAAAATATGAAGCTAAAAGCAGAAGAAGCAGGAGTAATTTTTAATTTAGATAAAATAAAAAAAACTCCAAATACTTTACTATCCCATCTATTAATTATTTTGAGTAAAAAATTTAATTTACAAAATCAAATCAAAGAAAAAATATATAGTTCATATTTTATAGATGGACTTGATATAGGAGATATAAATATTTTAACTAATATAGCTAAAAAAGAAAATATTTCAGAAAAAATATTTAAGGATTTTATTAATGAAGAAAATATAAAAATGGTAAACTCAAAAATTACACTTGCTCAGGAAAAAGGCATTTCTGGGGTTCCTTTTTTTGAAATAGGAAGGGAATTTGTTTCAGGATCTCAAAGTATATTACATCTAGAAAGCGTTATTAAATCAAATTTAAGTTAAAATTTAGGACAAATAAACATTTGTTTATATTAGAAAAAATTATATCTTAATTGTATGGAATCAATAAAGAATTGGATGAGAGATGCTGCAAATATTTTATTTGATGATAGTAAAAATGATCTACGTGCACTTCCTAAAACAGTTAGATTACAAATACTTTTGGTTTTAAGTTTTATTTGGACCACTGTTTTTAGTTTATATGTTTTTTCTTACACAACTTTTGCATTTGGGTGGGCCGGACTCTTTTTAGCTCACATTGGTTTAATATTTGCCGTCTACATGACTTTTAAACAATTCCATAGAGCAGAAGCGAAGTCAGCAAGTGTTTTTCAAACAAAAAATTTTGATCCTTTTAAAATCATGGTAATCGTTTTTGTAATAGTATTTATCTTTGTATTTTCAAAAGGAATAGAGGTTTTAACAAGTCCAAACCCAAATTCTTATTCAATTCCTTATGATGGTCCGTTAAAATCAGCTATTGAAAAATGGCTTCCTTTTAGTAAGGATAAATAATGGATAAGATAGCAAAAAACTTACAGTTAGCATTAATGGTTATTATCTTAATCAGCACAGTTATTGCTGTTGGGATTGAGATGAAAAATATGTTCATGAATCAATCTGTTACACTAGCTGATTTACTTTTAATGTTTCTTTACTTAGAAGTACTAGCTATGGTTAGAGTTTTTTGGAACCAACAGTCTATTAGTATTACACTTCCATTACTTATTGCAATTACTGCTCTAGCTCGGTTTATTATCTTGCAAGGTAAAGAGATGGATCCTACTGCACTTGTTTATGAGGCAGTTGCAATTTTATTGATTGCTGCAGCGATTGTTGTTTTAAGGTTAAGGCATAGTGATAAATTAGGTCTGAAGAAAAAAAAATCAAAATAATTAAAAATGATATTTGAAGCTTCAAGGGCTAAGGCCTTAAATCAATTGGATGATTTTGTTAATAATAATCTTGCAGAATATTCAAAATTAAGAAATTTTGATTTTGGGCCTGAAAAAAGATCTAATATATCTTGCTTATCACCATACATAACTCATGGAATAATTAATGAAAAAGAAGTCATTCAGAAAGCGCTGAGTAAATTTTCTTTTTCAAAAAATGAAAAGTTTATTCAAGAAGTCCTATGGCGAACTTATTGGAAGGGTTGGTTAGAACTAAGACCGGATGTTTGGACAGATTACCTTTTAGAATTAAATCATATTAAAAATGAATTTCAAAATAATCAAAATTATCTTAATGCGATTGAGGGAAAAACAAACATAGATTGCTTTAATAAATGGGTAAAAGAGCTTAAAGATAATAATTATTTACATAACCATACAAGAATGTGGTTTGCTAGTATTTGGATTTTTACTTTAGAATTACCTTGGCAACTAGGGGCAGAATTTTTTATGCAACATCTTTACGATGGAGACGCGGCATCAAATACCCTTGGTTGGCGATGGGTTGCTGGCGTTCAAACACAAGGAAAACATTACCTAGCAAGTGAATGGAATATTAAAAAATTCACTAATAATAGATTTCAAAATATAAAATTAAATGAAAATGCTCCTCCAAAGGTATCTGAAAAATCTTATCAAATAATTAAGCAAGATTTTAATAACCCACCAAATATTGAGGACAAAAATCTTTTAATTTTTGAAAATAATTTCTCGTTTGAAATCACTGATTTTAAAGACAACAACTTTAAAAAAATTTACTTAGTTTCTAACAGTAATGAAAATAGATCTATAAAACTCAGCGAAAAATTAGTAAAATTTAAGTCTCTGTTAATTAAAGACCAAGAACAAAGATTAAATGTTCAATCTATTGATTGTCAAATCATTAATATATGTGAAATAACAAATATTGAAAATTGCTTTGCTTTATATCCAACAGTTGGTGAAAATTTAGATTATATTAATTCAAAGAAACTAAAAATAAATTTTTTATATAGAAATCTTGATCAATTAGCTTGGCAATACTGCAACAAAGGATTTTTTAATTTTAAAAATTATATTCCAAAAATTGTTTCGACTTTTAACTAAAACCAGCGAACCATCCCTATAATTCCAGCTGTAGCATAAAAAAATTGTAAAAACAAAATTCCTTTATGGCCACCTCTGTAAGCCCAAATACCAATTAAGATTGCAGATAAAAGTAATAAACAAAAACCAAAAAATTCTATCCCAATATTTAAAGCTACAAACAAAGAATATAATATTGCAGTTATAACTCCTGCCCATTCAAAGATCTTATTACTCATAAAAGTTTTTTAAAATTATTGTATAGAATTGTGGAATAGTTATTCATATCTTTCATGTTGTCATTTGCAGATTTATCAAACTTTTTTAATGCATCATTACCTAGCTGATCCTCTAAAGCTTTTTTATACTCTGGAACACATCCCCATTCATTGACTGTGGTATCTTTAATTTCTATGTGAAATTGAATTCCATAAGCATGGTTTTGATATTTAAAAATTTGATATTTAGTGATTGGCGAAGAAGCTAATAAAGTTACATCTTTATTATTTTCAATACCTTGAACCTCATAAGAATGCCACTGCAAACTTTTAATAGTGTCAGGAAATTTTGAAAATAATTTATCTTCCTGTTTATCTTTTAGGAAATTAATATCCATAATTCCAATTTCTGCTGGATTTGATTTAACTACTTTACCACCTACTACTTCTCCTAAAAGTTGACAACCTAAACAAAAACCTAAATAAGGTTTTTTTAATTCCACAACAAACTCTTTAATTTTTTTCTTTTCCTCTATTAACCATGGATATTGCTTTTCCATATATGTATCCATTGGACCACCCATACAAAACATTCCATCAAATTTACTTAAATCCTCTGGTATTTTTTCACCTTCGTCTAATTCAATAGTGGTAAGTTTAAGTCCATCAGCCAACATTAAATCTTTAATGTAACCTGGATCTTCTATTTTTATATGTTGAAGTACTAATATGTTCACTAATTTAAGCTTAACTTAGAATAGTTGTTTGAACAATTTAAATATTACTATCTTGCAAGCTTTATAAAGATATCACCCATTCCGGTTTTTAAATTTTCTAAAGGAGTATTATTTCGGAATTCACAAAATCTTCCTGTTACTTGATGGCTATTAACAAAATCTATATCATTTTTTTTACAACTTCTTCCTTCGTGTAATAAGCCTATTACTAATTTGTCATTAAGACTATAAACTTGGGTATCGTTGATTTTTTCACCATCACAAAAATAATTCTTATTAACTCTATTTGGAAAATCTTTTTTATCGCAAGGATTTTTGATTGTGAACACATAAAATTCTTTTAAACCATCCATAAATTTATGTTTCATTTTTTCAACTTCTGAATATTTCATAATATCACAAGAGCAAGGAATGCAGCACTTATAGTAATCACCACAAATTTTTTCTCCAGTGTTACTTTCATTTGCATATATAAAATCTGGTTCAGCATTTGGGTCAATTAACGATCCAGAAACAGCACAATATAATTTATTAAATTCTTTGAAATCTTTGTAAGTTATTTCTTTATCGATTATATATTTAAAAAACATTGGTCCCCCTGCATTTCTATTTTGATCAGGAAATATTCTAGACCAGTCAGCTATTATCTCCTTATGATAATTTTTTTCCTCTGATATTGAGTCAAATTGAATTAATACAAAAAAAATTACTAAAAGTTTTAATAAATTTCTCTTCATTTTTGTTTTACAATAATAGTTTGATTTAAAGAGTTTATTTTAATTAAATTTTTATTTCCGTTTGTCCATTTTACTTCTACCCTAAAATCTTTTTCATTTTTTCTAATTCCATAATGTGCCACAGGCTCCATTTGACACAAATAACCTGAACCAGAATCTATAGTTTTTGAATGTTTTCTTTGATTAGAAAGCAATGTTACTGTTGCACCTCTCGCTGGAGCACCAAATTTGTTAATGGGTTTAATTCTTAAATATTTAGTTTGTTTGTCGATATTTGCTTTATATAAAGTTAATGGTTGCTCTTTACTTTCACCGCGCGAAACTAATAATTCTAAAATACCGTCATTATCAATGTCAGCAACTGCAGCTCCCGTACCGTATCCATCAGCCTCTAAACCAGTCTCTAATTTTATTTCCACAAATTTTCCATTCTCTCTAATTTTAAATAGCTTATTTGGCTCAGCTATATTGTTCATAAAAACTTCATCGTAACCATCATTATCAAAATCTGCAGATATTATTGTCCGAATTCTAGAAGGTTTATCAAACTTACTATTACCTATATCTTTAAACTGATTATCATTTAAAACATAAGCTCTGTGATAACCCTGCCAATTTCCACTTATTATATCTAATCTTCCTCGATAAAGTATGTCTGATAATGCAGTTCCTCTACCGTTCTGAATTACATCATCTACTCGATAATTAAACGCTAAGTCCTCAAAAACTCCATTGTTATTTTTTAAAAGAAAATTTGCACCTCTTTCATTTGCTGCAAAAATGTCAGATCTATCAGTTAAAATATGTCCTGAAACAACCGCCCTTCCACCCGTAACCTTATCTAAATTTAAATTAACTGATTTATCTTTAATCTTTTTGTTTTCAATTTCATAAAACCTGGTTGGTCCCCCATAATTTGATACGTAAATACCATATTTGCCATCGCCTTTCCTATCCACACAAGCGACTGATCTACCTGCTGTTAAATTTAAATCCTCTTTATTTTTTTTAATTTCAAACATGTCTAAAAAATTATTTCCAACTAAATCTATAAGTCTATCAGAATATTTTTTTATTCCACTATAAGTATCTGTGTTAAGAAAATATATTTCTTCATATCCATCTCTATCAACGTCACATGCAGCAACGCCAATTGTTTTTCTAGATTCATCGGAAAATATATTTTGATTAGCAATATTAATTAATTTTCCACTTTCATATGAGAGTGCTAAGTTTGGATAACCAAATCCTGTAACTATAAATTCATACTTTCCATTTTGATCTATGTCGGCAACAGAAATACCATAACTAAGTCTATTTGGATTATCTGTAATTTTAGTAGTTATATCCTTAAAAAAATCAGCATTAACAATGTTTGGTATAGTTAAAACTGATAAAAATATTATTTTTTTAAAAAAATTAGATAACTTAGTTTTCATTTTTATTTCTCTTATATTTTTTCATCCAATTATTAAATACCTTTATTGCACCACCCATGTCTTGGGTTTTGTTTGGATGATTTTTGGCTCTGCCTAACATAGTTGAAACTACATTCACTTGATATTTGGCAGGTCTATTTTTAATTGCATTAATAGTAAATAATGCTTTTTCTTTATTTTTAAATCCTAATCCATATGTTGTAGTTTTAGGATTATAATCTGAATATAAAGATAGGTTAATTGGTTTAATTTTTTTTCCTAATGGCATCTTGTCAATTATTTGAAAAACTAACTTATAGTTAAAATCATTCATTATTTTTTTTATTTTTCCATCAAAGCCAATAAGATTTACTGAAAAAGCTTTGTTTTTATTTGTCTTACAAATTAATTTTACATATCTTTTGTGGAATTGCTTAATCTTGCTTTGATATATTTTTTTTACTTTTTGATATGATTTATCCTTAAAATTTGGCGTAATTACTAATAAAATTCTACTTTTCCATTTATATTTCTCTAAATTCATAATTAAATTTTTTTATTAGAACATCTTTTTGAGCAGTATTTAACTGTGTCCCAGTTAAGCTTCCACTTTTTCCTCCATTTAAATGGTCTGTTGCAAACTAAACAAATTTTGGATGGCAAATTTTCCTTTTTCACTACGCAGTATTTTGTTTAATAAATTTTTCAGCTTCAGTTAAAATTAATTTTTTTCTATCTGGTTTCATTTTATCAAATATTCTTACCATCATTGATAAACGGGGATTTTTTATAAAAAATTTTCTATTTCTATCTATAAATCTCCAATAAAGTCCATCCATCGCGTTGCACCACTCACCCTTTTTAAAATCCATCATTTTCATAAAGTATGCAGATCCGGAAATGTAAGGTTTGGTTGCAAAAATTCCTCCATCACTAAATAATCCCATTCCATATACATTTGGAACCATTACCCAATCTGAGGAGTCTACGAACATCTCCATAAACCATTTGTAAACAATTGCTGGTTTGATTTCACAAAGGTTCATAATATTCGATAAGATCATTAACCTTTCAATGTGATGTGACCAACCATGATTAACTGCATTTTTAATTGCATAATCTAAAGGAGGAAGGCCAGTTGTGCCATCGTACCAAGAACTTTTCATTTTTCTATTTTGTTTAAAAAAATTTCCAGTTTCCATTTCTTGGGAATAGGACTGATAAATTCCACGCATGAATTCTCTCCAACCAATCACTTGACGAATGTATCCCTCTAAAGAATTCATTCTAATTTTATGTTTCTTGTGAAATTCTAAAACTTTTTGGATTACAAATTCAGGTGTAATTAAACCTAAATTTATATAAGGACTTAATGCACTATGAAATAGAATATTATCTTTTTGATCAACTGCATCCTCATAATCGCCAAATAAATTTGATTTTTCTTTTATAAAAAAATTTAAAAGTTTGACAACATCATCGTATTCTGTTGCGAATCAAAAATTGTCTGTGCTTCCAGGATGATTTTTAAATTCCTTTTCAATAATGGGTTTTAATTTTTTTGTATGATTGCTCTCATTAATTTTTGGAAATTTAGGAATTGAAATATTTTTTGGTAGTTTATTTCTATTATCTTCATCAAAACTCCATTTGCCTCCAATAGGATTACCATCTGATCCCATCAGTATTCCAGATTTTTTTCTAACTTCTTTGTAAAAAGTTGCCATGAACGGTTTTTTTGATTTTGATAGATAATTTTTAAATTCTTCTCTAGAATTTAAAAACATGGGAGTTTGAATAATATTCCAATTTATTTTTTCTTTTTTTAGAAATTGTGAAATCTTTTTTTCAAAAAACTTATCCTCTACTTCAAAACTTGAAATTTCTTTTATTTTTTTTTGTGCGATTATTTTTTTTAGTTTTTTTAAGTAATCATCACTAAATTCTTTATCTTCGATTTTAAGGTAATCTAATTTAAATTTATTTTTTCTTAACCCATCTGCATAAGAACGCATTGAGGATAAAAATAATAAAATTTTTTGTTTATGATGCTTTTCATACGTGCATAAACCCTTGTCTTCAGCCATAAAAAACAGGTGGTCTTTTTTGAAGCGGTCTAGGTATTTTGTTGGAAATAATTGATTACCGAGTATAAAAAATAACTTCATAGTTAAATATAACTAATAAAAATTTTTATGTCAGAAAAATATGTAATTTTTGGTGCGACAGGTTCTATTGGATCAAGTTTGGCTGAACAATTAAAAAACTCTGGAAATGATATTCATTTAGTTGCAAGAAATGAAAGTGAACTTAGTCCTATATCTGAAAAACTTGGATGCTCATATACTATTGCAGATGTTTTAGAGGAAGGTTTTATTGAAAAAGTTAAATCAGATATTTCTGAAATTAAAGGCCTGGCTTATTGTGTAGGTTCTATTGATCTAAAACCATTAAGAATGGTGAGCGAACAAGACTTTCAAAAATGTATGAAACTTAATCTTTATTCTGCTGTGGAAGCCATTAAAGGATTTCAAGAAAGCTTAAAAAAGAATAAAGGTTCGATAGTATTATTTTCTACTGTTGCTGCCCAAAGAGGATTTACTAATCATGCAATAATAGCTTCAACAAAAGCAGCTGTAGAAGGTTTAACAGTTTCTTTAGCAGCTGAATTTGCTCCAAATATAAGAGTAAACTGTGTTGCTCCGAGTTTGACAAAATCTAAAATTGCAGAACCAATGTTAAAAAATGCTGCATTAGCTGAAGGGATCGCAAAAGCACATCCCCTAAAAAGATTAGGTGAAGGAAAGGATTCGGCAGCTCTTGCTAAATTCTTACTGACAGAAGATAGTTCTTGGGTTACAGGCCAAATTATTGCTGTAGACGGTGGCAGATCTAAACTTTCATAAAGTGATCAAATATTTTTTATCAATATTTTTCTTTTTATTATTCTCATCACAAAGTTTTTCTGAAAATTTTACTTTTAAAAAATTGGCAGATTTAAATGAGCCGTGGGGATCATCTTTTATAAATGATGAAGAGCTTATTATCACTGAAAAAACTGGAAAAATAAAAATAGTGAATATTATTTCTAAGGAAGTTTATGAAGTTGAACATAACTTAAATTATTTTGTACACGGACAAGGAGGTTTGTTAGATATTATATATCAAAATAATTATTTATGGATTTCTTATTCAGAAAATAGAGGGGATCGGAAAACGAGTACCTCTATTGCAAAAGCTAAATTAGATAAAAAAAAATTAGATTTTGAAAATATATTTCAAGCTGAACCGCCAATAGAATCTGGCTATCATTTTGGATCAAGACTAGCAATAAAAGATAATTATCTTTTTGCATCTGCTGGTGAAAGAGGACAAGGAATGATTGCTCAAGATCCAACAAAACATGCTGGAAGTATAATTAGAATTCATATTGATGGGAGTATCCCAAAAGATAATCCAAAGTTTGATGGTAAATCTAATTGGTTACCAGAAATCTACCAAATTGGTGTTCGTAACCCCCAAGGTTTAACTTTATCTCCCTTTGATGGAAAAATTTATATCAGTAATCACGGTGCAAAAGGTGGTGATTGGTTTGGTGAAGTAAAAAAAGGAGAGAATTATGGTTGGAAAATTTTAGGTTGGGGAGGCACGAATTACTCAGGATCTAAAATTGGACCTAAATGGAAACCAGGATTTACAAAGGCAATTCAATACTGGGTACCATCTATAGCTACAAGTGCAATAACTATTTATAAAGGAGAAGAGTTTAATGAGTGGAATGGGCAAGCACTTATTACTTCACTAAAAGATAAATCGTTAAGAAAATTAAATTTTAAAAATTTATCAAATATAGAAGAAATTATTATTTTCAAGGACAAGATTGGAAGAATTAGAGATATTCAGGTACACCCAAATAATGGAAAAATTTATTTTCTTGCGGGAAATAATTTATGGTTAATGGATAAACAAAAATAAAATGATAGAAAGGCCTTATCATCATTTACCAGATGGTACTTTTAGAAACCCAAAAGGGTCACCGGTAATAATATCTAGGTCAGCAAAATTCTCTTATAGAACTTTTAGTAAATTAAGAAAAAAAGTTGATCTAAATTATCCCTTAGAACATGTTGTTGAGAGAAAAAAAGTCCTGGAAAACTTAGAAAAATATAAAGACGATGATTATATTACTTGGATAGGTCACGCTACATTCCTTATAAAATTAGGAAAAACAACAATTATAACGGACCCTGTATTTTCTAAAAATGCTGGACCACTTATTTTTGGCCCAAAAAGATTTACTAATCCTGCAATAAAATTAAATGAGATACCTAAAACAAATATTTTTTTACTAACTCACAATCATTATGATCATCAGGATATGTCAACCATTAGAAATTTTCCTTTTAAGGATGCAAAAGTATTAACACCTCTAAATCTTGGTAAATATTTTAAAAGATACAAAGATGTAAACGAAATGGATTGGTATGATCAAAAAATTATAAATGAAAATTTAAAAATCACTTTACTTCCAGCAATTCATTGGTCAAAGAGAAGTTTAACAGATACAAATAAAACTTTGTGGGGTAATTTTTTAATACAATATAAAAATAAGAAAATTTTATTTGCATGTGATACAGGATATGGAGAAATTTACAAAGAGTTAGGGATAAAATATGGTCCAATAGATCTCACGATGATTAATATTGGGGCTTATAATTTTAAACCAATGTTTGATAAAACTATCTATCACACTACACCAGAGGAAGCCTTAAATGTTGCACAAGATTTAAAAAGTAAAAAAGTACTAGGCATGCATTGGGGAACATTTGTTTTATCATTTGAGCCAATTATGGAACCTCCAATTAGATTTAAAGATAATGCAGAAAATTATGGATATAAGAAAAGTGATGCTATTACTTTTAAAATTGGAGAAGTTAGTCCTTTAAATAAAATTTTATAAATTTAAATACTTTATTGCAAAGAATATAGTTCCTATAGATGCAATAGTAGATACAAAAATAGCTTTTAATATATTTTCAGGACTTACATTGTTTGCAGAACATAAAACTATAGCTGTAACTCCCAAAGGTGCAACACTCACAAAAAAGTAATAAATATAAAAGGAATAAATCCCAAGAAAATTGTGATTATATATTATTTGATTGTTATCCTATGCATTATTCTATTTCCTTTGAAAGGTGTTGCCTGATGTAGCATAGATCTGTTATCCCATATAGCCAATTGATTTTTCTCCCAAGGAAGTGAGAACTGAAATTTTTTTTTAATTTGATGATTGAACAAAAATTTTTTTAATTTTTTCTGACTTTTAATTTTTGAGCTAAAACCAACAAAATGTCCTGGACTACAATAAATCGAAAATTTTGAGCTTATTTTCTTAATTATCTTGTGTGAAGATTTAAGTTCTTTAATATTTTTTCCTTTATCTTTTACTCTTTCCTTGGTTGTGATTGAAATTGGGCCTTCAGAGGAATATTTACCTTTAATTGTTTTGAATTTCTTTCTAATTGAATTTGGCAACTCTTCATAAGCAAGATATTGAGAACAAAATTCTGTATTAGCTTTGCCTTTTTTTGGCACAAGTTTTGAGAACAACATAGTAAATCTTGGCGGTTTTTTTGTATAAATTGAATCTGTGTGAAATTGTTCGCCGAAACTTGGACCTTTATCGGTTGATTTTCTTTGCACTACTGTAATTTGAGGAAATTTTTTATTCAACCCTTTTAATCTTGGATAATTGGCTAATTTTCCAAAGTGTTTAGCAAACTTTATATAAAGTTTAGAGGTCAATTTTTGATTTCTAAAAAATATCAATCCATATTTATTTAGTGCTTTCTTAATTTTAGAAATGTCTTTATTAGAAATATCATTCAAATTTAAAATTATTTCTGCACCGATATTTTTTTTATTAGGTATTATCTCAAGCATTTTTTAAAAAAAAAGTTTTTAAATTTTTTATTGTTTGTTTGGGGCTTTCCTCCGGGATAAAATGATCTGAATTAACTTCTACACCACAAACTTTTTTATTAGTATATTTTTGCCAAATTTTAATTGAATTAAATTGTTTTCCAACGACCCCTTTCTTTCCCCACAAAACTTGTATAGGGATATTTAATTTTTTTTTTCTATCTTTTTTATCATGCTCCAAATCTATACTCGCCGCAGCCCTATAATCCTCACATGTTGCATGAATTCTTTTTTTTTGTTTAAAGGCTCTTAAATATTTGTTTTCAATCCTTCCAATCGCAAGTTTAGATGATCTGTTAAAACGACTTTTTAACCATCTTTTAGGATCTGCCATTATCATTTTCTCTGGTAAAGGTGCTGGTTGTATTAAATAAAACCAATGAAAATATCCTTTTGCAAATTTCATATTTGTTTGTTCATACATATCTAAAGTAGGACAAATATCTAATACGCTAATTGCCAAAATTTTTTTTCTAAAATCCCTGGCCATGCGATGGGCAACCCTTCCACCCCGATCATGACCTGCAACAAAAAATTTTTTAAAATTTAATTTACTCATCAATTGAACCATATCTTTAGCCATTTCTCTTTTAGAATAATTTTTATGATTTGTTCCACCAGGTAACACTAAACTATCTCCATATCCTCTAAGATCAGCGACTATTACTGTGAAGTATTTACTAAGTTCAGGAGCAGTCTTGTGCCACATCACATGTGTTTGCGGATATCCATGAAGTAATAATAAGGGAGGACCTTTACCTTTAAATCTACAAAAAATTTTGCCCTTATTTACTTTAATAAATTTTTTTTTAAAACCATTGAACATGATTAAACTATTTAATTATTTAATAGTTTGTTTTTCGCCTTTTCAAATTCCTCTTGAGAAATAATTCCTTTTTCCTTTAAATCATTCAATTTAGTAAGTTCATCACTTAAATTAGTGCTATGTTCAGTATCAGTATCTCTTATCTCACTGGTTTTATTTTCATCTTCCTCTTTTTCAGCTCTGTTAGCTTCCTTAGACTTAAAACCATTCATAATTGCCATTCCACCTAAGTATAAAACATAAGCCATAATGGGAATTACCAATCCAAAAAATATTATTTTTTCCATAATTTAATCTTCGTCCTCTTCTCGCCAATTTTTTTCATACATTAAATATGCAGCATAAACTACTGATACAGTTCCTACAATCATACCATAATCAAAACCAGTTTGCTTGTCATGCAAATACCAACCAAGCTGTGTTGCTCCAATAGGTGGAAAGGTAAGAAGTAAAAAAATTATACCGAATCTGTAAGGTCGTTTAGGTTTTTTCATCCTAATAAATTAACAGATTACAGCTAGTGATTTAATTATTAAATTTGCGATCTTTTGAAACAGTCTATAGTATTTTTAAGCAAACAAGCAATAGTCATTGGACCTACTCCACCTGGAACTGGCGTAATTGCTTTTGCGTTTTTTGAAACTTCATCAAAATGGACATCACCAACGATACCTTTATCAGTTTTATTTATTCCAACATCTATAACGATAGCGTCTTTTTTTACCCAATCTCCTCGGACAAGTTCTGGTATACCTACAGCTGCTACAATTATATCTGCCTCTAAGCACTCAGCTTTTAAATCTTTTGTTTTTGAATGTGTTATTGTGACAGTGCAATTTTCTTTTAAAAGAAGTTGTGTCATTGGTTTTCCATTTAAATTTGATCTACCAACAACTACTGCTTTCTTTCCATTAAGATTGGGCTCAAATTTTTTAATTAACAAATAGCAACCAAGTGGCGTACAAGGAACTGAACTTTCATAACCAGAGGAGAGATTGCCTACATTCATTGGATGAAATCCATCTACGTCCTTTGAAGGATCAATTGTTTCTATAACTTTCTGTTTATTAATATGTTTAGGTAAAGGAAGTTGAACTAAAATTCCTGAAACAGTTTCATCACTATTTAATTCTTTAATTTTATCTAAAACAGTTTTTTCTTCAACTGACTCTGGATATTTAATTACTTCAGATTTTAATCCTACCTCATTTGCCGATTTCTCTTTATTTCTTACATAAATTTGACTAGGTGTTAAATCACCAATAAGTATAACTGTTAAACCTGGTACTTTGTTATGTTTTTCTCTCAATTCTGTAACTTCTTGCTTTAACTCAGCTCTTAATTCTGCAGCTGCTTTTTTTCCATCAATTAAAATCATATCTTTTTTTTAAAAAATTATTGGTGCAATGTACAGCTTCATACACATTTCGATAAACCAAATCAATAAAAGAAGGATGATTGGAGAAATATCTAATGAACCTAAATTTGGC
>CACNQY010000003.1 GCA_902622655.1 uncultured Pelagibacteraceae bacterium | reverse complement strand
TTTTGAAGAAATTGATTATTTTATTCAGAAAAAAGAAAACAAAATAAGTTTTAAAACCAATTTAGACATTAAAAATACAAAATTTACAATCGATACTATTAATTATGAAAAAAAAGATAATAGCAAAATGTATCTTCAAATTAACGGAGAACTAAAAAATAATAAAAATTTGAATATCAATAGCTTCGTTATTAATGAAGAAAATAATAATATTAAAATTAAGAATTTATTTCTGAACAATTCTAATCAACTAATAAAAATTGATCAGGCAAATTTTAACTATTTAGATACTGAAAATAAAAAAAATAATTACAATGTAAAAAAAGTAGAAGGCCAGAATTATATAATTGATGGCACTACATTTAATGCAAATTCCTTAATTTCGAATTTACTAGATGCAAATGATAAAAAAGAAAATAATCTTTTTGAAAATAACGTAAGTATAGACTTAAATTTTGAAGAAGTTTATTTAGATAAAATATACTTTATTAAGGATTTAAGTGGAAAGATTAAGATTACTGATAATAAAGTAGAAGAGGCGGATATTTTGGCCTTTTATAATAATTCACAAAAAATAAAATTTACAATTAGAACAAATGATCAAGGTGAAAAAATTACCACACTTTTCTCATCTAAGGCAAAACCCCTAGTAGATAGATATAAATTTATTAAAGGATTTAAAGATGATACTAAAGGATATTTAGACTTTTACTCTTTGAAAAAAGATGGAGTTTCAACTTCTAAATTAGTAATTGATAATTTTAAAGTTAAAGAAATCCCTGCTCTTGCCAAGTTGTTAGCTCTTGCATCTCTTCAGGGAATAGCAGATTTACTTACCGGAGAGGGGATAAGGTTTACAGATTTTGAGATGAATTTTACCAATCAAAAAAAACTTATGAAAATTAAAGAGTTATACGCAATTGGCCCAGCAATCTCTATTTTATTGGAAGGATACATTGAGGAGGATAAATTGATTAGTTTAAGAGGAACTTTGGTTCCAGCGACAACAATCAACAGATCTATAGCCTCAATACCTTTACTTGGAGATTTATTGATTGGAAAGAAAGTGGGTGATGGTGTTTTTGGAGTTAGCTTTAAAATTAAAGGTCCCCCTAAAGATTTAGAAACTACTGTAGATCCTATAAAAACTTTAACACCCAGATTTATTACAAGAACTTTAGAAAAAATTAAAAAATAGTTAATTTAATTCTATTTTAATATGCCTTTTTTTTCCTAGGGAAAGTTTTAAATAATTATCTTTAAATAAATTTTTATTAATTTTAAATTTTTCATCTGAAATAATATTGTTATTTATTTTGACAGCATTCCCTTTTAAAAGTCTTCTGATTTCGGTTTTTGAGTTTTCTAATTTAGATAACAAAACAAGGTCTACTATATTAATATTTTCCTCAATTTTCTTAGAATTAATATTTACTTTTGGCAAGTTCGCACCGAGAACGTTTCCTGAAAAAGCTTCTTTTGCTGCTTGTTCAGAATTTTTAGCTGTTTCTTTTCCATGTAACATTTCTGTGGTTTTATTTGCAAGCAGTATTTTTAATTCATTTATATCTTTATCTTTATTTTTTTCTATTTCTTTAATTTCAATCTCAGTGAACATTTTTAAAAATTTAATTACATCTCTATCATCAACATTTCTCCAAAACTGCCAATAATCATAAGCTGATAAATATTTCTCATCTAACCAAATTGCTCCACTTTCAGTTTTTCCCATTTTAGCACCAGTTACTAATGTAATTAAAGGTGTTGTTAAACCGTAGGTTTGATTATTAGAATATCTTTTTATAAGCTCAACACCATTAACAATATTTCCCCATTGATCTGAACCTCCGATTTGCAAAACACAATTTTCTTTCTTATTTAATTCAAGAAAATCATATGCTTGTAAAATCATATAATTAAACTCCATGTAACTCAGCGACTGTTCTCTATCTAATCTAAGTTTTACACTATCAAAAGTTAGCATTCTATTTATTGTAAAATGTTTACCTATATCTCTTAAAAACGAAATATAATTTAAATCTTTAAGCCAAGTATAATTATTTACAAATATAGGCTTTGTATTTGGATCATCATTATCTAAAAATTTTTTTAATATATTTTTTATATTTTTAATATTTTTTTCAATTTCTTCCTCACTTAGCATTTTTCTAGTTTTGTCTTTTCCAGACGGATCCCCAATTCTTGTAGTTCCTCCACCAAGTAAAACTATTGGTTGATGTCCATTTTTCTGAAGTAGTCGCAAACACATTATTTGCAACAAGCTACCCACATGCAAGCTTTCAGCTGTGCAATCAAAACCTATATAACCTTTAATTTTTTCTTTATCTAATTGTTTAGATAATTCATCTTCACTTGTACATTGATAGAAAAAACCTCTATCTTTAAATTCTTTCAAAAATTTATTCATAAGTTTATAGTTACAATATACAAATTTTTTATAAAAAGCATATCAATGAAAAAAAAATTATATACTTCAATTGGATTAATGAGCGGAACATCTATGGACGGTGTTGATTTATCTATTATAAGTTCTGATGGATATAATGAGTTTTCAAACATTTTAGATGATTATTATGAGTACGATAAAAACCTTAAAGATCAGTTAATTCGATTAAGAGATTTAGTTTTAACAAAGAAAGATCTTTTACAAAATTCTGATAAATTAAGAGAATTAGAGCGAAATTTAACTCTTTTTAACGCAAATGCGCTTAATCAATCTTTAAAAAAATTTAGAAATCCAATTGATCTTATTGGTTTTCATGGTCAAACAATTTTTCACAATCCAGATGAAAAAATTTCTAATCAATTAGGAGATGGAAAGTTATTATCTCAAATAATAAAAAAAAAAGTCATATATGATTTTAGACAAGCTGATATACAAAATAATGGCCAAGGCGCACCTTTAACACCAATTTTTCATCATATTTTATCAAAAAAAATCAATCAAAACTATAATATTGAATTTCCAATAGGTTTCTTAAATATTGGTGGAATAGCTAATGTTACAAAAGTTACCAATAATTCAGACAACTTTCAAAGTAACTTATCTGCTTTTGATATAGGTCCAGGTAATTGTTTAATTGATGAATGGGTAAGAAATAATTCTAATAAAAATTTTGATAAAAATGGAGAACTGTCTAAAGCAGGAAAAGTTGATCAATTAATTCTAAATCAGACAATAGATAATTTTAAAATAAATTCTTACACTAAGTCATTAGACATTAAAAATTTTGATGTATCCTTTGCAAGAGGTTTATCTTTAGAGGATGGTTGTGCTACTGTAACAGATTTTACAGCATATTTAATTGCTGAAGGATTAAAATATATTAGTCAAAAAAATAGTATTAAATTTTTACTCTGTGGTGGTGGTAGAAAAAATATTTATTTAATAGATTGTATTAAAAATTATCTATCAAACGAACATAATATTACTTTGGAAATTATAGATAATTACAATATAAAAGGTGATTATATAGAATCACAAGCATTTGCGTTTTTAGCTATAAGATCCTATTTGAATTTGCCAATTTCATTTACATCAACAACTGGATGTAATCGTGCTACTATAGGAGGAAGATTGATAGAAAATTTTTAATATAGAGCAGTTTCTTTCTTTATGTATTTGTCTAAATTTTTTACTAGTGCATTATCATTTTTTGAAAAAAAATGATTAGCTTCAGTTACTGAGTGAAATTCAACTTTTATACCTTTTTGTGCGCTTAATCTTTTTTTTAACTCTTCTATATGTTCCTCAGGAACTAATTCATCTTTTTTTCCATAAATAACCATTCCAGAAGTTGGACAAGGAGATAAAAAAGTAAAATCATAAACATTTGGTTGAGGCGATATAGCTATGAACCTATTTATTTCTGGCCTTCTCATTAATAATTGCATTGCTATTAACGATCCAAAAGAAAATCCTGATACCCAGCACTGAGAATTATCAAAATTTTCTCTTTCTAACCAATCTAATGCAGCCGCAGCATCTGCAAGCTCACCTTGACCATTGTCAAATTCACCATCACTTTTACCTACTCCTCTAAAATTTACTCTACATACAGAAAAGTCGTTTTCCATAAATGTATAGAATGTATCAACTACAACTTTATTATTCATAGTACCACCGTACTGAGGGTGAGGCTGAAGCACTAATGCAATAGGGGAGGTATTTTTTTTACTTTTATAATATTTAGCTTCTAATCTGCCTGCTGGTCCAGGAATGAAAATTTCTAAAATTTTATTATCCATAAACGATATTGATTATTATTCTCAAAAAAAATGTAGGTTTATCATATGTGAGCGACAATATGTTAATTTTTTTTTTCAATCTAAACTTGACCGTTTTAGTCAGGTATGGTTAAAAACGCCTTATTTAAGGGTAAAATATGAAATTAACATCAAAAGGTAGATATGCCGTAATGGCTTTGGTTGATTTGGCAAGATTCGACAGTATCAATCCTGTTTCGCTTAGAGACATTTCATTAAGACAAAGCATCTCCCTAGATTTTTTAGAACAAATTTTTTCAAAATTAAAAAAAAATAATATTGTTAAGAGTATTAGAGGAATAAATGGTGGTTATATACTTAATAAAGATCCAAATGATATTAAGCTAACAAACATTTTTCATGCAGTTGACGAAAAAGTAAAAACTGTTCAATGTAAAAAGGATTCTAAAAAAGGATGTAATGGTAAAGCTACAAAGTGTATAACACACGATTTATGGGATGAACTAGAAGTTCATATTAATACTTTTTTTGAAAATAAAAGTTTACAAGATTTAGTAAAAAATAACAGAGATAGTAGAGTTTAATATGGATAATAGGCAGAAAGAAATTGATAATTTAAAAGATTATAAATACGGTTTTTCAACCGATATTGAAAATATTCAAGCGCCAAAAGGATTAAACGAAAATATAATTAAATTTATTTCTAAAATTAAAAAAGAGCCTAAATGGATGCTTCAGTTTAGGTTAAAAGCTTTTGAGAGATTTAAAGTATTGAATGAGCCAAATTGGCAAAAACCAAAATATCCAAAAATTGATTATCAAGATCTTTATTATTATTCAGCTCCTAAAAGCGTCAAAGACAAACCGAAGAGCTTAGATGAGTTAGATCCTAAGCTTCTTGAAACATATAAAAAACTTGGAATTCCACTTCAAGAACAGGCAAGATTAAATGGAATAGCAGTTGATGCCGTGTTTGACTCTGTTTCTGTTGCAACAACATTTAAAGAAGAATTAACAAAACATGGAATTATTTTTTGTCCAATATCGGAGGCAATTCAAAATCATCCAGATTTAGTTAAAAAATATTTGGGATCTGTAATTCCAACGAGTGATCATTTTTTTGCTACATTAAATTCTGCTGTTTTTACGGATGGTTCTTTTGTTTATATTCCTGAAGGTGTTAGATGTCCCATGGAACTATCTACATATTTTAGAATTAATGCATCAAATACTGGACAATTTGAACGAACTTTGATTATAGCTGATAAAGGAAGTTATGTAAGTTATTTGGAAGGTTGTACCGCTCCAATGAGGGACGAAAATCAATTGCATGCAGCAAATGTTGAATTAATTGCACTAGATGATGCTGAAATTAAATATTCAACTGTTCAAAACTGGTACCCTGGAGATAAAGACGGAAAAGGTGGAATTTATAATTTTGTAACAAAAAGAGGTTTGTGTAAGGGAAAAAATTCAAAAATTTCTTGGACACAAGTTGAAACAGGTTCTGCGATAACTTGGAAATATCCTAGTTGCATTCTTAAAGGAGATAATTCTGTAGGTGAATTTTATTCTATAGCTATAACTAATAACTATCAAAAAGCTGATACAGGTACTAAAATGATACATTTAGGAAAAAATACTAAGAGTAAAATTATCTCTAAAGGAATTTCAGCAGGTAATTCTGATATGACCTATAGAGGTCTAGTTGATATTTCCTCAAAAGCCGATAATTCAACAAATTATACTCAATGTGACTCTTTATTAATGGGTAATAAATGTGGAGCTCATACTGTGCCTTATATAAAAAATAAGAACTCTGAATCGAATATTGCTCATGAAGCAACCACATCTAAGATTAGTGAGGAACAATTACATTATTGTCAGCAAAGAGGGTTAAATCCGGAGGAAGCGGTTGGATTAATCGTTAATGGTTTCTGCAAAGAGGTTTTGCAGCAATTACCTATGGAATTTGCAGTAGAAGCGCAAAAACTAGTGGGTATTAGTTTAGAAGGAAGTGTAGGTTAATGTTAAAAATAAATCACCTAAATGCAAAAATTGATAATAAGCAAATTCTAAAAGGATTTTCTCTTAATATAAATCCTGGAGAGGTGCATGCAATAATGGGTCCAAATGGATCTGGCAAAAGCACTTTATCAAATATTTTATCAGGAAAAAAAGGATATGAAATTTCAGGAGAAGTTCTATTTGAGGAAAAAGATTTATTTGAACTTGAAACAGAAGAACGAGCACACAAAGGTATTTTCTTAGCTTTTCAATATCCATTAGAAATTCCAGGAGTGAATACTAATATATTTTTAAAAACCTCATTAAACGCAATTAGAAAAGCAAGGGGAGAAAAGGAGCTCGATGCTATTGAATTTTTAAAACTTGTAAGAGAAAAATCTAAAGAATTAAAATTTGATGAAGAAAAATTAAATAGACAGTTAAATGTAGGTTTTTCTGGCGGAGAGAAAAAGAAAAATGAAATTTTACAAATGTCATTATTAGCTCCAAAATTATCAATTTTAGATGAAACAGACTCGGGTTTAGATATTGATGCTTTAAAGATTGTTGCAGATGGAGTAAATACTTTGAGAGATAAAAAAAATTCTTTTTTAATTATTACTCATTACCAAAGATTACTTGATTATATAAAGCCTGATTTTGTACATGTCTTGATGAATGGAAAAATTGTTAAATCAGGAGGTCCAGATCTAGCTATAGAACTTGAAAAAAAAGGATATGAAAACTTTAATTAAATGAAGGAACAATTACAAAGAGATTTTGATAATATTGTTAAAGATTTAAGTTTATCTCAAAAAGATATTGAAATAAAAAAATTTTGTCTTGATAATTTTATAATCAAAGGATTTCCAAATAGAAAAGAGGAAGATTGGAAATTTTCAGATCTAAATCAAATTATAAAAAAAAATATTGGCGAATTAAGTTTTTATAGTGATTATACTTTCACAAATAAAGTTGATACCTCTGTATTTGTAGATGGGCTAGAACACAATAAAATAGTTTTTGTAAACGGTAGAATAGAAAAAATTGATTTTGACTACGAAAAAAAAAATCAAATAGAAATTGTTGATCAGTCACAAATAATTAATGAATTTAATAATTCTTTATCTGATTTAAACAGCGCATTTACTAACAAATCATTTAAAATTCTGGTTAAAAAGGGCTATCAACTGTCAAAACCCTTAATTATATATCACACCACTAACTCTAAAATTTGGTCAAAAAATATAAATTTAAGATTGGATTTTGAATTAGATAAAAATAGTTCGTTAAGAATAATAGATCTATTTAATGATACCTCTGAAAAAAATTTTTTTAATATTTTTTATAATTTTGATTTAAAAGAAAATGCAATTTTAAAAAACTATAAGATAGACAGATTAGAAAATAAAAATATCAAGTATTCTTTTAATAATATTGAGCAAGAAAAAAATAGTAATTCAGAAACTTTTATTTTGTCATCAGGATCAAATTTTTTTAAAAATGAAATCAATTGTAATTTAAAAGGAGAGCACTCATCAGCTTTTGTAAATGGAATCTTTTCTCTTAAAAATGATCAACACCATGAAATTAGAACAATAATAAATCACTTAACCGAAAATACCAAAAGTTATCAATTAATTAAAAGTGTTCTAGAAGGTAGATCTAGAGCAGTATATCAGGGTAAAATTTTTGTTAGTTCTGATGCTCAGAAAACAGATGGTTATCAATTAAGTAAAGCCATATTGTTAAATAAAGAATCAGAATTTAATGCTAAGCCAGAGTTAGAAATTTATGCAGATGATGTTAAGTGCTCTCATGGATCAGCATCAGGTAGTTTAAACGATGACTCTATATTTTATTTAATGTCTAGGGGATTAAGTTATCAACAATCTAGAGAGTTATTAATTAATGGCTTTTTACTTGATGTGGTAGAAAAAATAACTGACTCAGAAATAAAAAATTTAGTTAAAAATATGATTGGAATTAAAGAATGAATATTGACCAAATAAAAAAAGAATTTCCAATTTTTAATGAAAAAATTCAAAATAATGATTTAGTTTATTTGGATAGTGCAAACTCATCTCAAAAACCAAAAATTGTAGTGGATAGAATAAACGAGTTTTATACAAAGCAATTTTCTAACGTTGGTAGGAGTGTTCATTATCTTGCAGTAGCTGCAACTAATTTGTATGAAAATACAAGAACTTCTGTACAAAAATATATTAATGCAAAAGATAAAAATGAGATTGTTTTCACAAAAGGAGCAACAGAAGCTTTAAATTTAGTTGCAAATACATTAGGTCAGGACTATTTACAGGAAGGCGATGAGATATTACTTACAGAACTAGAGCACCACTCAAATTATGTACCTTGGCATTTTTTAAGAAAATCAAAAAATATAAAAATAAATTTTGCTGAAGTTAATGAAGCAGGTGAAATTACATTAGAAGAAATTGAAAAAAGAATTACACCTAAGACTAAAATAATATCTATTACACATTTATCTAACGTTACAGGTGCTATTTTACCTTTAAAAGAAATTACAGATTTTGCACATTCAAAAGGAATAATTGTAGTTGTTGATGGGTGCCAAGGAGCACCACATCTGAAGCTAGATATGCAAGATCTAGATTGTGATTTTTACGCGATTTCTTGTCATAAAATGTATGGTCCAACAGGATTAGGAGTTTTGTATGGTAAGAAAAAGTGGTTAGAGGAACTGCCTCCTTATCAAGGTGGTGGGGGAATGATTAATGAAGTTAAAAAAGATAGAATTTCATATGGAGATCTACCCAATAAGTATGAGGCTGGGACTATGGCTACAGCGCAGGTAATTGCATTTGATAAATCAATAAAATTTTTAGAAAGCATAGGTATAGAAAATATTGTAAAGCATGAAGCAGAATTAGTTGAGTATGGTCAAGAATTGTTACAAAAGAATAACTCGGTTAAACTTATTGGTAATCCTAGAAATAAAGGAGGTGTGTTGTCTTTTACTTTAGAAGGTGTGCATCCACATGATATTGCAACTATATTAGATGAAGATGGAGTTGCTATAAGAGCAGGCCATCATTGTTGTCAAATACTACACGATAAATTAGATATTTCAGCGAGTGCAAGAGCCTCAGTTGGAATTTATAATACTAAAGAGGATCTAGATCAGTTAAATGCTTCAATAAATAACTGTAAAAAAATATTTAATCTATAATGAACTTAAAAGAACTTTATCAAGAAATTATTTTAGAACATGGTAAAAATCCTAGAAACCTTGGAAAGACAGAAGGTTTTAATAAAGATGCTAAAGGTAATAATCCACTATGTGGTGATAATGTTCATGTTTATTTAAAATTAAATGGCCAAAGAATAGTCGAAGATGTTTCTTTTGAAGGAAGTGGTTGTGCTATTTCAATGGCATCAGCCTCTATTATGACAGATTTAATTAAAGGAAAAAATGAACATGAGGCTAAGGAAATAGTAGAAGATTTTTTAGGCATGATAAAAGAAAATCCAGATCTAAAATCTAAAAATCTAAATGACGATGAAAAAACTAAGTTAATGTGTTTATCTGGAGTTAAGCAATACCCTATGAGAGTAAAATGTGCAACTTTATCTTGGCATACATTGGTATCAGCTTTTGAAGACAAACATGAAGAGGTTAAAACAGAAAATTAAAAAATATGTCAAAAAAAGAACAAATAATTGATGAGATTAGAAAAATTTATGATCCAGAGCTACCTGTAAATATCTACGAATTAGGTCTAATTTATGATATTCAAGTTAAAGATGAAAAGTTTGCAATAATTAAAATGACTTTAACCACACCAAATTGTCCAGTTGCAGAAAGTCTACCAAAAGAAGTGAAGGATGGTGTTATGCAGGTTGAGGGTATTGTAGATGTTGATCTACAGCTAGTTTGGGATCCGCCCTGGAATAAAGACATGATGTCAGAAGCAGCTAAACTGGAAATGAATTTATAATGAATCCAATAATTAAATTAAGTGATAACGCAGCGTTAAAAATAAAAGAAATAATGTCAAATGCTGAAAAAGATTCATTAGGAGTAAGAGTATCAGTAAAGGCAGGCGGTTGTGCGGGAATGTCTTATGTTATGGAATATACAAAAGAATTAAACCCGAACGATGAGGTTATCGAGGATAAAGGAGTGAAAGTATTTATTGATCCCGCAGCTGTTATGTACTTACTTGGAACTGAAATGGATTATAAAATAGAAGAGTTATCCTCATCTTTTGTTTTCAACAATCCCAATGAAACTGAACGTTGTGGTTGTGGAGAATCGTTCAAAATAACCTAAATTCAATTATCCCAATATTTGCATATCAGTATTGCATTTTATGCATAACTGATATATAGATTCTATATGAATAAATTTGAGTTTAAAAATCTTGTTAAAAACCTAAAGAATTCTTTAAAAGAAAAAACTTTTTTTAAAGAATTACGTAAAGAAGTCGAAACTGGTGCTAACGGAACACAAGACTACGTAGTTAAAAAAGGTGCTAACAAAGATACAATTGCAACAACAAGGCAGTAATTAATTATTAACTACTGTAATACATCTCAAACTCAACAGGATGAGGTGCGTGTTCAAATTTATGAATTTCCTCAAACTTAAGTGCAATGTAGGCATCGATTTGATCATCAGTAAACACTCCACCCTCAGTTAAGAATTCTCTATCTTTATCCAAACTTTCCATAGCTTCTCTTAATGATCCACAAACTGTAGGAATAGCTTTAACTTCTTCTGGTGGCAACTCATATAAGTCTTTATCGAAAGACTCACCTGGATGAATTTTATTTTTAATTCCATCAAGTCCTGCCATGAGCATTGCTGCAAATGTTAAATATGGATTTCCAGATGCATCAGGGAATCTTATTTCACATCTTGCACCTTTTTTACTTAAAGTAATAGGTATTCTACATGATGCTGATCTGTTTCTAGCTGAGTAAGCGAGAAGAACAGGTGCTTCAAAACCTGGTACTAATCTTTTATAACTGTTAGTTGTGGAGTTAGCAAAGGCGTTAATTGCTTTTGCATGTTTAAGTATACCTCCAATATAATGTAAAGCTGTTTCGGATAAACCAGCATAAGCATCACCTGAAAACACAGGAGTATCGCCTTTCCAAATTGATTGGTGAATATGCATACCTGAACCGTTATCCCCAGCAACAGGTTTTGGCATAAATGTTGCTGTCTTACCAAAAGAATGTGTTACCATTTGAACTACATATTTATATAATTGAACATTATCGGCCTGATCTACCAAAGTTCCAAAGTACATACCTAATTCATGCTGGCTTGGAGCTACTTCATGATGGTGTTTTTCAACTTTGACACCAACTTCTTTTAAATTTTTTAAATATTCACCACGCATATCTTGCTCACTATCTACTGGTGGTACTGGAAAATAACCACCTTTAACAGGAGGTCTGTGTCCCATATTTCCATTCTCATACTCTTTTCCAGAATTATAAGGACCTTCTTTACTATCTATTTTAAATCCACATTCATTCATGTCATTTTTTATTCTTACATCATCAAAAACAAAAAACTCTGGCTCAGGACCAAAAAAAGCTTTATCACCTATCCCTGATGATTTTAAATATTCTTCAGCTTTTTTTGCTACTCCTCTAGGATCTCTTTCGTAGGGAGATTTTTTTACAGCATCTAAAATATCACAAAATAAAACAACTGTGTTGTGTGAAGTAAATGGATCCATAAACATCCTTGCAGGATCAGGTTTTAAAATCATATCAGACTCGTTAATTGCTTTCCAACCAGCTATAGATGATCCATCAAAAAATACTCCATCATTTAACATTTCCTCATCAACAATTGACACATCCATTGTTAAATGCTGTAGTTTGCCTCTAGGATCTGTAAATCTTAAATCTACAAATTCAGCCTCTTTTTCTTTAATAAATTTTAAAACTTTTGCTATACTCATTTCTTCTCCATATATAATTATCTTGCGGTTAATAACAAAAAAATACTTAAAAATATTGCTTATTTAATAAATAACACCTATGCAATTTTCACATAAGTAGTGTAATTAGTCACTAAAATAATAAATTTATTAAATTTGTGAATTCAATACTAAACAAAGAGCCAGTTTTAAGAGCAGAAAAATCGCTAAAACAATTTAGCCCAGAACTAAATGTGATTGTTTTAGAGCAAACCGCGAGAACGGCGAAGGATGCAGCTACAGCTTTAGGTTGCAAAGTTGGAGCTATTGTTAAAAGCTTACTATTTAAAGCAGGGGATAGTTTTGTTTTATGTTTAGTTTCTGGAGACAAAAGATGTTCATTAAATAAATTAAAAAAAATTTTAGATGAAAAAGATGTTTCAATGGCAAACCCAGATGATGTTAAAAAAATTACTGGATATACAATTGGTGGAGTATCGCCAACAGGACATTTAACAAAAATTAAAATTTTTATAGATGAAACCTTAAACAGATTCTCTTCAATTTTTGCAGCTGCAGGCCATCCTAATGCAGTTTTTGAAATAAATTTTGAAAATTTAATTGCTTTAACTTCTGGTGAAACAAAAGAAATAACAGAATGAGACAGCCAAAATTAATTGATTACTTTTTATTAACAATATTATCTCTCATATGGGCTTCTGCATTTTTTAATATAAAAATAGCAACCTATTCTTTTGGACCTGTTACAATTGCTTTTTTGAGAGTATTTTTTGGGGCAATTCCAGTTTTACTTTTATGTTATTATAAAAATATTAAACTTGAGGCTTTTTCAAAAGACTGGCATTGGTTTGCAATGATTGGCTTTATTAACTTGGTAGCACCATTTTTCTTAATCGCTTATGGAGTTAAATCTGTTCAAAGTAACTTGGCAGCTATATTAATGTCAACTACTCCTTTAAGCTCCACTGTATTAGCACATTTTTATACACAAAATGAAAAATTCAATTTAGTAAAGACGATAGGAATTTTAATTGGATTTTCTGGAATAGTTTATTTATTTTCCGACAATCTTTTAATTGATGAAAATAATTTTGTTTCTGCTTTGTTGATATTACTTGGATCAACTTGTTATGTTATAGGCGGAGTACTAACATTAAAAATAAGTAAGAAAAAAAATGAAAATGTAACTGGATCTATTTTAATTTGGGCAATAATTATTTTGTTACCATTAACTTTTTTAATTGAAAAACCATTTCAAACTATGCCAAGAACAGACTCTCTGATATCAGCTATTTATTTGGGAATTGTTCCTACAGGTATTGCTTGGTTATTACGTTTTAGAATTTTGACTATAAATGGATTAATTTTTCAATCTCAAGTTTCTTATTTGATACCAATTTTTGGAACCATTTTAGGTTACATATTTTTAAAAGAATTAATAACAGTAAAAGTTTTAGTTTCTTTAGTTGCTGTTTGTATAGGTATTTATTTTGTTAAAAAGGGTGGAAGTAAAAAAGCTACTTAAGTTTTGCCATTTCCTTAATGTGGGCAGGACCTGTTTCACAACAGCCACCAATAATAGTTGCTCCGGCTTCTTTAAATTTTTTTGCTATTTCAAAAATTTTATTTGGAGTTAAATCTTTTCTTTTACCTAAAAATCTATTTGGATTTCCTTTTGTTTTTAAATAATTTGCTGTGTAACCATCTTTAGGTTTTGTTGTTATGAACCCATTCAACTTAAATCCAAAAGGAACATTAAGTTTTTTTAATTCATCCAAATTAATCTCATAATTTTCAGGAGAAACGCATGAGAGCATTACGCCTAAAAGATTATCATCTAATATAGATTTAATCTCTGAAATTTTTTCGCCACTAGGTAATTTTGTACTATCCGATATATGAATACCTACTAAATAAGGTTTCTTGAATTCTTTAATGGCACTTATCCCACATTTAAATTCTTTTATACTGCTTAGTACATCAAAGTAAAAAAAATCAGCATAGGCATTCAGTATTCTTGCTTGATCCTTAAAATTTTCCGTAATTTTATCTTCATCTCTTTCATCTGGTTCGTAAGTTAAATTTTGAGGTGGCAATCCACCCGCAACAAATACATGTGGAAATTTTTTTTTTGCACTTAATGCGATTTCTCCTGCTTTTTTATTTAAGTAATTAAATTTATCCCCAATATTATTATCATTTAATCTTTTTTGTCTTGTTGCAAATGTATTTGTTACAATTATTTCTGCACCTGCTTTTATGAAATCAATATGCGCACTTAATACAAGAGGATGATATTCTTCATTTAATATTGCGTTTGCACTCCATAATGTGGAGTTCGATGGTAAGCCTCTTGCTAATAATTCTTGACCCATGCCGCCATCCAATATTCTTATTTTTTTAAAAAAGTTAATATCCATAATTATTAAAAAAATATTCTAATTCCCATTCTTATAGATACAAAAATAATTAGTATCGATGTCATCAATACCAGTGTTTTATTAGACAAAATTTTAATATTCAAATAATTTCCAATTTGGCCCCCAATAAGAACAGCTAAAAATAGTGGCAAATAATTTAAAAATTCATTAAATACAATTTCTTTTGTAAATTGTCCAGCAACTCCGAAGATAGAGTTAATTAAAATAAATAAAGAAGCTGTGCTTGTTATGTGTTTAGGATGACCAGCCTTTAATAAAAATAATATTGGACTTAAAAAAATTCCACCTCCAATTCCAATTAAACCTGAAACAAAACCAATTAAAGATCCTAAAATAATAGAAATTAATCTTGGTATAGAATTTATTTTGATATTTTTATTTTTAAAAGATTTACTTTCAAAAAATAAGAATAGTCCAGCAATTATTAAAACAAAAAATAATAAAAATTCAAAAAATTCTTTCTCTATAGAAATAGATGCCCCAATAAAAGCAAAGGGTATTGATCCAATAAGATATGGTAATAATAATTTTAAATTAATATCACCTGATCTAACGAAGTTGATAGAATTACCAGATACAACAATAATGTTACAAAATAGAGCTATCACAGGAAAAATATAATACGGAATTTCCCATATTAACATGAGCGCAAGATATGTTGATCCACCACCAAACCCTATACTGGCATATAAAATTGCTGTTATAAAAAAAAATATTGTTAATATAATCATTTTAAAAATAATTTATGATTGTAAATATAGCTTTATTAACTGTAACAGATACAAGGACAATTGATAATGACAAATCTGGTGCGATACTTGTTGATAAAATTAAAGAGGCCAATCATAAATTAATTGATAGAAAAATTTGCAAAGATACCAAAGAAGATATTATAAAGATTTTAAAGGATTGGACACATCATAAAAATATTGATGTTATTATTACAACTGGTGGAACTGGCTTAACAGGTAGAGATATTACCCCTGAAGCAATTAATGAGATTGCAGATAAGCATATACCTGGGTTTGGTGAAGTTTTTAGGACAATTAGTTTAAAAACTGTTGGAACGTCGTCAATACAATCTAGAGCATGTGCGGCTCTTTCAAATGGTAAATATATTTTTGCTTTACCAGGATCCTCTGGCGGAGTAACAGATGCTTGGGATGGTATCTTAAAGTATCAATTAGATATCAATCACAAACCTTGTAATTTTGTTGAGTTGTTTCCAAGATTAAAAGAAAAATAATTATTTTTGATATTTTTCTTTCCATTCAGAATAAGGCATACCATATATGTGTTGTCTTGCATCATGATCAGAAATTTCTATTCCTTTTTTTTCTGCTTCCTCTTTATACCATCTAGATAAACAATTCCTGCAAAAACCAGCTAAATTCATCAGATCAATATTTTGAACATCTTTTCTTTCATTTAAATGATTTATTAATCTTTCAAGAGTGGCTGATTGAATTTCTTTTTTTATATTTTCATCCATATTTTATATTCCTATTTTTAATCCTAATTCTCAAGGCTAATAAAATAATTATAATTATAAAATAAATTAAAGGTTTAAAAAAAATTGTTTTTGAAAGCCATATATAATGAAGAGATCCAAAAATAGCGATAACGTAAATTAATCTGTGTAATTTTTTCCAATTATTTTTAAGTAATAACATCATTTTTTTAGAAGATGTTATAGCTAAAGGTAGTAATAGGAGCCAAGCAGAAAAACCAATAAAAATATATTTTTTTTTTATCACATCATCTAATATAGGTGGCCAATTAAATCTATAATCTAAACCTACATAAGTTAGTAAATGTAATGTTGCATAAAAAAAAACAAATAAGCCCAACATTCTTCTAAAACTTACCCAAATAGTTAGATTTGTGAATCTTTTAAGTGGACTCATTGATAATGTTAAACAAATAAAAATTAATGTCCATTCTCCTGTAAAGTGTGTAATTTCTTTAATAGGCTCTGGACCTAATTTATCTAAAAATATTTTGTAAACAATAAGTAAAAATGGAAGTAAACTTAAAATAAACACACTTAACTTTAAATATTTTTTCATTAAAAATATTTTTTCAAATCCATACCCGTGTATAAGCTTGCTACCTCATCTCCATAACCATTAAACATAGTTGTTGGAATTCTTGGACTAATAATACCTTCGCCGATAGCTCTTTCAGATGCTTGTGACCATCTAGGGTGATCTACTTTTGGATTTACATTTGAATAAAATCCATATTCTCTTGGTGATGCTTTCATCCACGATGATGTAGGCATTTTTTCGACTAATTTTATATTTACAATTGCTTTTGAACTTTTAAAACCATACTTCCATGGAACAATCAATCTTAGTGGCGAACCATTTTGATTTGGTAGTTTTTTACCATACAAACCAGTGACTAAAATAGTTAAATCATGCATAGCTTCATCTATTCTTAAACCTTCTTTGTAAGGCCAATCTAAAATCGGGTATCTTTGCCCAATCATTTGCTCAGGATCAAGTATAGATGTAAATTTTACAAATTTAGCCTTGCTAGTTGGTGAAACTTTTTTTAAAATTTTATTTAGGGGGAATCCAAGCCAAGGAATTATCATTGACCATCCCTCGACACATCTTAATTTATATACTCTTTCTTCTGAAGGAAACATTGTTGTTATTTCTTCTATTGAAAGTGTCATAGGATTTTCGACTTCTCCATCGATTACGACATCCCATGGTTTTGTTTTAAAATTTTGAGATTTTTCAATTGGATCAGATTTACCAGTACCAAACTCATAGTAATTATTATAAGTGGTTATATATCTATACTCAGTTAATTTTAAATCTTCCTTTTTAGGAGCAGCATCTGCCGAAAAGTTTAAATTTTGGCTTAAAAAAACAGATCCTGCAGCAAGTCCAAATTTTTTTATAAAGTTTCTTCTATTTCTATAAATATGTTCTGGAGTTACCTCTGAAAATTTAATTTTTTTCATGAACTATAGGATTTCCTTTTAACCAATCACTTTGGTTATCAACATAATGTTCTTTTTTCCATATCGGAGATCTTTTTTTTATTTCCTCAATTATATATCTTGATAATATGTAAGCCTCATCTCTATGTTTGCATGCAACAGCAATAATAATGCTTATTTCTCCAAGGTTTAAATATCCTTTAGCATGCTCAATAAAAACTGCTCTATTTTGAATCTTAAGTTTATGATATGCCTCCTCATAAATTTCATTGAAACTTTTAATAACTAGCGCATCATGACTATCATAGGTAATTCCTATAACATTTTTTTTATTATTTTGGTTACGAACTGTTCCAGTAAAATATATTGTTGCCCCATAATCAGATGAATGGACAAATTTTTCTGCTGCAGATAAAGATATTTTTTTTTCTTTGATATTAACAACTTTTGCGTGAAGCATTATCCTCCTCCAATTGGGGGAATAATAGCAATCTTTTCATTTTTTGTTATTTTATAATTGTCGCTTACAATGTTATTGTTTTCAGTGCAAAAAGCTGAGGAATTTACTATTTTTTTAAAATTTTTGTTTCCATTAAAATTCTGATCTAGATAATTTATTATTTTATTTCTTATATCTTTAATTGTGGAATTATTATTAATTTCGAATTCTAGTAAATTATTTTTACTAAACTCCCTACTAACACCAAAAAGTTCGATTTTAATTTTCATTTTAAAATAATTCTTTTAAGAAATCTGGAATACCCTCTGGATTTTTCCACAAACCACTTTTTCCACCTTCTTTAATTAAAAGTTTAATATTTTCAATTTTAAGATTAGGGTTTACTATTTTGCTTAAGTCATAAATAGTTATTAGAGCTGCATTAACACCCATAATGGACTCCATTTCTACCCCTGTTTTAGAATAAGTAGAAACAACACAAAATACTTCAATTGAATAATCTTCTTCATTCATAATTATTTTTGTTGCAGTATGATCAATGGGCAGTGGATGACATAAAGGTATTAATTCACTTGTCTTTTTTACACCCAAAACAGAAGCTACTTCTGCTAAAGTTAAAGGATCACCCTTTGGCATTTCTTTATTCTGGATTAAATTAAAAACTGATTTACCTACAAATATCTTACCAGTAGCCAGTGCTCTTCTAAAAGTTTTCTTTTTTGAGGAAACATCAATCATATGAAAAGAGTTATCTTTAAATACTTCTTTAACCCAGTCTTTTAATGAATCTTGGTTAATTACTTTTAGTTTCAATTTTATCCTCCAGTTTTTGATAAATTTTTTGTCGAACCAGTATCACCTAATTCTAAATAATGAGACTCTTTTTTAAATTGCATCTGTTTCATGATTAAATCTTTTAATTCATTGAGCTGATCATTTGATTTTAATAGATGTCTTAAGTTTATTCCTGTATTTCCAAATAAGCAAAGTCTTAAATCTCCTCTTGATGTAATTCTAAGTCTATTGCATGATTTACAAAAATCTTTTGAGTATGGCGCAATAATACCAAACTTACCTTTAAATTTAGGGTTAATATAATTTAATGATGGTCCAGAATCTTTGCCAAATGTTTGATAAATCCAATTATTTTTATTTAAATATTCTTTAAATATTTGTGAAGAGACGTGATATTTTTTAAAATAATCTAAATTGTCTCCAGTTCTCATTAGTTCTATATATCTGAAATCAACTTTATTCTTCTCAATATATTCTGCCCAATTATTAAAATCTTTAATTGAAGAATTTACTCTATTTAAAAGTACAGCATTAATTTTGATATTTTCAAAACCTAAATTTTGTAAATTTTTTATTCCCTGTAAAATTTCTGGCAATCTATCATGACCAGTAATATTTTTAAAAGTTTCTCTATTTAAACTGTCTACACTTATGTTTATTCCAGTAAGCCCACTATTAATTAACAGTTCTGCTTTTTTATCTAATTTATATCCATTAGTTGTGATAACAACATTTTGTATTCCAGACTCAAATTTTAAAACTTTTATTATATCAAAAAAATCTTTTCTTACGGTTGGCTCACCACCTGTAATTCTAATCTTATTTACTCCTAACTCAGAAAAACATTTTGCAAGTCGTTTTATTTCATCTAAATGAAGAAATTTTCTGTTATCACTTTTGTCAACTTGATATCCATTAGGTAAGCAATATCCACATTTAAAGTTACAAACATCTGTAATAGACATTCTAATATATGGAAAAGTTCTTCCAAAATTGTCTTTAAGTGTTATCATTTTCTATATCTTTTATAACATTGTATAGAAATTGCTATGCCGCAAATATTACAACATAAAACGAGGTAATTTAACTATTAAGTCTATTCATTTCTTTTAGCTCAACTTCGAGTTTATCAAGTTCTTCACCACCAGCCATCATTCCAAGAAGTTCTTCTCTACTAATATCCTTTTTATTAAAGGTACCTAAACTTCTTCCTCTATTAAGAACTGTAAAACTATTTCCAACCGGGTATGCATGATGCACATTATGAGTAATTAAAATTACAGCCAAACCTTCAGAGGCTGCCTTAACTACGTATTTTAAAACCATTGAAGCCTGATGTACACCTAGCGCTGAAGTAGGCTCGTCTAACACTAAAACTTTAGCACCAAAATATATGGCTCTGGATATTGCTAAGCATTGTCTTTCTCCTCCAGACATTGTCCCAACAGCTTGAGATGGATCTCTTACATCAATACCTATCTGTCCCATTCTGTCAGCAGCAATTTTATTCGCTTTTTCAATGTCAAAAGTTTTTAAGAAAGGAATTCCTTTAATAGGTTCTCTACCCATAAAAAAATTTCTAGTAATGCTCATTAAAGAAACAAGAGCCAAATCTTGATAAACTGTACCAATACCCATATCTAAAGCATCTTTAGGTGAGTCAAAAATTGTTTTTTTACCTTCAATTAAAATTTCACCTTCATCTGGTTTATAAACACCCGCAAGAGTTTTAATTAATGTTGATTTGCCCGCACCATTATCACCAAGTAAACACATGATTTCACCTTTTTTTAATTTCATAGTGACATCTTTTAGAGCAATAACTTTTCCAAAAAATTTACTTATATTATTAAATTCAATCAAATTTTCTGACATTATTTACTCTCTGTTACTCTTCTTCTTACGTAATTATTAAATACTACTGCAATTAGCATCATTGCACCTAAAAAAACCTTAAACCAATCAGTATCAACATCTGTATAAAATATTCCCATAGATACTGTTCCAAAAATTAAAGCACCAAATGCAGCACCAATTGCAGATCCATAACCACCAGTCAGTAAACAACCACCAACAACTGCAGCTGCAATTGCCTCTAACTCTTTTAAGTTACCTCTCATTGTATCTGCTGAACCAGCATCTAATACTTGGATTGTTGCAAAGATTGTTGCAGCAACTGCAGTACCAATAAATAAACTTATTTTTACTCTTCCAACTGGAACTCCTACATTTGTTGCACCATTTTTGTCTCCCCCAGATGCGAATATCCAATTTCCATATCTTGTTTTCATCAATATCCATGTTGCAAATAATGTTGCAGCAATAAACCAAATTACTGATGGAGGTATTCCTGTTGCTAATGGGGTACCGTCTGTACGAAGTGCAATTAAATTCATAGAACCTAGCCAAGTAAATAACCACTTAAAAGTATCAGTAGCAAACATCCATGCAATAGGATCATTTTCAATTAAAACTCTTAAGCCTGGAACTTGAGTTCTTCCAGTAATCAATCTAGTAATTGCTAATGTTGCTCCTCTTAAAATAAATAACATTGCTAAAGTAACTATAAAAGAAGGCAGGCCAGTTCTAACAACTAAAATTCCGTTAAAATATCCAACAAGAACAGCCATCGCAAAAGCAAAAATTATACTTACCCACAATGGCCAACCCCAATAAATTGCAGGTATAGCAATACAAATACCTGCGAAACCAATCATTGATCCAATAGATAGATCAAACTCACCACCAATCATTAACATTGCAGCTGCTATTGCAATAATACCTAAATTTGCTGATACATCTAAAAAGTTAAGCATGCCGTATGCACTAAACATTCCAGTATCACCTGCAACTATTCCAAAAAATATAAATACTAAAATCGCACCGCCAAGTGCGCCTAATTCTGGTCTGTTTAAAAGCAATTTTAATTTTGAAACTTTTTGAAGCCTTTCATCCTGACCTAAGATTTTTTTTGAAGCGATACTTTTTGCTTTTTCAGACATATTGATTTGAATTTTCTAAAAAAAAAGGCCTAACTAAAAATTAGTTAGGCCTTTTTTAAATTAGTTTTTATCTGTAACCTTGAGCTGCCCATTTAATAACTTTAGCAGCATTATCTGGAGTTACGAAACCAGGACCAGTCATTACTACGCCAGCTGGCATTGTTCCGTATCTCATGTACTGACCAAAAATAGCAATTGGTAAGTAACCTTGTAGGTATTGTTGTTGGTCAATTAAAAACTCTACTTTACCTGCAGCAGCAGCTTTTAACATTCCTGGTGACATATCAAATGTACCAAGTCTAACTTTACCAACTTTTCCTGCAGATTCTAAAGCTTTAAGAGCAGCTTCACCTGCAAGACCAGCACCTAAAGTAAGAATAGTGTCATATCCACCACCTAATTTAGCAGCAACAGCTTTTTGAATTTCTGTTGGGTCATTAGAAGTTCCTAAAATATCTACTGAACCCCCAAAACCTTTTTTGAATCCAGCACATCTTCTATCTAAAGCAACGTTTCCAACTTCATGGTTAACACATAGTGCTTTTTTTCCACCAGCAGCTTTCATTTTTTGTCCGCCACCTACACCAGCTTCAAACTCAGTTTGTCCAACATGAGCGCTAATACCTAGTGATGCAAAGTCATCTGAACCAGAGTTCATTGAAATTACTGGTATACCAGCAGCAATAGCAGCCTTAACAGATTTTCCTAAAGCAGCTGCGTCTGGAAGAGTAATTACAATACCTTTTGGTTTTTGCGAAACAGCATTGTCTATTAGTTTAGCCATCTCAACCATATCGAATGTACCAGGTGCAGTGTATTTGCAAGATATTCCCATATCTGCACATCCTTTATCTACACCATTTTTTGCAACAGACCAAAATGGGTCATTAGCTTGTCCATGTGATACAACTATGACGTCCACTGCAAAAGCAGACACTGAAAGCATAATCCATGCAACAAAAGCTAAAATTGATTTATATATTATTTTCATTATTTTCCCTCTTGTTTATAAAAGTTAACTTTTAAAGTATGAAAGTTAACATAAAAAAAAGTAGATTGTAAAGAAGACAACTTTTAATTTTAAATTTGAAAATGATAATATACAATTGAAAGTTGTATTTAAAATTTTATCTTTAATTGTCTTTTTTGTTTTAAAGAATTTAATGCAGCATTAGCAATAATTAAAGCACGTCTTCCATCTTCAAAGCTAGAGATGGGTATTTTTTTTTTCTTTGCATATAAAGCTAATTCATCCAACTGTAACTTGTAGGCATCAATATATCTTTCAACAAAAAAATTAAGCAATGGCTTTTTTTGCGAAGTATTTTTTTTGGTAAAAATTTCTGTTTCATTTTGTTTTTTATTCCCAGAAATAATCATTCCTTTTGAACCAAATAATTCAACTCTTTGATCGTAACCAAAGCTACAATGTCTAGAATTTGTTATTATACATTGTACACCATTTCTTGATTTTAAAACGCATGTAGCTAGTTCATAATCGTTAATTTTATTGAATGTTTTGTCCGAAATATTACTAGCTATTGTAAAAACTGACTCAATTTCATCTTTTTGTAAATAAAATCTTGTTAAATCAAAGTCGTGAATCATCATATCTCTAAAAATCCCGCCTGAAATTTTTAGGTAATTTATTGATGGTGGTGCAGGATCTCTACTTGTAATTATTATTTTTTCTAAATTACCTATTATACCTTTTTTAAGTTCCTTTTTTAAAGAGCTATGTCCTGGATCATATCTTCTATTAAATCCTAATTGTATTTTAGGATTAAATTTTTTAATTTTTCTTAGACATTTATTTACTTTATTAATATTTAAATCCAAAGGTTTTTCACAAAAAATTACTTTTTTATATTTTGCAGCCTCTTCAATTAATTTAATATGCGTTGATGTACTAGATGCTATAAATATAATATCTACATCTTTATCTTTAAACGCGATCGTAGGATTACTGATTTTACTGGCTTTAAATTTTCTGGAAAATTTACTGTTTAACTTGTTATTTACATCAAAAACATATTTTAAGTTAAAACTTTTATGAGAAACCAAATTCTCTCCATGCATTTGACCAATTCTTCCAAGTCCAATTAATGCTACATTTTTCATAAGTTTACTTATATATATAAGACTAAAATATGTCAGTAAAATTAGGTATTTCCCCAATCGCTTGGAGTAATGACGATATGCCCGAATTAGGAGGTAATACATCTCTGGAGCAATGTCTTTCAGAGGCAAGCCAGGCAGGATTTATTGGCGTTGAGGCTGGTGGAAAATTTCCAAAAAAATCTAGAGATTTAATACCCAAGTTAAATCAATTTAAATTAAATCTTTGTTCTGGTTGGTATCCAGCAAACCTAAGAAGAAACTCTATAAATGAAGAAAAAATCAATATGCAAGAGCAATTGAAATTATTTAAAGATTGTAATTCTCCTTGTATGGTATTTGCTGAAGTTTCTGACTCTATTCAAGGTGATCCAAGTAAAAAACTATCTACTAGACCAAGAATGAAGTTAGATGAAGCAAAAAATTTTTATAATAAAATATCTGAAATAGGAAAATATTTACAGGATGAGGAAATGCCACTTGCATATCATCATCATATGGGAACAGTAATTGAGACAGAAGAAGATACTATTAGGTTATTGGAGAATACACATGATAGTGTAAAACTTACCTTAGATACTGGTCATATGCTTTTTGCCAATGGAGATTCCTTAAATATATTAAAAAATTTTTATAAAAGAATTATTCATATTCATTGTAAAGATATACGAAAATTTGTGTTAGAAAAAACCTTGAAAGAAGATTTAAGTTTTAGAGACGCATTTTTAGAAGGTGCTTTTACTGTCCCTGGAGATGGCTGTATAGATTACAAACCTATTTTTGATGTATTAAAGGACAAAAACTATTCTGGATGGCTTGTAGTTGAAGCTGAACAAGATCCCACAAAAGCAAATCCTTTTGAATATGCTAAAATTGGATATAAATACTTAACAGAAACTTTAAAAAGTTGTGGAATAGAAATTTTTAAAAATTAATTATCTATATATAGAAGTTAATTCATTATTTCCCGCTGCAACACATGGAGATTTGAAACAAGTACCAACTATCCATTCTGAACCAGGTTCTGGCAAGAAGTTTGAAGACATCACAAATATAACTCCCATCTCAACAGCTTGACCAGCTTTGCCTTCAGCTTTAATCCTTGGATCTGGATCAGTTTTTACAGTATTATCATCAGAAAATGGATTTTCAATTTTTAAATTGTTATTGATATAATTAACTACCTTTTCCGCAATCCATTCTTCGTCACAAGCATCCCCCCAAACGGTAAATTTTCCCTCTTCATTATTTCCACAATTATTTATTTCATCATTAATTAAATCTACTACTTTATTGTGATTTTCTTTTACCAAATTTGCTTTTGCTTCAACGGCAGGTCTGGTACTAGCTGTCCAAATTAACATTCCAATAACAAAAATTGCGGAGGTTAAAACAAGTAGCTCCAATAATCCAAAATTTTTAAAACTTATTTTCATTTTACAATTTAACTATTTTTGATTCTTCTAACTTTCCATCAAAAAAATCAATAATATTTTGCACAGTCTCTATACCCATTCTAGTCATACATTCTTTAGTAAAAGCCGCAGTATGTGGGCTTAGAAATACTTTATTATTTTTAAGCAAAGGATTTTCTAAACTTGGTGGCTCAATCTCAAACACATCTAAACCTGCGCCAAATATTAAATCCTCTTTTAAGGCTCTATCTAAATCAATCTCATCTATAATTCCACCTCTGGCAGCGTTTATAATTATACAGCTATTTTTCATTGTTTTAAGTAATTCATAATTAATCAAATTTTTAGTATTTTCATTTAAAGGAACATGAAGTGAGATTGCATCCATATCTTTACAAACTTCATTGATATTATCAATTTTAATACCACCAAACTTTTCAATAACATCTTTTGATACAAAAGGGTCATAAACAAAAACCTTCATTTCAAAACCAAGACATCTTTTTATTAATGCTTGACCAATTCTACCAAAACCAGCAATTAGTATATTTTTATTCCAAATTTCAACTGTCTTTGGCAGTTTATTTCTCTCATCAAATTTTCCGTTTTTAACTGTATTGTCATACATATCTTTTCTTTTCGATATACTAAGCAACATAAACATAACATGCTCAGCAACGGCAACAGCATTTGCAGTTGCTGTTATTGCAATCGTTACATCTTTATTTTTAGATGCAATTAAATCTATATTATCATAACCAACTCCATGTCTAGAAATAATCTTAAGATTATCTGCTTCATTAATCACATCACTAGTTAATTTTGCAGTCCTTATCGTAGCACCATCACAATGTTTAATTTTTTTTTTTAAATATTCAGGATCTATATTCTCAACTACTTCAAATTCATAATTTTTATTATTTTTAAGTAGTTCTATTCCAGCTTCATGGATAGGCTGAATAACTAAAATTTTTTTCATTAAGAAATTATTTTATTTAATAAGCTTTAGATTCCTCTTTTTTTGAGAAACCTTTCATTTTATCCACAATGGCTTTAGAGCCAGCACTTAAAGCTCGCTGATCAGCACCAATTGACACAAAATTAAAACCTTTATCCAACATTTTTTGTGCATATTCAGGTGTACCATTGTGTATACCTGCAAAAATATTGTTTTTTTTTGCGTGTTCTAAAATTTTTAAAATTTCTGAATAAGCTTTAGTGCTTTCAGGTTTGTCAAAACCTGGCTCTTCCCCAATAGCTAAACTTAAATCTGCAGGCCCAATATAGATACCATCAAGCCCTTCAACTGACATTATTTCATCAAGTTTATTTAAAGATTCTTTTGTCTCTATCATAGCCATTTTAAGTAATTCGTCGTTAGCATGCTTTGCATAATCTGGACCTCCATAAATTAAACCTCTAACTGGACCAAAACTTCTGTATCCTTTAGGGGGATACATACATGCTTGAACAAATTTTTCAGCCTCCTCTTTGTTGCTAACCATTGGACAAATGATACCGTAACATCCTGCGTCAAGAATTTTCATTATCTGTCCTGGCTCATTCCAATTCACTCTAGCAAGTGGCGTAACATCTGTTGTAGATATAGTTTGTAACATCGGAAGAGCATTAGTGTAATCAACCAAACCATGCTGCATATCAATAGTTAATGAGTCCCAACCTTGATGAGCCATTGCTTCAGCAGAAACTGTGCTAGGGATTTGTAACCATCCGTTTATTACAGGCTTACCCTCTTTCATCATTTTTTTTATTTTATTAGGTCTCATGATTTAAATTTTAAGGCCCATGTGAGTATATTTTACGTTTAAGTAATCTTTGATTGCTCCTGATCCACCCTCACGACCATATCCTGTTTGTTTAATTCCACCAAAAGGTGCTTCAGCAATTGCAACAACACCTGTATTGACAGCAACACATCCTGTCTCTAATTTTTCTGACCCTAAATTAGCTTTATCCATTGAGTTTGTGTATAGATAGCTACACAAACCTAAATCATTGTCATTGGCTCGCTTAATAACTTCATCAAAATTTTTGAATGTAAGTATTGGCACAAGTGGTCCAAATGGTTCTTCTTTCATAATTGTAAAATTATCTTTCACTTCATCGAAAACAGTCGGCTCATAATAATATCCTTTATTAAAACCAGCTGGTCTTTTTCCACCCATTAAAACTTTAGCACCCTCATTTTTTGTAGTTTCAACTAATTTTTCAATTTCTTCTAACCTTTTTTGGGTAGTTAAAGGTCCTAATTCAACACCTTCATCCATACCATTTCCTATTTTTAATTTTTTTGCCCTTTCAATAAAGGCATCAACAAATTCATTTTTTCTATTCTCTTGCACATAAAATCTATTAGGAGAAATACAAACTTGTCCATTATTTCTAAATTTTGCTGATATTGCTATATCTGCAACTTTATTCATATCTACATCTTCACATACTATAAAAGGTGAATGTCCACTTAGTTCCATAGTCACTCTTTGGACTTTTTCAGCAGCTTTTTTTAAAATTAATTTACCGACTCTCGTTGAACCGGTAATTGAAACTTTTTTAACAATATCTGATTCCATAAGTTCATTAGATATTTCGGCTGGATCACCCGATAAAAGATTAACTACACCGTCTGGAACTCCTGCTTCTTTACATATATTTACTAATTCCATAACAGCACCAGGAGTAATAACATCTGGTTTACAAATTACTGAACAACCAGCAGCTAAAGCGGTAGAAATTTTTCTAGATGCCAGAACTATTGGAAAATTCCATGGGACTAATGCAGCTACCACACCTACAGGCTGATAATACACATGAACCCTGGTATCTGTAAATCTGCTTTGTTGAGTTTGACCATAAATTCTTTTTGTTTCTTCTGCATTCCATTCAAAAATATCTGCACCACCACCAACTTCACCAACACCTTCGGCAAGGGGTTTACCAACTTCAAGGGTCAACCACTTTGCAAGAATATCTTTTTTTTCTCTCATAAGGTCAGCAATTTTTCTGATTATATAAGCTCTTTGCCATGGAACTGTATTTTTCCAAATCTCTAAACCCTTTTCTGCAGCTTTTAATGCCTTTTGCACATCAATTGATGATGCTTTTGATGCTTTTCCAATTACCTCTTCAGTTGCTGGATTGATTACATCATATGTTTCTTTTTTTTCAGCCTGTTGCCATTTACCATCAATGAATTGTCCAAATTTATCGTACATAGATTTATTTTTAAGTTTACTTAATTAGGTTTTATAATTTATGATTAACTATATATAAACATTATATACAATTAAAGTTAAACTTAATTTTATGAAAAAAATTACTCTTACTTGTGCTCATGCCATAGTTAAATATTTGATTTCACAAAAAATATTAATAAATGGTAAAAAGGAACCATTGTTTCCTGGAGTATTTGGAATATTTGGTCATGGAAATGTTGCATGTTTAGGACAGGCTTTAGAGGAAAATAAAAAATATTTGCCCACATATAGAGGTCATCATGAACAAAATATGGCCTTAACAGGAATTGCATATGCAAGAGCTAAGAGAAGACAACAGATTTTTGTAGCAACATCATCTGTTGGTCCAGGAGCAACGAATATGGTTACAGCAGCAGCAGTTGCTATGAGTAATAGATTGCCAATTTTATTTTTGCCTGGGGATACCTATGCAAATAGAATGCCTGACCCAGTATTGCAACAAGTAGAGCATTTTAATAATCCCACTATTACAGCAAATGATGCATTTAAACCTGTTACAAGATATTTTGATAGAATTACCAGGCCAGAACAAATTATTCAGTCATTTCCAACTGCTATTCAGACTATGCTAGATCCTGCAGATTGTGGACCGGCATGCATTTCTCTAAGCCAAGATATTCAAGGTCAAACATTTGAATATCCTGAGGAGTTTTTTAGAGAAAAAATTCATGTGATAAGAAGACCTAGGCCAGATGATTTTCAAGTTAAAGAGGCAGCTACGGTAATTAAATCTTCAAAAAACCCAATAATTATTTCTGGTGGGGGTGTTTTTTATTCTGATGCTATGGAAGAGTTAAGCAACTTTGCTATCAAACATAATATACCAGTAACGCAAACAGTTATGGGATATTCTACAATGAAAAGAGATCACTCACATTATGCAGGGCAAATTGGAGCTCTTGGTGGAAAAAATACAAATTTAATCGCTAAACAAACAGATCTTGCAATTGCAATAGGAACAAAACTTGGAGACTTTACAACAGGATCGTGGGCTAATTTTGAAAATACAAATTTTAAGTTAGTTTCTATAAATGTTTCAAGATTTGACGCAAACAAACATTTAGCTCAGGCAATAGTTGGCGATGCAAAAATTTCTTTAAAGGATTTGTCAATTGCATTAGGTGACTGGAGAGCTGGAGAAGATTGGAATAAAAAATCTCAGATTGAGTTAGCAGCATGGAACGATCACATAGATAAAGAAAGCGCTCCTTCAAATCAAGAAATACCGAGTTATGTTCAGGTAATAGGTGCAATTTATAAAAACTCAGATCCATCTGATATAGCTGTTACTGCAGCTGGTGGCTTGGTAGGAGAAGTTGTTCAGGTTTGGAGACCAAGAGAACTAAATACACATGAAACAGAGTGGGGTTTTAGTTGTATGAGTTATGAAATATCTGGTGCTCTAGGAATAAAAATGGCAAATCCTAATAAAGAAGTAATTTCTTTTGTTGGTGATGGATCATATCTGTTAAATAACACAGATATATACTCTTCAGTTATTACAAAAAATAAACTAATTATTATAGTTTGTGATAACGGAGGTTTTGCAGTTATTAACAGATTGCAATTATTCAAAGGTGGAAATGAATATAATAATTTATTAAAAAGTTCTAATACACCCGGACTCGTTGATGTCGATTTTGCTAAACATGCTGAAAGTATGGGTGCTAAGTCTGAGCATGTTAATTCCATATCAGATCTAGAGGAGGCATTTAAAAGAGCAAAAAAATCCGACGTAACATATGTAATTTCGATTAAAACACATGCTTACCAGTGGTTAGAAGGTTCAGCTTTTTGGGATAGCCCAACTTTAGAAATACCAACAACTAATGAAAATAAAGAGGCTTTAAAACTTTATAAAGAAGGAAAGAGTAAACAAAGACAAGGCGTATAATTCTTTTATGAACAAAGTATTTAAAGTTGGTTTAATAGGTTGTGGTCATATTTCTGAAACATATTTTAAGGCAGAAAAGTATTTTAATAATATTAAAATAGTAAAATGTGCAGATATTATTCATCAAAATGCTTTGAAATGTGCCAAAGTTTACAAAATAAAAGCAGTGTCTGTAAAAGAACTTTTAAAAGATGAGGAAATTGAAATTATTTTAAATTTAACAATTCCCAAGGCACATTATCAAGTTGCAAAACAATCTTTAATTAATGGAAAACATGTTTATTCTGAAAAACCGTTAGCAATCAATTTTAAAGATGGAAAAAACCTTCTTAATATAGCCAAGAAAAATAAGCTTTATATTGGTAATGCTCCAGACACCTTTTTGGGAGGGGGTATTCAGAAATCAAGAGAATTACTTGATAAAAAGATAATAGGTAAAGTAAATTTGGGTAATGCAATTTTTGCTTTTCCAGGAGTTCAGTCCTATCATCCCAATCCAGAACCATGGTTTTCAAAAAAGGAAGGTGGTCCAGTTATTGATATGGGTCCCTATTATTTAACTGCTTTAGTTAATCTTTTAGGACCAGCTAAAAAAGTAACAGGTAGTGTATTTAAGGGAGTAAAAAAAAGAACTATAGGAATTGGACCAAGGAAAAATAAAACTTTTAAAGTTGAGTGTCCAACCACATTTTTATCGACTATTATTTTTGAAAGTGGAACAATTATTAGAGTTACGCTCTCTTTTGATGTTATCGCTCATCAAAGAAATCATATTGAGCTATATGGCAATAAAGGTTCAATGATAGTTCCTGATCCAAACATGTTTGGTGGTTCAGTTTTTGTTTGTAAAAAATTAGGAGATAAATGGAAAGAATATAAAACAAATAAAATGCCACTAGGAAAAATTAATATTAAATCCCAAAGTTCAAGAGCAAATGAATCACCAACTAATGCTAATTATAGAGGAGTCGGATTATCAGAAATGGCTTATTCAATTCAAAATAATAAAAATAATAAATGTAATGGAGAATTATCTCTTCACGTTTTGGATATTATTCAATCAACTATGAAAGCATGTATATCGGGTAAAACTCAGCTAATTAAATCTAGTTGCATAATACCCAAACCATTCTCATTAAGTGAAATTAAAAAAATTTTAAAATAATATTAATCTATTCAATAATATTAAAATCAGATTTATATTTATCAGTGATTGTCAAACCAAGTCCTGGTTTATTATCATCAAGATCAATAAAACCATCTTTTGGAGCTGGGTCTCCCTCAAAAATATAGTAAAAAAGTTCATTTCCAATTTCAACGTCATGAACTGGAAAATACTCAGATATAGGACAATTAAAATTAGACATTGTTAAATGATAATTGTGCATCTGACCAGCATGTGGAATAACAGGAACTTGATGTGCTTCAGCTAAAGAATTTATTTTTTGAGCAATTGTAAAACCTCCAACTCTATTATTATCATATTGAATATAGCTTACAGCTTTAAGATCTAATAATTGTTTAAATCCAAATAAATTAAATTCATGTTCACCTCCAGAAATAGGTATCATATTCATATTATTTAACTCCGAATAACCATGAATGTCGTCTGCAATTACAGGTTCTTCTAACCATCTTGGATTAAATTTTATTAATTTAGGAATCATTCTTTTTGTATAGTCTAAATTCCATCCCATATAACATTCCATCATAAGATCAGTATCTTCACCAATTACCTCTCTAACTGCTTCTGCAAGTTCAATATTTTTTTTCATTCCGTCAGGTCCGTCTTTAGGACCCCAACCAAATCTCATTTTAAACATTTTAAAACCTTGTTTTACGTAATTTTCAGCTTCCTTTTGTAATTCTTTAATTGGTTGGCTATACAGTTTAGAAGCATAAACAGGTATTTTTTCTTTAGTTCTTCCACCTAATAATTTGAAAACAGGTTTTTTTGTAATTTTTCCTATTATATCCCATATCGCTATATCAATTGCTGATATTGCAACCATGCCAACTCCTCTACGACCCCATGCTTGAGTTCTTCTGTACATTTTTTCCCAAAGATAAGCGTAATCAAATGGATCTTCTCCAATAACCAAAGGTTTTAGATATGTATCAATAATTTTTTTTGTAACTTGTGGAGCTAGAGCCGCATTACCTAATCCTATAAATCCATCATCGGTTTCAATTTCACAGATCAACCATTCGTGAAATCTAAAAGAACCCATAGCATCAGATTTTTCATATAAAATATCAGAAGCATTAGTGCAGAAATTATTTTGAGGTGGAACTGTTTTGCCATTCCATTGATACACTTTGGTTTTAATATTTTTTATTTTTGTCATTGATTATTTAGATTTTTAGCCATTGTTAATGCAATTTTGAAAGAATTTAAAGTTGGTTCTAAATTTGCTTTATTTTGACCAGCAATATCAAAAGCTGTTCCATGTGCTGGTGTGGTTATTGGAAGAGGTAAACCCCCTTGAACAGTTACCCCTCTATCGAAACCAAAAGCTTTAAGACCAGATTGTAAAGCGTCGTGATACATACCAACAATACAATCATGATTTTTATTTTTATAAGCAGTTATAAAAGATGTATCACAAGGTAAGGGGCCATCAGCATTAATTCCATTTTTCTTTGCTTCTTCAATAGCAGGTAAGATTTCATCTTTTTCTTCTGTGCCAAATTCTCCATGAGGATTTAGGGCCTGAACAGCAACTCTTGGTACCTTTATACCATTTAACTTCATAGCTTCATTGATTAATTTAATTGGTTTAATAATTTTTTCTTTTTTAATATGATTAGGAACCTCTCGAATTGGTATATGAGATGTGACTCTTGCTGTCCAAAAGTTATCAATCACATTAAATTCGCAAAAAAAATTTTTTATATTTAATTTTTCAGCCATTAAATGCAATTCATCTGAATGCTTATTACCGCCAAGTTTCAAACTTGTTTTATTAAATGGTCCAAAATTTATAGCATGAACTTTTTTTTTATTTGCAAGTTCAAGAGCTAAATTTAAAGCAGCAAGTACACTTTCACCAGACTCTTTTGAGCATTCTGATAACTTATAATCATAGTTTTTTCCTTTAGATATATCTAAAAAAAATTTATTTCCACTTTCAAAATTTATTTGTTCAAAATTCTCAACATATTTTAGTTCAGTATTTTTACCAGAAATTTTATGCCCACTTTCTAAAATATTCTTCTCACCAATTACTATTACATTAGCTTTATTGGTAACATCTTCATTTAATAATTTAGATATAAGCTCTGGACCGATACCAGATGGATCGCCAAGTAGTAGAGCTATATTAATTTTATTTTGAGACATTTTTTTACTTTACGTTTTGTATCAGAGTATGCTTATATCTTTATTTATAAATTAACTAAAGAGGGAAATAATGAAAAAAAGCTTTAAACTATTTTTAGCAGCCGCTTTCCTAGTAACAGAATTTTTTGTTGTAGCTCTTCCACTAATGATTACATCAGCAAAGGCTGATGGACATCCAATTCAAGCGATTACTCACGCTGGATTTGGTGGTGGAACTGACGTTACTACTAGAATGATGTTGTTAAGAGCAAGAAGAGTTCTTAAACAGGATATGCAATTAGTAAACAAAAAAGGTGGAGGTGGAGCAGCATCTATGGATTATATGATGTCTTTACCAGCTGATGGAAATCACACTTTAACTTGGACAACAGGACATGCTGTATCTATGGCCTTAGGTAAAACCAAAGTTAAGATAAGTGATATGCAGCCACTTGCAAGAGGAACAGATGATCCTCAATTATTCGTTGTTAGTTGCAAAAATGACATCAAGGATGCTAAGAAATTTATTAGCACTCAAAAATCAAAATCATTAAAATATGGAACAACACATACTGGTGGTATTGATGATGTTAGTGCGATTGCCTTTACTAAAAAAGGTGGACTTAAAGACCCAACTATTGTTGCTTACAAAGGTGTTGCACCAATTAAGACCAACCTTATTAAAGGTGACATCGATGTCGGTGTTTTAAATTTAGGTGAAGCATTAACTGAAATTAACGAAGGTAAACTTTGTGTATCAGTTGTGTTAGCAAATAACAGAATGGCTAAAATTGGAGACTCTCCAACAGCAAAAGAATTAGGTATACCTGTTTCTTTATCTACTGTCAGAGGGTTTGTAACTAAAAAAGGTGCTCCAGCAGATAGAGTTAAACAACTAGAGGCTGGAATGATGAAAGCTATGAGCCACAACTACTATAAGAATTTCTTAACCGAAATTGGTTTGGATGACACTAGTGTTGTTGGAGCAGATGAATGGGGTAAGCAAATGGAAGAAATGCTTGCTGAAATGACTGCACAGCTTAAAGCTTTAGGTTATATTAATTAATCTAATATTTATGTACATTTGAATATGAAAAATGTACAAAAATTAAAAAGGGCAAACAAAAGTTTGCCCTTTTTTTTTAAAGACGAATTTAAAGTATCTTTTACTATCATTTTTGTATCAATAATTCTTTTAATTACTACTTTTACTTTTGACGTTGTTCCTCCAATTTTAAACAGAGGAATTCAGCCAGCCACATTTCCAAAAGCATTGTTAATTTTAATAATTATAATGACATTTGTAATTTATTATTTATCAAAAAAAAATCCATGGAAAGTAGAAAAGAAATTACCAAGATCTTTTTTTTTAACATTATTAAGTTTTATAATTTTTATAATAATTTCAAAAACATTAGATTTTTTTTTAGCAATATCAGCATTGTCAATATTTGTTTCATATTGCTGGGGTGAAAAAAGATTTTTTTATTTAGTGCTAGTAGGAATAATTTTTCCAGTAATTGTATTTGTCTTTTTCGAAACAATTTTAGGTTTGAGATTTCCCCCAGGAATAATCACAAATATATATTATAGCTAAATGGATAATTTATTTTTAATGTTGGCACCTATTTTTAGTTCAAAGCTATTATTAGTTCTATTTTTTGGAACTCTATTCGGTTTAATTTTGGGAGTATTACCTGGACTTGGACCAACAACTGGTGGAGCCTTAATATTACCTTTCACGATGACACTTGATCCTCTATCTGCAATCGTTTTATTAACCTCTATTTATTGTGCAGGAACTTATGGTGGAGCAATAACTGCTGTGCTTATTAATACACCTGGAACTCCAGCAGCTGCAGCTACTTGTTTAGATGGTTACCCTTTAGCCCAAAAAGGAGAAGCTGGAAGAGCTCTAGGAATGGCAACTGTTTCAAGTACAGTTGGAGGAATTTTCAGCGTAATTATCTTAGTTTTTTTTGCACCAATTTTAGCTCAATTAGCCTATGAATTTGGTCAACCAGAGTATTTTGCTTTAGCTATTTTTGGGCTCACAATGCTTGCGTCCATAGGTGAGGGAAGTCCAATAAAAAACTTAATTGCAGGCGCTTTTGGAATATTAATTTCTACAGTTGGTAAAGATTTTATGACGTCTATAGATCGATTTACTTTTGGTATAAATGAATTAACAGAGGGAATTGGGTTTATTCCTGTAGTTGTTGGTTTGTTTGCTATGAGTGAGATGCTCACTCAATCAACATTAATAAATCAGGTTTTTAACAGAATAGCTCTTAAAGCAATTAAATTACCCTCTATAGAGGATTATAAAAAAACTTGGAAAACAATTTTAAGATCAAGTGGTATTGGTTCATTTATAGGCGTATTGCCAGCTGAAGGAGGCACAGTTGCCTCTTTAATTGGATATTCTGAGGCTAAAAGATTTTCAAAAAATCCAGAAGAATTTGGAAAAGGATCTATAGAGGGTATAGCGGGAGCAGAAGCAGCAAACAACGCCGCAACAGGGGGGGCAATGGTTCCAACTCTTGCGCTAGGAATTCCAGGTAGTGCAACAACAGCGGTTATATTAACAGGATTAATAATACACGGAGTAAGACCTGGGCCTGATTTATTTAGAGAGCAACCAGATTTTTTATACGGTATTTTTGGTGCTATGTTAATTGCAAACATATTATTTTTTATTTTTGGTTTTTTTGGAGCTAAAATTTTTGCAAGAATAACGTTAGTTCCTAATAAAATTTTATGGCCTATGATTTTTGCTGTTTCAGTTTGTGGAACATATTCACTAAATCAATCTATAATTGATGTTTGGATAATGTTGTTTTTTGGTGTACTCGGATTTTTTATGAGAAGATATGGATTTTCAGTGGTACCAGTTATAATAGGGTTAATATTAGGAGAATTAGTTGAGGGTACACTTAGACAATCTCTTGTGATATTTGATGGTAATTGGTTAATGTTTTTAACCAGACCTATAGCATTAACATTTTTTATTTTGTCTTTAATTGCATTAGCTTTTCCTTTAATAAGATCAAAAAAAAATAAAAAGTCTTTATGATTAAATTTGATTTAAATGATCGAGTAGCGATTGTAACCGGTGGAGCCCAAGGTTTTGGTTTAGCTATAACCAAAAGATTCATCGAGTCTGGGGCAAATGTAATTATTTGGGACATTGATGAAAACGAGATGAAAAAAGCAATAGATAATGTTAATTCTAAAAAATTATCCTACCAAATTGTTGATGTAAGTAATAACGATTTAATTAATGATAAATTAACTCAAGTTGAAAATTCTCATGGCAAAATAGACATTTTTATAAACAATGCTGGCATTACTGGAATGAATACTACAGTAGTAGATTATCCTGTAGATGAATGGAATAAGGTTATAAATTTAAATTTAAACGCTGTTTTTTATTGTTGTAAAGCAGTCGTTCCATTTATGATGAAAAATAATTATGGAAGAATAGTTAACATTGCGTCAATCGCAGGCAAAGAAGGTAATCCAAATGCAAGCGCTTATAGTACATCAAAAGCAGGAGTTATTGGTCTTACTAAATCATTAGGGAAAGAGCTGGCTCAAAAAAATATAGCTGTAAATTGTGTTACACCAGCCGCTGCAAAGACAAGAATTTTTGATCAAATGACAGAGGAACATATTAATTATATGCTATCAAAAATACCTAGAAACAAGTTTGCCAAAGTAGAGGAGTTAGCCTCATTAGTCACATGGTTATCTAGTGAAGAAAATTCTTTTTCAACAGCTGCAGTATTTGACCTAAGTGGAGGCAGAGCAACTTATTAATAAATTAATTATGTATATTGGAATTGATCTTGGTGGAACTAAGACTGAAGTAATTTTAATAAACAAAAATGGTGATGAAATAGAAAGACTTAGAAAAAAAACACCAAAAAATTATAATGGTACAATAGACACAATTTGTGAGTTGATTAATCTAGTTGAGAATAAGCATGAAAAAAATTGTAAAATAGGTTTAGGAACTCCCGGAGCTTTATCAAAAGAAACTCAGTGTATAAAAGGTGGTAATTCAACTTGGCTAAATGGAAGGCCATTAAAAAATGATCTTGAGTTAAGATTAAATAGAAAAATTCTTCTTGAAAATGACGCAAATTGTTTTGCGCTATCAGAGGCATTTGACGGAGCCGGATTTGATCAAGAAATAGTTTTTGGTGTTATACTAGGTACGGGTGTGGGCGGAGGTTTGGTTATAAACAAAAAAATAATAAATGGATTTAATAATATCACAGGTGAGTGGGGACATAATCAAATGCCTCAAGGCACTAATGATAAGTGGAATATTCATGAATGCTATTGTGGTAAAAAAGGATGTATAGAAACTTATTTATCAGGACCAGGTTTTTCAAATCATTTTTTTGATCAATATAAAATCAGATTAGACGCAGAGCAAATTCAAAAAAATGCAAATGATGGTGATGAAAAATCATTAGAATTTATTTTTCAATATTTAGATTATTTAGCAAGAGGGTTATCTCAGGTAATAAATATAGTAGACCCAGGTGCTATAGTACTCGGAGGAGGTGTATCAAATATGAAACAAATATATGGAAATATTAATTCAAAATTAAAAAAATATGTTTTTAGTGACACTGTAAATACTAAAATATTAAAAAATAAATTTGGAGATTCAAGTGGAGTTAGAGGGGCGGCAAGTTTAAATAGGTAATATATAAGTATAAATAATTTTAAAGTTTCATTGTTTTGACATATTTTATTTGTTAGCTTAAATCATGAAAAAATTAATTTTATTAGTTTTGCTTAATATTTTATTTTTATCAAATGCTAATGCTGCATGTGATGATCCTTTGACTGATGGAGTAGATTATTCAAATTGTCGATTTTCTGATGCTCAAGATTTACAAGGAAGTTATCTTCCCAATTCAAATCTTTCATTTGCAAGTTTCATTCAAGTAAATTTTGATAAAAGCATTATGATGAATTCTAATTTATCATTTGGAACTTTCCCAGAGTCTACATTTGTTAGAGCAAATCTTTATGAAACAGTTTCAATTGGTGCTAATTTTGAAAAAACTAATTTCACAGGCTCAAATTTGACAAGAGTTGATTTTATGGGTGCAACTCTAATAGAGGCTAATTTTCAAAATGCCAATTTAATGGAGGCAAATTTAACATCTTCAAATATTACAAATGCTAATTTTGATGGAGCTAACTTAAATGGAGCGACATGGACTAATGGACAAACCTGTGGTCCACAATCTATAGGTAGCTGTAATCAGTAGAATGAATACTTCAGTAAAAACTGATGATGTAATTTTTAATTTCTTTAAACAAATTTGTGATGAGAAAGATGATGAAAAGTGTATTCAGCTTGGAAATGAATGGATAAAAGCAATGGAAACTAATTTATCTACAATGGAAGAAAATTTGAATGGAGCTGATAAACTAAAACATAAAGATGATATTCAAAGTAATCGAGATCATTTAAACAGCTTAAAAAATAAAAATTCTACTGAATGGCGTAAATATGCAACCCAGTGTATGATTGAAATAATAAATCATAAAGGTCGGTAGTTAATAACTTCAAGAAAATTTATTAAAAGTCTTTCAATAATCTTAGAAATATATTATTTATTTTGAAGGGGTGTCCTAGCAGACTGAGATTAAACCCTAAGAACCTGTCCGGTAATTCAGAAAGGGAAGATAATGGATAAAACACACATATTAAGTCAATCTACATCTTTAACATTAGTAATTTTCATAAGTTTAGTTTTTACTGTTTTAGGTGTTTATCACTCAAAAAAATTTTTAGGGTTAAGTAATTATTTAACTGCAAATAGAAATATAGGTTTGTTTTCTCTATCTACTAGTTTAGTGGCCTCAGCACTAGGTGCATGGATATTATTTGGACCTGTAGCAGCAGCAACATGGGGAGGTATTGGAGCAATCATAGGCTATGCACTGGGCACAGCTTTTCCAATGATATTTTTAATTTATTTTGGAAAAAAAATTAGAAAAGAATCCCCTAAAGGATCATCATTAATTGAATTTATGAGAAAAAAATTTGGAAGAAGCTTATTCAAATTAATCTTATTAATGACAATATTTTATATGTTTATTTTTTTATGTGCAGAAGTTACTGCAGTAGCAGTATTAATAAATTATATTTCTGGAACTGATCTTTGGGTTACCGCATCAATAGTACTAATTGCAACATTAATTTATACTTTATATGGAGGATTAAGAGCTTCAATATTTACTGACAATATACAAATGATTGTGATCGGAATTCTTTTAGTGATTTCATTTTCATATATGATTTCTTTTACTAATAATGAGTTTTCTTTTCAATTTATAGAACAAAAAAATCCACAATTATTAAGCACCACGTATGTACCAAGTTACACAGCTGGTCTGACATTTTTTATTGCAGTTGCAGCTACTAATTTGTTTCATCAAGGAAATTGGCAGAGAGTTTACGCCGCTAAAAATTATGAAACTTTGAAAAAAAGTTTAATTATTTCTTTTTTAATAATTGTCCCAATTGTTTTTTTTATGGGTTTTATTGGAATGGTTTCTTTTTCAATCGACTCCAGTAATAGACCAGATCTTGGTTTTTTTACATTATTACTAAAAGATAAAACTGAATTTTTATCAATAATAATAATTATTCTTGGATTAGCGTTAACAATTTCAACAGTGGATACATTAGTTAATGCGATTTCAAGTTTATTTGTTGTAGATGGTAAAGCAACTTTTAATATTAATTCTAAAATAGATTATTTAAAATTGTCAAAATATTTTATTATTTTTTTATCTTTGATTTCTTTTTTTATTGCTTCGAGAGGTTTTGATATTTTATATTTATTTTTGTTAGCAGATCTATTTTGTTGTGCTTTTGTATTTACTGTTTTTTATAGTTTTTATAATAAAAGAATTAAAGAAAAAACTGCATATATTTCAATTATATTAGGTTTAATTGGAGGTTGTTTAATGTTTCCTTTTCCCGATTTTTCTAAAAGTTTACTTGTTGGAATATTGCTTCCGATAGAAATGTTTTCAACATTTATACTACAGTCATTATTATTTTTATCTTTTTTAATTGCAACATTTTTACCTGCAATAATTTTAAAAATTAAAAATATATAAATTTATATTGATGACTGTATAGCTTTATAAATAAGATCTTTTCTTGTCTCACCTATACTTCTATAAACTTCTTTGTTGTTTTTGAAAATTAAAAGCGTTGTTTGATATTGTACATTAAATAGTTTTGCAATTTCTTTGTTTGTTACGTCAAAAGTAAAATATTCAATATTATCAAAATCATTTTTTGCTTTATTTAGTACCTTCATCTGACTAGCACATGAGGTGCAATATTTAATCCACGAACTTACAACTACTACCTTGCCTTCTGATTGAGCCTTAATAAATGACTCTGTATTAAAAGTCGTTTCTTTATCAACAGCATTACTATTAAAGGCAAATACACAAAAAAAGAATATTAGAATTTTTTTCATTATAAGAGATGTTTTACATTAGATTTTAATTCGTTGTAATCCAACAAATTGTCTCTATATACGTCAGTATCTAATGTCAGAAAATCAAATAATTATTGATGGTTTATCAAAAGTTTACGATAATGGCTTTCAGGCTCTTAAAAATATAAACTTACATATAAAAAAAGGCGAAATTTTTGCAATGCTCGGACCAAATGGTGCAGGCAAAACTACATTAATAAGTATAATTTGTGGAATAGTAAAACCATCCTCTGGAAAAATTTTAGTTGAGAATTTTGATATAATAGATGATTACAGAGAAACAAGATCAAGAATTGGACTAGTGCCTCAAGAATTGACACTAGAGCAATTTGAAACAGTTTTTAATAATGTCTCATACTCTAGAGGACTTTATGGAAAGAAACCTAACCCTTCATATATTGAGAAAGTATTAAAACAATTAAGTCTTTGGGATAAAAAAGATCTAGGGCTTAGACAGCTATCCGGGGGAATGAAAAGAAGAGTCTTGATTGCAAAAGCACTATCTCATGAACCTTCAATATTATTTTTAGATGAACCTACAGCAGGAGTAGATGTAGAATTAAGAAAAGAAATGTGGAAAGTTGTTGAGGATTTAAGAGGGACAGGTGTAACTATTATTTTAACAACCCATTACATAGAGGAGGCAGAAGCAATCGCAGATAGGGTTGGAGTTATTAACCAAGGTGAACTTATTATTGTTGAGCAAAAAAAAGAGTTACTAAAAAAAATGGGTAACAAGACTTTAACAGTTGAATTACAAGATGAAATTCAAGAAATTCCAAGTAAATTAAGTAAATATAATTTAAAACTGGGAGAAAATAATATTTCTTTAAATTACAAATATGATCTAAGGGAGAAACAAACTGGTATCACAAATCTTTTGCAAGATATTAAAGATGCTGGTTTAAAATTAAAAGATTTAAAAACTGAGCAAAGTAATTTAGAAAAAATATTTGTTAGTTTGGTAAAGGAAAATAATGAAATTTAACTACTACGCGTTTAAAGCAATTTATCTCCATGAGATGGATCGATTTAGAAGAACTTTAGCTCAATCTTTATTATCACCTGTTTTATCTACATCTTTATATTTTATTGTGTTTGGCTCAGTAATTGGAGGTTATGTCCAAAAAATAGATGGTATTAGTTATGGTTCATATATTGTCCCTGGTTTACTAATGTTAACTTTGCTTACACAAGCAATAAGTAATACTTCTTTTGGAATTTTTTTTCCTAAATTTAATGGAACAGTATATGAAATTTTAGCTGCACCAATTTCAACATTAGAAATAGTATTAGCATTCGTAGGTGCTGGAGCAACAAAAACATTAATTGTTGGAGCTATGATTTTTTTAACTGCAACATTTTTTGTTGAAGTAGAGGTAAAATATCCTCTTTTAATGATTTTCTTACTAGTTTTAGTTTCATTTACATTTGCTTTGTTTGGTTTCTTGATAGGATTAATGAGTTCAAATTTTGAGCAAATGTCAATAATTCCATCTTTAGTAATAACACCAATGGTTTTTTTGGGCGGTAGTTTATATTCACTTGATATGTTGCCAGAGTTTTGGCAAATCGTAACTTATTTTAATCCTGTTGTTTACCTTATTAATGGTCTTAGATACGCATTCTATGGAGTTTCAGATTTCAATATATGGATTAGTGTAGGACTAATGATTTCTTTTTTGATTATTTGCATTATGCTTGTGACTAATCTTTTAAAAAGAGGATATAATATTAAGGCTTAAGAAACAGAAATACTATTTTATCCTGTTCTTAAATTAATCTTTAATTTTTTCCCACTCAGCAATTCCGCCTGTGATGTTCTTAACATTTTTTACTCCCATGTCTTTCATCGTTTTAGTTGCTAGTGTTCCTTGTCCACCTAGTCCACAGAATACCACATACTCTTTGTCTGGGTTATTTTTGAAAATATCATTTTCTAGAGGGCTACCATCTGCCAGGTAAAACTCAAGCAAACCTCTATCCAAGTGAATGGCATTTCCAATGGTGCCTTTTGAAAAACTTTCTTTATCTCTTACATCAATAAACTGTACATTAGGATCATTTAATTTACTTTTTGCATCTTCAGCAGAAATATTTTCAATTTCGTTACCAACACTCATTAGATCTTCAAATTTTTTCACATCAAATCCTTTAATTTTATTAGTTTGAAAAACCGTATTTTCTTAATCTTACATCGCCGGTTCTAGCATGCGCTTCCATACCTTCATATCTTGATATTCTTGCGCAGGCTGCACCCACCTCTTTGGTAGCTTCCTTACTCATTCTTTGAAAACTTAACGTTTTTATAAATTTTCCAACAAATAAACCACCAGTATATCTTCCAGCACCTTTAGTCGGTAAAATATGATTTGTTCCCGAACACTTATCTCCATAAGCAACTGTAGTTTCTTCACCTATAAATAAAGAGCCGTAATTTTTTAATCTATCATGGTACCAATCCAGATTTTTTGTCTGCACTTCTAAATGTTCAGGTGCATAATCATCACTAACTTTTGCAATTTCTTCATCAGTATCACAAAGTATAACCTCTCCATAATCTCTCCAAGCTGCACCAGAATTTTCCTTTGGAAGATCTGGAAGATCTTCGATTAATTCAGGAACTCTCTGCATCACATAATCAGCTAGCTTTTTACTTTTGGTAAACAACCATGCGGGAGAATTATATCCATGCTCCGCTTGACCAACTAAATCAAAGGCAACCATTTCAGGATCAGCTGTTTCATCAGCAATAACCGCAATTTCTGTCGGGCCAGCAAATAAATCAATTCCAACTTTCCCGAACAATATTCTTTTTGCTTCAGCAACAAATTGATTACCAGGTCCAACTAACATATCAGCAGGCGCATTTCCAAATAATCCATAGGTCATTGCTGCTATAGCTTGCACACCTCCTAAATTCATAATTACATCTGCACCACAAAGATCTGCTGTATAAACAATTGATGGATGAACACCAATTTCAGGTTTGGGAGAACTACAAACTAAAATATTTTTTACACCGGCAACTTTAGCAGTTGTCACACTCATAACAGCTGAAGCAATATGCGCATATCTACCAGCTGGAACATAACAGCCTGCTGTATTTACTGGAATAAGTTTTTGACCAGCAAATAAACCTTCAGATAATTCTACTTCAAAATCTTGACCGTAGTTTTTTAATTGTGCCTCTGCAAATTTTCTCACTCTTTCGTGTGAAAACTGAATATCATCTTTTGTTTTTTGATCTAAATTTTTTTTAATTTCTTCTATTTTTTCTTTAGAAACAATTACTTCACCCTCGTATTTATCAAACTTTTTTGAAAGTTCTTTGCATCCTTCTTCTTTTGTTTTTTCTATATCTTTTAGAATATTCTCAACTATCTCTCTTGTTTTTGTATCATCAGTAGACGAAGTTTTTGGTGATTTTTTTAAATATGTAATTGCCATCTCTCTCCTTTTAAATTTTGTCTTATTTAAATGAATTTTTTTTAAAATTCAATGAAACATTTAGTCCAATGCAACAACTGCCGCTGCAATAGATGCTAATCTTGCTTGAGATTCATCAGATCTACTTGTAATAACTACAGGAACTTTTCCACCCACTACTACACCAGCTGCACAAGCACCCATGAAATAAATCATTATTTTTACCAATGCATTTCCAGCCTCAACATTTGGAACTAGCAAAACATCTGCATCGCCTGCAACAATATTTTTTATTCCTTTAATTGCAGCAGATTTTTTTGAAATACTATTGTCAAAAGCTAAAGGTCCAAAAATATCTGCATTTAAATTTTCCTTTTCAGCTAACTTAGTAATTTCCGCTGCTTCCAATGAACTTGGGACACTTTCTATAACTTCCTCAGTCGCAGACAAAATGGAAACTTTTGGTCTTGAAATACCTATTCTATTTGAAAAATTAATTACATTTTTCAGGATGTGCATTTTTGTTTTTATATTAGGTAAGACATTTAAGGCTCCGTCAGTAATGATCAATGGTTTGTCATCTTTTTCAATAGTCATATGCCAAATATGACTAAGTCTTGTTTTTCCTAATAAATTATATTCACGTTTTAAAACTTCTTTCATTAAAATATCTGTATGAATATGACCTTTAACAATAATTTTTACTTTTTCTTCACTTGCTAACTTTACCGCGATTTTTGCAGTATTATTTTCTATAGGTTCATCAATAATTTCATAATCCGAAATATCCCATTTTAAATCCTCTGCACATTTTAAGATTTGTTTTTTATCACCAATAAAAATTGGTTGAATCAGATTTTCTCTTACTGCATCTTGTACTGACAACATAGGTAGTGGCTTACCTGCGTTTACTACAGCAACCTTTACTCCTTTTTTATTTTGAGCAATATTTAGTAGGGAGTTTGGACAGATAATTTCTCTATTTGAAAGCATTTTAATTATTTATATATATAATTGATAATGTGTACATAAATTATTATAATTGTTATATTGTAACTAAACTTATTAGGATTAAATTGTGGAAATTGTTCAGTCAATAGCACCAATAGTTTTAGCCTTAATTATGTTAGGGCTAGGTTTAGGACTTTCAATTAAAGATTTTTCAAGAATATTTAAATCTCCAAAAGATTTTTTTGTAGGATTTTTCGCTCAAGTATTTCTTTTACCCATTGTTGCATTAATTATTGCACTTTTATTGGATTTATCAGCGCCAATTGCAATAGGCCTCATGATTATTGCTGCAGCGCCAGGTGGAGTAACTTCAAATGTTTTAACAAAATTTGCCAATGGAGATGTAGCATTATCAATCTCTCTTACAGCAATTGTAAGTTTATTAAGTATATTAACAGTTCCATTTGTTATTATTAATTCAGCTCAAATTTTAGGTATCATTATACCTGCTGATATTTCAATGGCAGAAATATCTTTAAAAATGTTTCTTGTAGTTTCTGTCCCAGTTATGATTGGGATGGTCATTAGAGCTTTTGCACAAAATTTTATAATATCTAAAATTAATATAATAAACAAATTAACTGGTTGGTTATTTATAATTGTTTTTATTGCAATTTGGATAGAGGAAAAAGATAATATTTTAACTTACATAACTCAAGCGGGTATAGCTGTATTAATTTTAAATATTTCGATGATGACATTAGCTTATTTTATCGCAAAAAAATTTGTTACTGGAGTTGCACAACAAAAATGCATTGCATTAGAATGCGGTCTTCAAAATGGAACTTTAGCAGTTTTTGTTGCAACAATAATTTTTAATGATGTAACCTATGTTATACCCACAGGTGCTTATGCGCTATTAATGTATATAACAGGTTTTATTTTTATATACATTTTAAGAAAGACTACCTGAGATTAGATTGATTATAAATTCTAACCACAAAATTTGATAAAGCTTTTAAAACTTCATTCTGAATTTTAGTACCATCTTTTAATGCTTTTTCGGAAAATTTAATCTTATATAATTTTTTATCATTTATTTCTAAGACATTTAATTTCATTAATATTTTTAATTTTCTTACTACTGTTGATCTTGGTATTTTTGAAATATCTGAAATAGACATAGTATTTAAACCTACTTTGTCAGCATCAGAAATTTCATCACGCCATTTTTTTAAACTTATATCTTTATCTTTAAAATCTTTATGAGAGGCAGCATTTAACATAATTACCATTCCTATACAAAATGCTTCTAAATCTGGATATTGTTTTTTAACTATTTCTATATATCTGAATAAAAACTTATAAAATTGATACCAACAAAAAGAAAAATTTTTTTTTATTACCGATGTTAATTGTTGATTAGAATATTTAGAATTAATTATTTTTTCTTTGTGAAGAATTTCACTGAATATAGAGAGTAAATTTGATACATTTGTTAAGGTTTTAATTGGTTGAACTGTTTCGTATGCAGATCTATCTATTATTATTTTTTTTCCAGATTTCTTTAAAACTCCTGAATTTTCTAGGCTAACAATTTTTCTTCTTACACTTTCTTTAGGAATATCAAGGTCTTTAGAGATATCTGTTAAGTTTATCTTTGGAATTTCTAAAATTTTATCTTTATAAAATGTATCATAATCAATAATTATTCCATTTCTCCTATAAAAAATAAAATCATTTCTTATAAGATAAATTAAAATTATATACTTCTCAATGTCATTAAAGTTTGAAAAAGCAGCAATGAACCATTCGCTTATTAATTTATAAAACGTAGGACTTATTTTATTAAAGTTTTTTGAAATTGATTTGTTAATTTTATTTTGATTAAAATTAACTTCTGAAGATACTGAAGGAATGATCATAAAAAAACCCAATTTGAACAATTAATTAACAATAGTCAAGATCATTTAATTTTATAAATTCAAAATAGATAATTTTAAGCTATAAAATTCTTTTATTTTTAGTAAGTTAATAATAAAATTATTTAAAAATAGGATTATTAATGTTTGAAAAATTGGAAGAGCTTGCAAAAAATAATAAAAAAATTTCAGATTTTCATATTAGATCTGGTTGGCCTCTAGCTTATAGACAAACAGGTGAAATACATAAAGTGCCAGACGTTATGGTAAAGTCACAAGATTTACATGATTTAATTTCTACTAATTGCAACGAGGTAGAGACAAAAAGATTCAATGATACGCACGAATTAGACTCATCAGTAACATTAAGTGGGTTAAGATTTAGAGCAAATTTTTATAAAACAATTCAGGGGCCTGCAGCAGTTTTAAGAAGGGTTGAAAGTGTTATTCCAGAAATGGGTCAATTTGATTTGCCACAAGTTCTTTATGATATTGTTGATATGCATAAAGGACTAGTTTTAGTAACTGGTCCAACAGGTTCTGGAAAATCTACAACGCTAGCAGCCATTGTTAATGAAATAAATAAAACAAGAACAGCAAATATTATAACTGTAGAAGATCCAGTTGAATTTATTCATAAAGATTTAAAAAGCATTGTTTCACACAGAGAAGTTGGAAAGCAGACAGAAACTTTTGCAAGTGCACTCAAAGCTGCACTACGAGAAGATCCAGATGTAATTTTAGTTGGAGAGATGAGAGATTTAGAAACAGTTTCACTGGCTTTAACAGCAGCAGAAACAGGACACTTGGTTTTTGGAACTTTACACACTAGCGGAGCACCAAATACAATAAATAGAATAATCGATGTTTTCCCTCCAGAACAACAAGCTCAAATTAGAGCACAAATTTCAACATCATTAAAAATGGTTGTAACCCAAAGACTTTTGAAAACTAAAGATGGTCAAGGTCGTTGTGCTGCATTTGAAGTGATGAAGTGTACAGCTCCAATTCAAAACTTGATAAGAGAATCTAAAATTCATCAAATTCCGAGCATAATGCAAACTGCTGTTAGAGATGGTATGATTACTATGTCTAAATCTTTAGAAACTTTAGTTAATGCTGGGAAAATAGATGCTAGTGCTGGAAAAGAAGAATAATCAAGGTTTTAACCTCCTGGAGTTAATTGTTGTTGTTGTAATTATTGGCATTATTTCAGCAATTGGTTACCCAAATTTTAATGAATGGCGACAAGATAGAGAAACCAGAAGTTCAGTAATTAAAATAAAATCATTAATAGAGGGTATAAATGCTCAAGTTCAAAGAGGTCAATATGCATTTGTTCAGGTTCATATATTAGAAGAGGCTAATGGTGCTGATAGAAATTTAATTGTTACATCAAAAGGAATGAAGCCTGAAACATTAGCAAGTTTATTAAATGATGGATCTAGTGATTGGTGGGAAAATGTTGCTGAAAGATGCAATATTACAGATGATACATATTGGGATGATGATCCAGATCAAGGGACTGATAAAATTGAGGTAAGACAAATAATTTTAGATAATGTCGCAACAACGTGGGAAGGTGATAATGCAGCCGTATGTTTTAGTAAAAATGAAAAATGGTACAGTGGAGCAGGAAGATTACAATCATCTATGCCTCCTGGAGATGGAGATGCACTAGAGGTATCTATGAAAAACACGATGGATAATAATCTTTTTATCTGCAGAAGAACAAAAAATAGGTCAAGCTGTGATGTAGATACCAATGGATCTCCTAATTCAGATCATAAACAATTATATGCAATAGAGTGGTCAAGATTTGGTAATGTAACTTTGGAAAAATGGAATAAAAAAAACTCAGAATGGATAAAGCAGTAATATGACTAAAAATAACAATAAAATTTCTGGGCTTTCAATTTTAGAGGCACTCGTATCTACAGCAATCGTAGGAATAGGATTCATTGCAATTTTACAGATGACAAATTTTTCTGTTCAATCAATTGATAATTCAGGAGATAGAACTAAGGCAAATTTTTTAACTGAAATGATAGTTGAAGATGTAATCGGAAGTAAAGACACTTATTATGGTACTAATTCTGATAATACAAATATTATTTTTACTAGCAATAGTGCTTCACTAAATGGAACTGAACTAAATAAATTTTCAGAACATCTTGCAAATAATGGATGGAGTGCAAACCTTAATTGCGGTGGAAGTAATTCTGCAACAGGTGTCAATAACCAAAAAAAAGAAAATATTTATGATGGGCAAAATATAGATGCACCTAGAAATAAAGAAGCTAAATGGAATACAATTTTTGAAGAAAATAGATTTTTGAAATGTAAAAGTTCCAGTGAGGAGAAAAAGCTACAAGTATTTCAAATTTGTCGGTGGGATGAATGTGATTATAAAGTGGACTCAATAACAGATGAACCTCTTTATATCGGAAGAGTTGAAATGAAATTAAATAACGGAAAAAAAAGAAAATTTATATATTTTCAAACTGATTATAAAATTAAACCATGATTAAAAAAAAATTAAAAAGAATAGAAGGATTAACTTTAGTAGAAATATTAATTGGAGTAGTAGTTTCTTCATTAATGATGGCAGCTATTTACACTACCTATTCAATTGTAAATACAAGTTATAATCAGGTACTAGAAAAAGCTAAAGTAAGTCGATCTTCAAGAGATTTAATTGAATTGTTAATAAGAGATACCAGAATGGCGGGTTATAAGTATTATCTTGGTGATAATGAATTAGGATTTCCAAAGGAAAGTTATTTAGAATTCATTGGAGGTGCTACAACTGTAAAAGATAGCCACGATCCAATTGCAATATTTCAAAATACATTAGGGCATAATATAGGAGATACTATTCCCACCCCTCCAATGAAACACAATTCAGACGACACTTGTTGTGATAAAATTCATATTGTTTATGATGATTTTAATCAAAACGATACTAACCAACCTTACAAAAGATATAAAGTAACATATTATGCATTACCAACGTCGGATGGTTCCAACAGTGATGGCAGTACAAAAAATCCTAGATATGCGGTCTATAAATCTAAAATAAGTTGGAGACAAAATATAAGTTCAGATACTGGAAGCTGGGTGGCAGATTGTTCAGAATGTTATCATAATGAATTAATAAGGGATTATGTAGAGGATATGGAATTTGTTGCATTAGATAAAGAAGGAAAGGTTTTAATTCCTTACCCGACACCAACAACTGATGCAGGAAGAGAAAACTTATATAAAGTTAAAGCAATAGATATTAGAATTGCCTTTATATCTGAAAAACCTTTTTTTAGATTTGACAGTAGAGAAGGTAATGAAAGAGAGCTGAGTGGATTTTCCAGAGGTATTAAATTATTTTCAGACAGAAATCTTAGAGATAATATTGTTGTAACAGTTTACACAAGAAATATTGTTGGGCAGGATATATTTTAATGAGAAAAAATAATCAAAAAGGATTTACATTAATTTTATCACTTGTTTTATTGCTGGTGATGTCCTTAATGGGAGGTAGCTTAATAGTTATTTCATCAGGTGATCATCAAAGCAATAATACAAGTGATGAGTACCAACAAACTTTCTATGTAGCAGAACATGCTTTAATGGAAGCAGAAAAAAGAATTATAAATCGAATGATAGGTCCATGGACAAATATTGCAACTATCACAACTCCACCTCCTGGATCATCTGCTGAAGAAATTACTGCACACAATAATTATATTGATCAGCTGCGAGCAGTAGCTATAGACGGTGTTGCAAGGCATACAGATGGGAGAGATACACCTCGAAATCTTGTTACACCAACAGCAACTCCATGTTTTAATAGTTTTAGAAACTTAATTAAAAACGATGGAGATGGCGACGCTACATTAGTGACAGATCACTTTATTAATGTAAATTTTGGAGATTTAATTGAGCCCATCTTAAATCGACCAGCAGATGTTGGGTTACAAGCTGATGATGCAGACCAAGAGACTGAGTATCTAAAAAGATTTAGATATGAATTTTTCTCAATCAACGTTGGTTCCTCAGCTTTTAAAGGTGCTGGTGCAAGTCTTAAAAAAACGTCTACAAATGCACAAAGACAAGGAACTGCTTACAAGATATATGGTTGTGGATATTTAATGAGAAATGGAGCAGATAAAAATGATTATAATAATCCTGAAATTTTAATACCTTTGGAAACTTTGGTAATATTGTCTAGTTAATAATGCACAAAATGAACACTATAAATAATTTGTATATTTTCAATATATTAGAAATTAGCTATTATTAATAATCATGAGAAAAGTTTCTGTTGGATTATTATCAATTTTTTTATTTTTTAGCTCATTAAGTATGAGTATGGCGTGTGAATTTTTAAAGGAACAAATTGGCACCTCAGTTTCAAGTATTATTGATAAATATGATTATTTAGATGAGCCTCCAAATTATGATGCTAAGACTTTAACATTTTCTAAAATGTATGAAAGCAACAGCTTATGCGAAAATTTTCAATTAGAAAATACTTTTATAACGGTTTTTATTAGAGAAGGTAAAATTATTGCAATAGAACTTTCAGGTATGCCAGGTGAAGCAAAAGGTAATCGAATTTTAAATTTTGCAAAAACAAATTTAGGATATACCACCGATCAAGTTATTAATGATAAATGGATTGGAGCTATTAATATGTCATCTATAATCAACATGGTACTTTATGGACGAGTCCAGGATTACAATGAAATTTATGAACAACTGATTATTACAAAAACAGATTATTTTGAGCTATTAAATGATCCAGATATAGTAGAAATGTTTTAATTTATGAAAAGATTATTGAAATTTTTTATTCTTTTAATTCTAGTTTTAAATTTTAATCAATTAACTTATGCAAAACCATTACCACCAGGATCTGGTGAAGGTGATGTTCCTGCTAATATTTTAATTCTATTAGATAATTCCAAGAGTATGAAAAATAGAATAGGCTTTAAAATACCCGAACAACATTCATTTGCCATTGATGGAGATGGAAATAGAGTTTTAGCATCTGAGAATGGTAAGGAAGGTGGATTGATACTTTTTGATAGCGCCGGTGAAAGGCTTAATATCACAGGCACAAATCAATCGGGAGCAAGTTATACAATCAATAGATGGTGGGCTACCACTGCAACTGATAATATTTGTGATCATCGTATTAGAGATGGCTCGAGAACCAGAAATTACCGTATTAGCGCCTCAGTTAAATACAAAGATGTAAGATATCTCACAGGTGTTAGTGTTGGAGGAACAAATATTTCTAATGAAAATTTATTATTTGTTGCTCAATCTGGTAAAAATGGGATGGCATCAATAATTGCGCTTGATGATCAATATAGATGTAGACTTGCTATAACTCCTACTAGCTCCAATGAAATATTAGGTTATGACACAGGTACAAATGGAGCTGGAGATCTTATTTTAGCAGCTTTTGGTAAAGGAGGGGTGAAGAAAGGTGCCTACCAATTAACTTGTAATATTACTGATGGTGCTTGTGAACAAGTGGCAGGCAGAGGCAAAGGGAGAAGTGATGCATACGGAAAATTATACAACGGATATGAGATTAGATTAAGTAGTGACACACACCAAATTTATGTTTCTGCTAATGGACACTTATGGGGTTATCATACTAGAATAAGTAGTGGACAAAGAGTAATAGATAATAACAGAAGCAATTTTAGATATTGTAGAGGTTACGGAAGTAGTATTGGTTATTTTGCTTCTTGGGATTTTTCAAGTAGTTCTGATGATGTATTTTATACTGGAGGTTATTTGGGCCCTAGACAAGTTCATAGAGTGGAATGGACTTCAAATACTAGTTGCAGAATTACTGCATCTGCAGGAACGAGTAGCGCATTATCAAATACAGCAGCTGCAGGTAATTTAGATGCAGATGATATTAGAATTACAGATGATATAACTGGCTTACAAGTTTCAAATGGAAGAATTATTTTTAGTCATAATGGTTATGTTGATGAGCTAATTGAAGGCAGTTTCACTGCTGCAGGAAAAGATAGTGCATGGCAAATTCAATATGGAGGCCCACAACAAACAAGGCTAGAAGGTGCGCAATCAGCAATTACCGCAGTTTTTACCGATACCACTTTGACAAGTGGAGCAAATTTTGGTTTTGGTTATTGGAATGGTGGGGGTGGATATTATGGTGGATGGAGTGGTAATCACCCTAATGGTCGAAGTCGGATTTGTGGAAAAGACTCTTGTTTACAGGTTGGAATTGGCCCTGAAGGTGCAGCAAATGCAATCCAATATCTTGGAAACTTAGATGTTGATGGAAAAACAGACGCTAATGCTTGGTCCCAATTGGCTCACGATTATTTTTATGATGATATTTCTCCATATGATCCAGATTCTGATTGTCAATTAACTTATGTAATTGTGATTGGAGATGGAAAATTTACAGGTGGTTCGGGTGTACTTGGACAAAGAGGAGAAGCTGCAAATAGAATTACAAAATTAAGAACTGATAGAGGTATTATAAGTTTAATGGTTGCTTATGGAGATGGAATTGATGCAACGGGAATGGCATATTTTGATGCATTAGCTGTGAAGGGATCTTGTGACTCCGCAGGTGGTGAAGATTGTGAACCAACTATTGTTGCAAGAACTCCACAGGCACTTAAGACAGAACTTCAACAGAAGATTAGACAAATTTTAGCTGAACGTTTAGCATTTACTGCACCTTCAATTACGGCAACTATTCAGCAGGGAGGTTCATTATATCAAGCACAATTCGCTTATGAACAATTTGGTGAATGGAAAGGGACTATTTTAAGAAAAACATTAAATGCTGACGGAACAGTTGAGCATGATCCAGATGCGCCAGGAAATTGGGACGCGGCAGTTCAAGTAAGATCTCAATCTTCAGGAGGAACAGCTGATCCTAGTACAAATGATAGCAGAAATATTTGGACACCACTTTCAGATCCATCTGTAGATTATATTGGAAATTGGGACAATGTAAGTGATACTACTGCACCTTTATTAGAAGGGGAGATGACAAGATTAGGATTTGATCTTTCGAATTACCATACTTCGTCTTCGAATTGTGGTGGGGATGATACTACAAATGATGAACGTGATGGACTTCTACGTTTTTTAGCTGGTCAAGACTTTTTTGACTATGATGGAGATTGTGACACAACAGAGTTAAGAGAACATGTATTAGGTGATATATACCATTCTCAATTAATTGAAATTGGAGCACCAGATGGAAATACACAATTTACTGATAATAATCAGGAAGCATACTTTAGAAGCATCAATAATTACCAAGCCTTTAGAACAGAACAAGTAAATAGAAGAAATGTTTTGTATGCAGGTTCTAACAGTGGATTACTTCACGCATTTAGCGCAGAAACTGGTAATGAAGAATGGGCGTTCCTTCCACCATTCTTAGTTGGAAAATTACCCACATTAATAAATGCTAATCTTGATGGCAAAGTTGATGGGTTTCAAGGAGGTAGTAACGCGATATTCGGAGTAGATGGCTCCCCAGTTGTTCATGACGTATTTATGAAGGGCTTAACTCCAGAAGGTGAGGTTGAAGATTCGCCAAGTTGGCATACAATATTATTTCAACCATTTGGTCGTGGTGGATCAGGTTTTTCAGTTTTAGATGTAACTACTCCAATAGTAAAAGATGGTTTAGGACCATTACACATGTTCACTGTATACAATGATTATATAAACAATGTTGTATATATTATGGATCATGAAGGAGAAGTTAGATCAGAAGAATATTATTCAAGTTCAGCTTCCTTAAGCCTTTCAGAGGAAGCAGAAAAGGCCCAAGAAAATTTAGATTCTGCTGTTAATACTGATGGTGGACTCGATTCTGGAGTAACTACTCAACAAGATGCAATTGCTGCTTGTCAATCAAATGCCGATGCAACCACTAATTTTAGAACTGATGGTACTGCATCTTGCTATGTAGGAAAAACATTTACTTTTAATGACATTTTCTTCAATACACCAAATAACGTATCAATAGATCCAAATAAATTAAATGTTACAGAATTGGTAGATGGTGAATTTAAACCTGTCACGTTTACAGATGCAAAAATGGTTAACGGTCAATTTGTAATTACTTTCCCAGAAAATAAAATTCACAATGCAGGAGGTATTAGTGATAATGAAACAAGATTAACAAATAATATTTTTATCCAAACCTCTTGTACAGTGGCAACTGGAATAGATCCTTTCTTTGACTATAGTAAATTAGGAGAAACTTGGTCAACACCTAGGATAGTAAAATTACCCTCTGATATTGAAAGTGAAAGAAGTGATCCAGCAAATGATAAATATGTTGCAATCATGGGTGCTGGCATGGCTAACAATAACTTATGTGCTGGCTCTGCTTTATTTATGGTTGAACTAGATAATTTGGATGAACCAGGTAGAATTTATGGAGGAGATCAAAACGGAGGTCCAATTACAATTGTAGATACTTCACCAGACGGTGTAGTTATTGGTAATGATGTGATCGCAACTCCAAACGGTAGTGATATTAATAATGCGGTTCCAACTACACCACTTGTTATAACTGCAGATACATCATTTGGAATTCCTTGGCGTGGAGCAATGGTTTATATAAATGATAGAGAAGGAAAAATTACTAAAATAAATTTAACAGACTCTACAGAAAATGATGCTAAGTTATTTGATCAAACAACATTGTTCAGATTAAATGCTAATTCTACCAATCAACGGTATACTTTTTTCTCAATGGATGCAGGCATAGGAGTGACAACAAAAGATTTTTGGTTGTTTGGTGGTACGGGAGACTTTAATTCTTTAGGTACGATAGACCGTAATATGGATAATATTTTATATGGTGTTAGAGATTTTGATTTCCCATATTTTAAACATCTAAATGGAGTTACTGTTCCATCATTCACTGATCAAGATTTTACTACTTTTGCTCATCAGGGAGCTAATAATGCTAAATCAATTGATGATGCAACTGTTTGTTCAGATGTAACAGGTGATACAACAGGTGAATTATGCCCAGAAGCAGAAAGTGCATGGGTAATTCATTTAGATACACCTGGGGATAACAATACTCATAGAAAAGCGTCAGCTCCACCAACTTTATTTAAAGGACAAGTATATTTTCCAGTTTATGAGCCACCGCCAGGAACAAACAGGTGTAATATTGGAAATGCATATATTTGTGTAGCTGATGACGAGTGTGGAACTAATAATTCACATAAACTTGTTAAAGGTGCATCTGCTAATGGAAGTGATTGTACATTTATTAGAAAAGGGGTTTTATCTGAATTAGTAATATTTGGAGATAAACTCTATGCAAACGTTGCAGGACCTAGTGAAAATCCTGATACTTTGTACTCGGTTTTAGCAGTTCCTGGTGAGGTTTTATCAAATAGAGGTGGATGGCGAGATACTGGGTTTTAATTTAGAGTACCTATATAAAACTTAATAATTAAGTAATTTTAGGCAAAAATATCAAGATTAGCAAAAGGTTCAAAAATTTTATAATAAAAATAAATGATCCAAGCAAACATAGTTATCATTGTAAAAAATATTATAGCTAAACCAACCAAGGTCTCTTGATTTACCTTTTTTCGCCATTTTAGTGGAAAAAAACTTAAAGAATAAGCATATGCAAAAATAAAAATATTAAATGCAGATATGGCTATATTAATAAACAGAAATATCTTCATTACTTAATCAATTTTTTTAATTTATCTTTCAATAATTTTTTTCCTTTATCAATTTGTTCTTCAATATTTTTATTTAAAATATCTTCTTTCAAAGTTTCAATTTTTTCCATAACTGAATTGTTTAAAACATTTTCTCTCAAAATAGAAACAATATCGTAAAATATGATTTTTAGCTCATCTTTATAATTTTTACTTTCTTTTTTATTACCAATATTTGTAAAATTTAGATCACTCAAGTTAATCTGTTTATCAAAATTTAAATTTGGTGAAATTGCTGATAAAGTTATATTTTCAGCATTAAGATTTTCAATATTAAAAAATTTACTTGAAGTCGAAGTACTTGATTTGTTATTTAATTCTTTTTGAAGAGGTCTTATATTATCTGTAATAGATTGATCAACAAAATCAAAATAGTAATTTACATTTATATCTTTAAGCAAAACATCTTTAATAATTATATCATTAGTAAATATTGAACTAGTATCAAGTTTTACTTTAATATTATTAATTTTTAATAAATAACCTGGAAAATTTTTATTTAATAAAGAAATATTTTTTGCTGAAGCCTCACCATTTAAATATTTTATGTTTAGACTATCAATTTTTACTTCACGGCCCAAAGAAGATGAAATATTTTTTTCTAAACTACTTTTAACAAAACTATCACCAATAATTTCAATAAATAAATAGATTGTTACAATTATTGCTAAAATTATAAAAATGATTTTTTTCATAAGTTAAAATTACTATTCTTTATTAGAATTTACTAATTAAGCACTGATCAATTTGGGTAGAATTATCCTAAGTAAATTTTTATATAATCAATTATTAATAAATAAATTAAAGTACCAAGTATTAGAAAAGGACCAAAAGGAATTTGTGAAGTTAATTCTTTTTTATTTTTTATTAAATCCGGTATTACCCATATTAAAGCAACAGTAGATGAGAAAAATATAACAAAAGGTATGGAGATCCAACCAAACCAAAAACCAATTACAGCTAATAATTTAGCGTCACCTAAACCCATTCCCTCTCTATTTCTTAATTTTTTATAAACAAAAATAATTAACCAAATTATTAAATAACCAAATATACCTCCTATTAGCGAATTAAAAAAATTTGGGAATAATAATTTATTTAAATTTGGATCAAATGATTTTAAAAATCCAATTAACATCAATGGATAGGTTAATTCATTAGGAATGATAAAATGTTTCAGATCAATAAAAAAAATTATAATGAAACAAATGCTTAAAATAAAAAATAATAATGTTGTTAGTGATACTCCAAATAAATACACAACAATTACAAAACTTAATGCAGAAATTAATTCCACGATAAAATATTGTATATTGATTTTTTTTGTGCAGAACCTGCACGTACCTTTTAAAAACAAATAAGATAACAAAGGAATATTATCAAACCATTTAATTTGTTTTTTACATGAGGTACAATATGATCTGCCTTTCGCAATATTTTCATCTATAGGTAGACGATAAATGCAAACGTTTGCAAAACTTCCCCATATACTTCCTAAAATAAATGCTATAATATATGACACAATTTATAGTTTAATATGGGAGGATAACTCTATAAGACCATTTATGCAGTATTTTAGTACAAATATTGCATCATTTAAGTGTAAGTAGAAATTAGGCGCATGAATAATGACTTCCATCACATAGAAAACTATCAAAAAACAAATGAATTTCAATTTATAAATAACATGTTTTTTAGATCAAATAAAAAAGAGAATATTCAAACAGTAGACAATACAAGTAAAGACTTGCAATTAATTACTCAGATGAGTCAAGATTTTGCAAGATCTTTAGATTTAAACGAAACATTACAAAATTCATTAGAATTAATTATTAACAGGCTGAATGCGCAAGCAGCAAATATATTTTTAATTGAAGATAAAAAACAAGTATTTCAGTGTATTGCTTCCAAATATCAATCTTATCTTGAGGATTTTGAAATCCCAATTACTCAAGGAGTTATGGGTAGAGCGGTTTTAAATAAAAAATGTATAAGAGTTGGAGATGTAAGAAAAGACGTTAGAGAAATTGCTGAATTTTATTTTGATTTAGACAATAAAACTAATTTTACAACTTATTCAGTTTTATGTGCTCCGTTAATAGTTTCCGATGAATGTATAGGTGTTATTCACTGTTTAAATAAAAAAAATCAATCAAAGTTATTTGAAGAGAATGATAGGAAGCTTTTAGAAACTTTAGCAGGACCGGCTGCTTTAGCAATTAGAAATGCAAAGATGGCTAAAGACATGGTTGAAAAAAATAAAATGCAAAAAGAAATAGAAATTGTTGGTGAGATTCAAAAAACTTTATTATCTCAAAATAAAAAAGAACCATTTCCAATTGCTGGTATAAATATACCGGCTAAAGTTGTTTCTGGAGATTTTTATAATTTTTCTGACCTTGGAGAAGGAAAATATGGTTTTGGTGTTGCAGATGTATCTGGCAAAGGTATCAAATCATCTTTGTTAATGTCTAAAGCATCAAGTTTATATAGATGTTTAAGTAAAACTATTTATTCACCAGCAGAATTATTAAATATTTTAAACAATGAAATATGTGAAACAACTTCAAGAGGAATGTTTGTTACAATGCTAGTTGGTATATACGATAAAAATAAAAAAGAATTATTACTATCAAATGCAGGTCATGAACCCCCTTTAATTCATAATTCAGAAGGTAATTTTAATAATTTTGAGGAAGCAGGCCCTCCTTTAGGAATTGCTCCAAAGTATAAATTTTCTGAACAATTAATTTCATTCACAAACAGTTCAATGTATGTTTTTACTGATGGAATAACTGAAATTAGAGATCAACAAGGAGAAATGCTAGGATCAGATGGATTTAAAGATTATATTAAAAAATATCAATCACATCCAAACAATCAAAGATTAAATAAAATCATAGAGGATCTTGTTAAATCTGGAAGAATACAAAAAGATGATCTTACAATTGTATCAATTGATTCTATATAGCAATAGGTAAACTTAAGTATGATTGAACGAATTATATAGTTAATCGATTAAATGTAGGTAATAAGTATAACAATAAGGTTTTAAAATTTTTTTAATTTTAAGTTAATCTTAAAAGAATAATTTCTATAAAGCTCGTTTACATTTAAAAAAGGTATAAATATCAGAAATTGATCAGTTTCTTTAAATTCTATTAAAAGTGCTTGAGATTATTCTTATATGGCCAAAATCAATCAATAATTGAAAATATGACTAAAATTAATGGAAATTAGTAAAATAACATGGTTTTTATTGTAGTAGTTTAATTAGCTAGGATTTCTATCGAAATACAACTAATAATAGTATTTAGTTAAATTTTAGATAAATCCTACAAATAATCTCTTAATATAGAATATTAGGATATGTGTTAAAAATATCACAACAGACTAGATTAAATATTATATAAATTCCTATTGATGTCTAATCTAAAAAATAGACATTTATGAAAAAAATTGCGTATATCCTTTAAATTTCCGTAAATAATAAATTCTAAATATAGATAATAAAATTCTAACACAATTAAATAAAAGATTATTACTATCTAACACAAAAATTAGTAAAATTAAAAAATGGCTATTTCATTGACTTTTTATAATTTCAGTGAATTATATAAAAATCTAACACATTTTTTTATAACCCTAACACAATCTATATAAAATCCTAAAATAATTAAAAATGTTGATTTTACTTGCTTTTTTAAAAACTCTAAAAGATGCAAAAACTCTTACACATAGCTTGATTTTTAAAAATAAGGCTTG
>CACNQY010000002.1 GCA_902622655.1 uncultured Pelagibacteraceae bacterium | reverse complement strand
TTTTTCATTTTTTAAATTATCACTATAAATTTCTATTTTTTTTAATTTCCAAATAATTTTATCTATTGGTGCAATATGTTCATTAAAATATTTAATATTACTTTTTGAAATACCAATGGTTCTAGATTTATTTATTTTAAAACTCTTTTTTAAAATAAATAGGTCCACATATATATTTTGATTAACTAAAGCTTTTGCTAGAGTTAAACTTGATAAACCACCACCTAAAATACAAACTCTCATATTATTTTTAATTTTACCAATAAAAATTAGATGATACAAAGTGATTAAATTGATTCATATATATGAATATTAAAAAAACAGCTAATTTGTTACTTAATTTTGCTATTAAAAGATTAGCTGAGATCTTGGGCATAATTGTAATAGTTGGTGGATTGTTATTGTTGCTGTCCTTATTATCTTATTCACCCGAAGATCCAAATTTTATTTTTCCTGATAACACGAAAATAATTAATATTTTAGGATTTCACGGTAGTTTTATATCTGATTTATTCATTCAATCATTTGGCCTAGTAGCATACTTAATTCCATTTACTTTTGTAATTACCGGCATTAACATTTTTAGAAATAAAGATTTCTTATTAATTTTTGAGAATTTTTTCTTTACTGTACTTTATATCTTATTTGGCACATTATTTTTTACTCATTATTATTTAGATACTTTTATGCTTTATATTTATGGAAATGGTGGTTTTGTTGGTAATTATATGGACTCATCTTACTTAAATTCAATTATACAAATAAATGAAACTATTTTTTATTATTTATTAATAATTTTAACTTTAGGTTTATTTTTTAAAAGTACTAATTTTCACCCAATTAAGTTTTATACTTTTTTTACAAAAATGAGTAAATTCTTTGCTAAAAATAAAAAAAATTATACTGATAAAAGTGAAATCATTAATGAATATATTCCTCAAGAAGAAATTAAAAACCTTATACAAGAAGATCTGCCTTTCATAAAAACTGAAAATAAAAATATTAACGTTGCTAAATTTAAACTTCCAAGTCTGGATTTACTTAAAACTCCTACTAAAAGCGAAAGAAAAAACTCCGATAAAAATGATTCTAACGATACGGAGTTCCTAGAAAAAATATTATTAGATTTTGGTGTTAATGGTAATATAAAAAAGATTAGTCACGGTCCTGTTGTTACACTTAATGAGTTTGAGCCTGCCGCTGGTGTTAAAGTTTCAAAAATAATTAATTTATCTGATGATATAGCTCGTAATACCAGCTCTGAGTCAGCCAGAATAGCTACTATTCCTGGAAGTAATACAGTGGGGATTGAACTACCAAATACTACAAGGGAAAATGTATATTTGAGCGAAATATTTAATAATGCTGATTTTAAAAAAAGGGAAATAAAATTACCAATTGCTTTAGGAAAAAGTATTTCAGGTAAACCGATAGTTGGTGATTTGTCCTCTATGCCACATCTTCTTATTGCTGGAACAACTGGCTCAGGAAAATCAGTTTGCATTAACACAATTATATTATCTCTTTTATATCGACACACTCCCGACAAGTGCAAATTTATTTTAATAGACCCAAAAATGCTTGAACTTTCTACCTATGAAGCTGTACCACACTTATTATGCCCAGTCATAACTGAAGCAAAAAAAGCTGCCTCTGTTCTTGGTTGGGTAGTTAAAGAAATGGAAAGTAGATACAGGTTGATGACTAAGGAAGGAGTGAGAAATATAGATGGCTACAATTCTAAACACAAACTACCGATGCCATACATTGTTGTGGTGGTAGACGAGATGTCAGACCTAATGCTAGTAGCTGGGAAAGAAATTGAAAACTACATTCAAAAACTCTCACAGATGGCTAGAGCTGCAGGCATTCATATTATAATGGCTACTCAAAGACCGAGTGTTGATGTGATCACAGGTACAATTAAAGCTAATTTTCCAACACGTATATCTTTTCAGGTGACATCAAAAATAGACAGTAGAACAATTTTAGGAGAGCAAGGAGCTGAACAATTATTAGGAAAAGGAGATATGTTATACATGTCATCTGCCAACCGTATTGTAAGAATCCATGCTCCTTTTGTATCTGATAATGAAATTGAAAAAATAAATGATTTCCTTAGATCGCAAGCTGAACCTGACTATATTGATGAAATATTAAATTTTGCTGACGAAAAAGAAATCGGTGAAAGTCAAAATCAAGGGGAAAAAGATGAGCTTTATGATCAAGCTTTAGAAATTATTAGATCTGAAGGTAAAGCATCTACATCTTTTTTACAAAGAAAACTTCAAATTGGATACAATAGAGCAGCCAGAATAATTGACACAATGGAAGCGAATGGGGTGGTTAGTAAAGCTAATCACGTTGGTAAAAGAGAAGTTCTTTAATGAATAGATTTATATTTATATTTATTTTTTTTTTTTTAATTTCAGAAGTGGGGGCTAACAATAAAGATAAAATAATTCAAAATTTAAATAATACAAAAAATTTAGATTTTAAATTTGAACAAAATATAAATGGAAAAATAGAAAACGGTTTTTGTACTATAGAATATCCCAAAAAAATATTTTGTGAATATATAAATAGTAATGATAAAATTTTAGTATCGAATGGAAAATCATTAGTGATAAAATCAAATTCAAGTTATTATCGATATCCACTTAACAAAACTCCTTTAAACTTAATTCTAGATAAGAAGTATATGATTAAAAAAATTTATGATCTCCAGGAAAGAATTATTGATAATGATCTTATAAATTACACAATAAAGGAACAGGATAACGAAATAAATATTTTTTTTGATAAAAATAACTTCGATTTAATTGGTTGGCAAAATACAGATATTTATCAAAATTTTAACATAACTCTTCTTTCTTCTATTAGAAAAAATAATATAATTTCGAAAAATTTATTTAAAATTCCTGTTCAAGATTAGATAATTAGAGTTTCAGTTTTAAATATTTTCATTCCTCTTGACAAATAATTACCTAATGCATTTTTATGATCTAAAGTACATGTGTGAAGCCAAACACGTTTAATGTTATTTTCAAAACATTTTTTAATTGCTTCTGACAATAAATAAGATCCTAATTTTTTATTTTGATATTCTTTTAATATTCCAAAATATGCTATTTCAATTTCATAATTTTCTAAGTGCAACATTAATTCAAAGAAACCTACTAAATCATCTTTATTTTTAAGAATATATGTTCTAACTTTTTTAGATGAAACATAATTAATCCATTTTTCCTCTGACCAGATTAATCTATCCACCCAATTATGATTTTTACCAATATTTTTATAAAAAAATTTATTTAGTTGAAAGTTAATTGGATCTACCAATTTTAAAAAATAGTCATTGGATGGTTTATTTACTTCCTTAAGATCTTTAAGTGATTTTATTTCTAGATAATTTCTTCTAACTTGCTTACTCACTCAACCATTTTTCCTACGCGTTCTCCTCCAAATAAATGAAAATGTAAATGAGGAACCTCCTGTCCGCCATGATCACTAATGTTGGCTAAAGCTCTATATCCACTGCCTACTTCTGAAGAAATACCAAGCTTTTTAGCAACAATGTTTATCCCTTTCAGTAGACCGACCATCTCATCTTGTGAAGCGTTTACACTAAAGTCATCTAAATCAATATATTTACCTTTTGGGATTACTAAGACATGAATTTTTTTTTGAGGATTTATATCGTGGAACGACAAAACGAATTCATCTTCATAAACTTTATTACAAGGTATTTCTCCCCTCAAAATTTTTGCAAAAATATTTTGCTCATTATATTTCATTTACATTTTTTCAAGAACAGATTTAACTGTGTCGCCCATAACAGATGGATTTTTTGAAATAATAACACCGCATTCCTTTAATATTTCAACTTTTTCGATAGCACTTTCTCCATAAGCTGAAACAATTGCTCCAGCATGACCCATTACTCTTCCCTTTGGAGCTGTAAGTCCAGCTATATATCCTATTACTGGTTTTTTCATATTTTCTTTTGCAAATTCCCCTGCGGCTACCTCTTGAGGACCTCCAATTTCACCAATCATTAGAATTGCATCTGTCTCTTCATCGGTTTCAAATTTTTCAATTATATCTCTAAACGAGCTTCCGTTAATAGGGTCTCCGCCTATTCCAACACTTGTAGAAATTCCAATACCTAAATTTTTCATTTGTTCTGCAGCTTCATATCCAAGAGTTCCAGACCTGCTTATAATCCCAACCCTCCCTTCTTTATAAATGTGGCCTGGCATAATTCCTAACATTGATTTTCCAGGACTTATAATACCAGCGCAATTTGGTCCAACTAAAGTCATTTTTTCATTTCTGGAATATCTTCTCATATATCTTTTAATTCTGATCATATCATGAGAAGGGATACCATCTACGATAGCTACACAAGTTTTTATACCCGCATCTGCTGCCTCCATTGCAGAGTCGGCAGCAAAAGCTGGTGGTACAAATAGTATTGATGCAGTTGCTCCTGTATGTTTAACGGCTTCTTTAACTGTATTGAATACAGGCCTATCTAAATGTTTTTGTCCACCTTTTCCAGGCGTAACGCCACCAACAACATTTGATCCATATTTTATCATCTCCTCTGAGTGAAAAGTTCCCATCTTTCCTGTGAAGCCTTGTATTATAATTTTAGTATTTTTTTCAATTATAACTGCCATATTTTATTTTAATGCTGCTACTGCTTTATTTGCTGCATCCTCTAAAGTGTTTGCCTCTATATAATTTAATCTGCTTTCACGAAGAATTTTGTTTCCTTTTTCTACATTTGTACCGGCTAATCTTATTACCAACGGAACTTTAATTTCTATTTTTTCTAATGCTTGAACTATTCCTTGAGCAACCCAATCACACCTATTTATTCCAGCAAAAATATTGACTAAGATAACTTTAACTTTTTTATCCATCGTAATAAGCTTAAAAGCTTTCACAATTTTTTCAGGTGTTGCTCCTCCTCCTACGTCAAGAAAGTTAGCTGGCTCTCCCCCTGCTAATTTAATCATATCCATGGAAGCCATTGCTAATCCAGCACCATTAATGATATTTCCAATATTGCCATCTAGACTTACATAATTAAGTCCTCTATCAGATGCATAAACTTCTTTCTCATCTTCTTGGGTTTTGTCTCTTAATTCAGAAACTTTATCCCTTCTAAACATTGCATTATTGTCAAAGCTCATTTTACAGTCTAATGCTAATATTTGTTTTTGTTTTGAAATTACCAATGGGTTTACTTCAACCATGGTAGCATCTAACTCGCTAAAAGCTTTAGCACATCCCATAATGGTTTCTGAAGCTCTTCTAATTAATTCTGGTTCAATTCCTAATCCAAATGCCAATTCTCTAGCTTGAAAACCTTGTATACCAACTGCAACTTCAATTTTAGATCGAATAATAGAATCTGGTTTTTCTTTAGCAATTTCTTCAACACTCATTCCTCCCTCAGTTGATGCTACAACCATTATACTTTCTGATGCTCTATCAAAAACTAATCCTAGATATAATTCTTTTTCTATATCTGTTGCTTCTTCAATATAAATCCTATTGACAATTTTTCCTTCAGGACCTGTTTGATTAGTAACTAATTTTTTGCCTAAAAGTTTATCTGTTGCTTGAGCAACTTCTAGGGGAGAGTTACAAACAATTACTCCACCGGCCTTGCCTCTTGCACCAGAATGTATTTGTGCTTTTACAACCCACTTGGAACCACCAATTTCTCTAGCTTTATTTTCTGCAGTCTCAGGACTGTAAACGATACCACCTCTTGGTATGGTAACTCCAAAGCTTTGTAAAATTTCTTTTGCTTGATACTCGTGAATATCCATATTTATTTATTATTGATTAATTTATCTATATTTACAATATTTTCTGCCATTCTGGCTGATGCTGCATCAATCATTCTTCCATCAAGTTGTGCAGCGCCTTTTCCTTCTTTAGCAGCTTTATCTAATTCTTCTAAAATTCTTTTGGCTTTATTCACTTCTGTATCTGGTGGGGAAAAAACTTTGTTAGCAAGTTCTATTTGTGAAGGATGTATTGCCCACTTACCCTCTATACCAATTGCTGCTCCTCTTTTTGCTGCAGCGATATAAGCATCAGGATCATTAAAATCTCCAAATGGCCCATCTATTGCTCTTAAACCATAAGCTCTGCAAGTCATAACGAGCTGGGATAACCCATGGTGCCACTGATCACCAGGATAGTCTGGATTTAAACCACCTATCACGACGGTTCTAGCTCTTAAACTTGCTGCGTAATCTGCTACACCGAAATGTAATGCCTCTAACCTCTCACTTGATTTTGCAATTTCTTTAATATTAGACATACCTAATGCAGTTTCAATTAAACACTCAATTCCGATTTTATTTTTAAATTTTTTATTTGTTTCAATTTGTGTCAACAAACAATCAACCATATAAACATCACTTGCTGTTCCAGCTTTAGGAACTAAAATTGTATCTACATTTTCGCCGGCCTGCTCAACAATCTCAACTAGATCACTATACATATAATGTGTATCAAGACTGTTTATTCTTACTGAAATTGTTTTGCCTTTTTCTCTCCATTTCATTTCTTTTAAAGCTTTAATAACATTTGCTCTTGCTGTGATTTTATCATTAGGAGAAACTGCATCTTCTAAATCTAAAAAAATGTAATCTGATGAGGAATTTAAAGCTTTTTCAAACATTTGTGGAGAAGAGCCTGGGACTGCTAATTCGCTTCTTTGTAATCTTGATCGTGCTGGTTTATAGAATTTGTGGCTCATTTCATAAAAAGTATATCTTTTCTTTAAAGGAAAAATACTTATAGAATTTATAAGTATTTTGTTTAAGTATTATTTTCTTCTGGAAGTCAATTCTTCCATAATTTCCTCGATTTTTATATCATTAGCCTCAAGGTACATAATGAGGTGATAAAGAACATCAGCAGCTTCATGTATCTTATTTGAGTTTTCTTCAACAGCCTCTATTAACTCGTTTACTTCCTCAAGCACCTTTTCCTTGGCTAAATTCTTATCTTTTAAGAGTTTATTTGTGTAAGAGTCTTCAACAGGATTATTTTTTCTTTCTCTTGCAAGCAAAATTAGATCTTCTAAAATTTTAAGCATGTTAGATTCTAACAGGTATATCTATTGAAGCCAAATACTGTTTAACTTCTGCAATAGAATAAGTACCATAATGAAAAATTGATGCTGCTAAAACTGCACTCGCACCAGATTTAATACCTTCAGCCAAGTGATCCAAAGTTCCAACACCACCAGATGCAATTACTGGAATATTTACATTTGATGATATTGTTGTCATTAATTCAATATCGTATCCTGATTGAGTTCCATCTTTATCCATTGAGGTTACAAGTAGTTCTCCTGCTCCACATTTTTCCATTTTATTTGCAAATTCAATAGCATTAATTCCAGTTGAGTTTCTTCCTCCATGAGTAAATATTTCCCAACTTTCTCTATTTTTTTTTGCATCAATTGCAACAACAATACATTGTGAACCAAATTTTTTAGAACTTTCTTCAACAACTTTAGAGTTTTGAACCGCAGCTGTATTTATAGATACTTTATCTGCACCACAATTTAGTAATTTATTAATATCCTCGACACTTCTAACTCCTCCACCAACGGTTAAAGGAACAAAACAATTTTTAGAAGTTTTCTCCACTACATCATAAATAGTATCTCTATTTTCATTTGATGCAGTAATGTCTAAAAAACAAATCTCATCAGCACCACTATCAGAGTAAATTTTTGCTTGTTCAACTGGATCACCTGCATCTTTTAAATCGACAAAGTTAATACCTTTAACTACACGGCCATTTTTAACGTCTAAACAGGGGATTATTCTATTTTTAAGCATCTAATTCCTTCACCAATTCATCTAATTGAATATCACCATCGTATATAGCTTTTCCAACTATGATACCTTCAATGTTTTTATTACTTAATTCCTTGGCCTTTTTAATATCATCCATTGATGAAACTCCACCCGATATAATTACTGGACAATTGGATGTATTAGCAACCTTTGCTGTCTCTTCAAAATTAGGACTTTGCTTCATTCCATCTCTATTAATGTCAGTATAAATGAGTCTACTTGCACCATAATCATTAACTTCTTTCAGATAATCTAAAGTCAATTGATTAGAATTTTCCTTCCAACCTGAAACCGATAAATATCCATCTTTAGCATCCAAACCTAGAGCAATTTTATTTGGAAATTTTTCACATGCTTCTTTTAAAAAGTTTTTATCTTTAATAGCAGCACTTCCCAAAATAACTTTTTCAACACCAGCATCAACATATTTCTGAATACTCTCGAAATTTCTGATACCTCCACCGATTTCAATTTTAAAATTAAATTTTTTTATTATTTCTTGAATAATACCTAAATTAACTGTTTCACCAGTTAAAGCTCCGTCTAAATCAACTATGTGTAAATTTTTAAAACCATGATCTATGTATTTACCTGCTTGTTCAACTGGGGATATTTCATATTCAGTTTTTTTATCGAAGTCCCCTTTAACTAACCTCACACACTTCTTATCTTTAATGTCTATTGCAGGAAATATTTTCATTTATATATTTATAAAATTATCAATTATTTTAAGTCCAATTTTATCACTCTTCTCTGGGTGAAATTGGGTTCCAAAGATATTTTCTTTTTCAACAGAACAAACAATATTTGATGAATAATCTGTTGTTGCTGAAATTATATTTTTATCATCAGGTATAAATTCGTAACTGTGCACAAAATACATATGTGAGTTATTTTCAATATCTTTAAAAAGTTTACTATCCTTTACAATATTTATCTGGTTCCACCCAATATGAGGAAGTTTATATTTTCCATTTTGGTTATCTATTTTTGAAACTTTTCCTGATATCCAGCCTAAACCTTTGGTTTCAGTTTCTTCATAACCAATATCAGCAAACATTTGAAGCCCAACACAAATTCCAAGTAGTGGTTTTTTATTATTTATTACAAATTCACTTAATGTGTCAATTAAACCACTAATATTGTTAAGGGCATCAACACAACTCTTAAACGAACCCTGCCCTGGTAAAACAACTTTGTCAGAAGATTTAATTTTACTTAAATCTGAGGTTACCTCAATATTTACTTTATCTTTAGCAACTTCTTTAAAAGAATTTATGACCGAGCTTGTATTGCCCGAATTATAATCAACAATTGTGATTTTCATTAAACTTATAATGAGCCCTTAGTAGATGGAATACTCTTCTTGCTTCTTGGGTCCATCTCTAATGCATCTCTTAAGGATCTTGCTAAACCTTTGTAGCAAGATTCAATAATATGGTGACTATTATCACCATAAATATTTTCAACATGTAGTGTAATACCAGCAGATTGTGAAAAGGCTTGGAACCATTCTTTAAATAATTCGGTATCCATCTCTCCAAGTTTCTCAACTTTTAATTTTACATTCCAAATTAAATAAGGTCTATTTGAGACATCGATTGCAACTCTAGTTAACGTTTCATCCATTGGAATAATTCTGTGAGCATAACGTTTGATGCCAATAAATTTTTTAGCAGCTTTCTTTAAAGCCTCTCCTATCGCAATACCAGTGTCTTCTGTTGTGTGATGAAGATCAATATGTGTATCTCCTTTAGCTTTTACTTTTAGGTCAATTAAAGAATGCTTTGATAATTGCTCTAGCATGTGATCTAGGAAACCTATACCAGTGTCAATTTGATACTTACCCTTACCATCAATATTTAACTCCACATTGATATTAGTTTCTTTTGTTTTTCGAGATACTTTTCCTTTTCTAGCCATATATTTTTAATGGTATACATACATAATCCCACTATATCAATATCAGTATGAACACTTGAAGTATCAAAAATAGTTACCATTTATCAAGTATGACAACAATTGTACTAGTAAGAAAAAACAACGAAGTAGTAGTAGCTGGTGATGGACAAGTAAGTATGGGAAATACTGTTGTTAAAAGCACAGCATCAAAGGTAAGAAAAATTGAAAAAAGAGATGTTGTTGCAGGTTTTGCAGGATCAACTGCAGATGCATTAACTTTGTTTGAAAGATTAGAAGGCAAGTTAGAAAAACATGCAGGAAATCTATCTAGAGCTGCTGTTGAGTTGGCAAAAGATTGGCGTACAGACAAATATTTAAGAAGATTAGAAGCATTAATGGCTGTTGGAGATAAAAGTAACAGTTATATTATTTCTGGAACTGGTGACGTTTTAGAGCCAGAGGGAGATGTAATTGGAATTGGCTCAGGTGGTAATTATGCACTTGCTGCAGGAAAAGTTTTAATGGAAGGTAGCATGTCTGCAGAAGAAGTGGCAAAAAAAGCAATTAAAGTTGCTGCTGATATATGCGTTTTTACAAACGACAATGTTAAAATTGAAAAAATATAATGGATAATTCAAACGTAACTAAGTTACACCCAAAAGATAAAAATCAAAAAGAAGAGGCTTCTTTAGTAAGCTCATTATCTCCAAGAGAAATTGTATCTGAATTGGACAGATTTGTAGTTGGACAAAATAAAGCTAAAAGAGCTGTAGCTGTTGCATTAAGAAATAGATGGAGAAGACAGGCTCTTAAAGGTGAAATGAAAAACGAAGTTTTACCAAAAAATATTTTAATGATCGGGCCAACAGGTGTTGGAAAAACTGAAATCTCTAGAAGATTATCAAAATTAGCAGAAGCACCTTTCGTAAAAGTTGAAGCTACAAGATTTACAGAAGTTGGATACGTTGGAAGAGATGTTGAGCAGATAGTAAGAGATTTAATTGAAATTGCGATCTCAATGGAAAAAGTAAAGAGAAGAAAAGAAGTTTTTGCACAAGCTCAAAAAGCAGCAGAGGAAAAGGTTTTAGATGCTTTAGTTGGAAAAAAAGCCAGTTTAGCAACAAGAGAAAGTTTTAGAAAAAGATTAAGAAATGGTGATTTAGATGATAATGAGATTGAAATAGCTGTTAGCGACACTGGTTCTGGTGGAGCTTCTTTTGAAATACCTGGAATGCCTGGAGCTAATGTTGGTATGATCAATATTGGTGAAATGATTGGAAAATCAATGGGAACTAAGGAAAAAAAGAAAAAAATGTCTGTAAAAGAATCCCATGAAATTTTGATTAATGACGAATCTGATAAATTAATTGAACAAGATAAAATTATTAAAGCAGCAAAACTTTCAACTGAAAATAATGGAATAGTTTTTTTGGATGAAATTGACAAGATTTCTGCGAGAACTGATAGAGTTGGAGGAGATGTTTCAAGGGAAGGTGTTCAAAGAGATTTATTGCCTTTAATTGAAGGAACAACAGTTAATACAAAACATGGTCCAATAAAAACAGATCACATTTTATTTATTGCTTCCGGAGCATTCCAATTAGCAAAACCATCTGATTTGCTCCCAGAATTACAAGGAAGGTTACCAATAAGAGTTGAGCTAGAAGCGCTAACTAGTGATGATTTTAAAAGAATATTAAGAGAACCTGATTTTAGTTTAATTAAGCAATATGTGGCTCTTTTAAAAACAGAAAATGTAGATTTAGAATTTTCAGATGATGGTATTGATGCAATTGCAAATATTGCATCTGAAGTAAATGCGACAGTTGAAAATATTGGTGCAAGAAGATTGCATACTATTATTGAAAAAATACTTGACGAAATTAGTTTTACAGCAACTGATAGAGCTGGCGAAAAAATTATTATTAACAAAGACTATATAAACAAAAATCTTGATAATTTAGTAAAAGACACTGATCTATCTAAATTTATCTTATAATTTTTTTCTTTTGAGAAAAATATAAAAAGCACCACTACCACCATCTTCAATTTTTGCATCTGTAATCTCTCTAATCATATTCATTAAATAATCATTTTTTTCTATGAATTCAGGAACAGAATATTTTAAAATACTCAAATCCTTCGAAACATATGGATCTTTTTCATTTTGAGAATGGATTCCTTTACCAGTTACTACAATTAATTTGCTTACACCATTTTCATAAGCTTTGGTTATAAACTGATTTATGACTTTATTTGCGCCTTCTAATGTATAACCATGCAAATCTATTGTTTTAGTTTTTGTTGCTCTAACTCTTAAATCTCCAGTATCTTTATTGGTAACTTTTTCTTTGCTTTTTATAAATTTTTCCCAATCTTTTTTATCTTTTTGTGAAATATCGTTGCTCAATTAAGTTAAAATGTTAACTAATTGCCAATTTGGATTTACTGAGGTTATGTCTCGAGAAAATACCCATGTATCATAGATTTTTTTTACTTTTTCTGGATCACCTGAAACAATTTTTTTATCTTTGTCTCTGATACAAGTTATTACCTCTGCAATAAAATCTACAGTAACATTTAAAATTTTATCAATTTTTTTGTGTTCTTTAATTGTTGCTGAATTTATACCTATAAATGTTATTTCAGCAAAATGTCCTCTTGAACTTCTTTCTTTAAGCGCTTGATTAAATTGATTGTAAATTTCATTATTTAATAAAGTTTTACTTGTAGTAATCTTATTATCATTATCACTGAAATCTGTGATGATGGTTTCGTATGCAATTTTAGCACCTTTTAAAAATTCTTTTTTTGCATTATCATCAAATTTCTCTATATCCTTTTTAGGTTGTTCAGCCTGCTGCACTTTTTTAAGAACTTCATCAAACTCTGCGGGCGGTTTTCCCTCAAATCCAGTTCTTTTTCCAAGTATTCCTCTTAATCTTAAGAAAATAAAACCAGCTATCATTGCTAGCAGTATTATATCTATATATTCGAAACTATAATTCATGGACTAATAGTAATTACTATGTTGATTAATTTCAACCAGCAATTTAGATTGAGGACAAATGAGCTCATTTTTATTATTAATAATTTTAATTCCAACTATTGAAATTTATTTATTCATAAAAATCGGTTCACAAATTGGAGCAATTTCAACTATTTTTCTTATATTTACTACTGCAATAATCGGTGTTTATTATGCAAAATATGAAGGACTAAACACTCTTAAATCTGCTTATGATCAATTAAGTAACAATCAGCCTCCAACCTATGAAATGATTTCAGGCGCGGTGATAGCATTGGGTGCAATTATGCTAATCATACCTGGTTTTGGTACAGATTTAATGGGTTTTTTGATTATTTTTCCTTTAACCAGAAAAATATTATTAAAAAGATTTATTAAAAAATTTGAAAACAAAAAAAAACAAAAAAATGATTTTATTGAGGGTGAATTTGAAGATATAGAAGATCGCGATGGCAAATAAATATAAAATAATAGCTAAATTTATTAAAGATATGTCAAGTGAAACACCTGATGTTGATACTTATCTTTTTGTTAAAGATAATATTTCAAATTATTCTTTAAATATAGATATAAAATCTAAGCTATTAAAAGAAAAAATTATTCAAGTTGAAACAACAATAAAATATGAAGATAAAAAAGAAAATGTCAAAAAATCTTTTTTTGAAATTGTGTTTGCTACAATAATTAGATTGGATGAAGTAATTGATGACAAAAAGAATTTAGCTAAAATTGTTCTTTGTGATGTGCAAAATGAGATATATCCAGATCTAGAGAAAACTTTTCTAAATGTATTACATGGATCTGGCTTTCCCGAATTAAAGTTTTCAAAAAAAATAGATTTTGATGAACTTTACGAAAAAAATAATAGTTAATAATAATTTTTCTTAAGAAAATTTTTTAAATATAGATTGTGTTTTTTAAGCTCTTCTGATGTTGGTTTAATTATTTTTTTAAAATACGTAATTTGATCACTTAATTTGTTTTCTAAATTTTCATTTTGATTTTGAAAATTTAACGTGGGCTCTTTTTGATCTATTAAATTAATATAAACTTTAGCCAAAAGTTCGCAGTCTATTAATGCTGTATGTAGTTTTCTTCTTGAATTATCTATTCTAAATCTTTTACAAAGCGCATCTAAACTTGCTTGGGCTCCAGGAAATTTTTCACGAGCTAAAATTAATGTATCAACTACTTCGTTAGATATTTTATTTTTGCCTAGGATAGATAATTCATTATTTAAATGTCCAATATCAAATTCTGCATTATGAATAATTAACTTTTTATCTTTTATAAAATCTAAAAAAATATCTCCAACTTCGTTGAATTTTTTTTGTTTAGCTAAGAATTCATCTGTATATCCATGAACTTTAAAAGCTTTTTCGGAAACTTCTCTTTCAGGATTTAAATAACAGTGAAATCTATTTTTTGTTGGAATTAGGTTTTCAAGTTCTATGCAGCCAATCTCGACTATTCTATGTCCTTCTTTAACTGAGATCCCTGTTGTTTCTGTATCTAAGACAATTTCTTTCATTTATTAATATCTTTTAAAATATATTTGATTTCTTTGAAAATTTTTTTTTTAGTAAAGTCATTTTTTATTATGTATTTAGATTTTTTTTTTTTTAAATCTAATGGAAGTTGAATTTTTTTAAAAATAGATAATAACTTTCTATTATAATTTTTTCTTTTTTTTAATCTTTTTAAAACATCAGTTTTTTGAGATTGAACAAAAACCAAGATATCTTGTTTGTTATTTATTTTATTTTCTAAAAGCAAAGGGATATCTAATATAACAATTCTTTTTGAGCTGTTTTGTTTTAAAAAGATATTAAGTTTTTTTCTTACTTCTTCGTGTACTATTTTTACAATTTTTTTTAAATTTCTCTCATCATCAAATATCGCATCTAAAACTTTCTTTTTGCTAACTGGAAATTTTGGGAAATATTTTGGAAGTATTTTTTTTAATTTACTAAAAATTAGCTTATCGTTCTGATATAATTCTGCTACAATTTTATCAGCATTAAAAACAGGATAACCAAAACTATTTGCTACAAAACTTTTTCCTGAACCTATATCTCCTAAAATTCCAATTTTAACCATTATCAAGAAGTTTTATTATTTTATTATCTATCTCAGGTTTTATTCCATGCCATAAATTAAAAGCTTCTAGTGCTTGATACAAAAACATAAGCTTACCATTTTCTGATTGGTTGCCAAGTTTCTTGCCTTCTTTTAAAAAATAAGTTTCTATTGGGTTATAAATTACATCATAAAATAGCTTGTTTCTTCCGATACCTGAAAAATTTAAATTAATTTCCTCATTGTTTAAACCAAGGCTTGTTGCATTAATGATTAAATCGAAGTCAGGAATTTCACCCCAATCAACAATTTTTAAGTTATTAAATTGGTATTTTAAATTTTCAGCTTTTTGTCTTGTTCTGTTGCATATAGTTATTTCTGAAACTTTCATTTTATTTAAAGCAAAAATTATAGAAGGCACAACGCCCCCGGCTCCTAAAATAAATATTTTTTTATTTAAAATATCATAGTTTAAATTTTTAATTGCACTTTCAAAACCAAATATATCAGTGTTACATCCTAATAATTTTTCATTATCTAAAATTATTGTATTAACTGACTGAGTTTTTTTTGCTTCAGAAGTTAACTTGTCTAAATAAGGTATAATAGCTTTTTTAAAAGGGACAGTTATATTCGCGCCTGCTATTTTTTTTTGTTTAATGTCGGACGTAAATTTTTGTAAATCATTTTCTTCTAATTTAATTTTTTCATAAAATGCATCTAAATTATTTTTCTTTATCCAATAATTGTGTAGTTTTGGAGATAAAGAATGATCTATGGGATTTCCAATTACAAAATATTTTTTCATTGAACTTGGTTTAAATATTCCTTAATTTTTTTAATTGGTAGGCCCATTATAGTGTCTTCATCGCCATTTATCTCAAAAAATAAATTCCTTCCTTCACCTTCTATTTGATAGACATTATAGGCGTATAAATCTTCATCTGATATTTTGTTTAAATATTTTTTTAATTCTTCCTCAGAAAAATTTTTCATTGTTAGGTCGGCTTTGTCAGTATAGTTCCATATCATAGAACCATTTTTTGATATGCAAACAGAACTTATTAAATTATGCGTTTTTGCATTTAATTTTGTTAAAATTTTCATTGCTTCATCCCTATTTTCCGGTTTAGAGATTAGTTCACCGTCAAGATCTATCACACTATCTGCGCCTAAAACAATATGATCTGGCTTTTTTAAGCTGATTTTATTTGCTTTTAACTCTGCTAAATTTTTTGAAATGATTTCTGGTGAAACCTTTTCTTTTAATAGACTTTCTTTAACGGTGTCTTCATCAATACCTGAAGGCTCCACAATGCATTCAATATTGTTTTTATCTAAAATTTCTTTTCGTACTTTGCTTTTAGATGCAAGGATAATTTTATTTTTCATTGTTTAAATATATCTCATGAATTTTGATTATTGATGCCGCTGTTTCCTCAACAGATTTTCTGGTAACATCAATATGTGGCCATTTGTATTTTTGAAAAGTTTTTTTTGCATTTAAAACTTCTTTTTGAATATTCTTAAGATCGGTGTAATGAGTATTTTCCGTTTCTTTTAAAGAATTCATTCTGTTTTTTCTTAAATCAGCAAGTCTTTCGGGTTCTGTACTTAAGCCCACTACACAGGATAACTTTGGATTATCTTTTAATTTTTGAGGAAGTGAATTTTCGTTTACCAAGGGAATATTTGATGTTTTAAACCCTCTGTTAGCTAAGTAAATTGAGGTTGGGGTTTTGCTTGTTCTGCTTACACCGACAAGAATTATGTCCGATTTATCAATTTCGTTAATTAAATTACCATCATCGTGATTCATTGTAAATTGTATTGCCTCTATTCTTTCATAATACTCTTCATTTAATATATGTTGCCCGCTTGGTTCATGTGTTGCTTTTTGATTTAAAATTTTTGAAAAATTTAAAATTAAATTACCCAAAACACTAAAACATGGCATTTTTTTATTTTCGCTTATGTTAGAAAGGTGTTTCGCTAAGTTATTGTCGACTATGGTGTACAAAATAATAGAATTTCTTTTATTTTCAGCGTCTTCTAAAATTTTAAGAATTTGGTTTTCTGTTCTTGTAAAGGAATACGAGTGAACCTTGTATTCTATATTTAAAAATTGAGCTTTCAAAGATAAGAAAATTCTATCTAGAGTTTCCCCGGTCGAATCTGAAATTAAATAAATATGGTATGTATTGCTCATGAATAATTTGTTAATAAATTTGTATTATTTTAATAAAATTACTCAATTTAATTTTTTTTCAATTAAGCTTGTAAAACAACGGTTTTGTTCACAATAATAATAAATAGGGGAAGACATTCCACAAAATTTATATTTATTAAAAAAAAGCTTCATTTTTAACAGTTTCAGTTAACCAAGATGTTATTAAAATGTGAATAAAATGTTTGTAAAAATTAATCACCTTTATTCACAGGATATATTACAACTACAATAATTTATATATATTTTATATGACACCTATTAACAAAGTATTATTAAGTAAAAACACAAATATCAATCCTATTTGGATAATGAGACAAGCGGGAAGATATTTACCTGAATTTAGAGAAATTAGAAAAAATAATACTAATTTTATTAAGTTATGTTTAAACGTAAATTTATCATCACAAATATCGTTACAACCTTTAAAAAGATTTAATCTAGATGCCGCAATAATATTTTCTGACATATTAATGCTACCGTATGGATTAAACCAAAAAGTAGATTTTAAAAAAAATTTTGGGCCAAAGTTAGGAGAATTATATTTAAATCAACTTGAAAAAGTTAATGAAATTGATTTTGTTGAAAAATTACAAAGTGTATACAGCATTGTTAAAAAAGTTAGTAGTAACCAAATTCTTAAAAATAAAAACACTATAGGTTTTATAGGTGCTCCATGGACTTTATTGGTTTACATGATAAATCAACAATCCCCAAAACAAGATTTAAAAAAAGATTTCTTTAAAGATACTCTTTTAATAAATAAAACTTTATCAATAATTGAAAAATTTTTAAAAATTCATATTAAAAAACAAGTTGATAACGGTGCTAGCGTAATACAAATATTTGATAGCTGGGCTGGTTTATTAAAAGAAAAAGATTTACCAAAATATATATATGCTCCTACACTGAATTTGGTCAATTATATTAAGTCTCTTAACGTACCTGTTATATGTTTTCCAAGAGAGATCAAAAATTATATAGAGTTTTGTGACATTGTTAAACCGGACGCAATAAATATTGATTACAATGTAAATCCCAAAGATATTTTAAAGGATATTAAAATTCCCGTCCAGGGTGGTCTTGACCCAAAAATTTTATTAACAGATAAAGAAAATCTTAAAAAAGAAGCTACAAAATATCTCGATATTTTTAAGGACCATCCTTATATATTTAATTTAGGCCATGGAGTGCTTCCTGAGACGGATCCTGAAATGGTTGATTATTTAGTGCAAATAGTAAAAAATTATTAAAATGAATCAAAGTTACACTCATCCAAAAAGAAAAACCAAAGTTGTATTTGTTCAACTTGGATCACCTTCTGAACCAACCACTAAAGCTTTAAGAAAATATTTGAGAAAATTTTTAGGAGATCCAAGGGTTGTAGATATAAATCCATGGATATGGAAAATAATTCTAAATTTTTTTGTATTGCCTTTTAGGCCTAAAAAATCAGCAAAGCTTTATGCAAGAATCTGGGATGGTGAGAGCTTCCCATTAATTACTAACACTAGAGACTTCACAAAAAACGTAGATGAAGAACTAAAGAAAATAGATCCTAATGGATATGTGGAAGTAAACCACGCTTTCCTTTTGTCACCACCATATGTTAACGAAGTTTACGATAGTTGGGAAGAAGATCTTAAAAAAGGAATTGGTGCCACCAAGTTATTAGTTATACCAATGTTTCCTCAGTACTCTGAGAGCACAATAGCTTCAGGAATTGATGCCTTGGCAAAAGAGTTGTCAAAAAGAGTAAAAATACCAACATTTGAGGTTATTACAAATTTTCATAGAACACATGCCTTCATAAATAATTCTGTCAATCAGGTAGATGCAAAAATAAACGAGCTAACAAAGGACGGAAAAAAAATTGATAATTTAATTATAACTTTTCATGGAATGCAAAAAAGAAGAATTGTTAACAAAGGTGATGATTATTATAGACATTGCTACGAAACGTTTTGTTTAATTTCTAATAAATTAAAAAGCATCGATGCTGAAAAATGCATGATGAGTTTCCAAAGTCGTTTTGGATCCGAGGAGTGGATAACGCCATACACAGAGGATGTTGTGAAAAAGTTAATTTCAGAAGGTAAAAAAGAGATAGCTATATACTCTCCAAGTTTTGTTGCGGATTGCCTTGAAACAACCGATGAATTGGGTCATGAGTTAGTTAATGAAGCAAAAGAATGGGGTGGCAATGTTTATCCCGTTGAATGTTTAAACGTTAAAAAAGACTGGTGTAAAGATTTCGCGAAATATACTTTTATACAAGCAGAAGGTTCTGCCCAAGACAAAGAGGACATAGAGTATCGGTTAGATAATAAATTTTATGAAAAGATGCCAATCCAAATAATGAACAAGTCATAATTTTTATTAAATATGACAAGCTCATTATTAATTTACTCAAGCACAGACGGTCATACAAAAACAATCTGCAATAGAATAACAAAATTTTTGAAAGAAAATGGCTTTTCAAAAGTGGTTTCTTTAGAGGAGGCAACAAAAATTAACTTATCTGAATTTGATAAAATTATAATTGGTGCGAGTATTAGATATGGAAAACATTCAAAAGAACTTTATAAATTTGTTAATTCGAACAAAAATATATTAGATAACAAAAAAGGAATATTTTTTTCAGTAAATGTAGTTGCTAGAAAATCAGAAAAAAATTCAGCAGAAACCAATCCTTATATAAAAAAATTTTTAAAAATTTCTAAATGGAAGCCAAAGAAAATAGAGGTATTTGCAGGTAGGGTTGATTACCCTAATTATAATATTATGGATAAATATATAATCAAATTCATAATGTTTATTACCAAAGGACCAACAGATACTTCGCAATCATATGAATTTACAGACTGGTCCAAGGTGGATAATTTTGCTATGGAATTAAAAAATTAGTATTTTAGTATTCTAAAATGCCTTATTTTACTTATTTTTTTCGTGATTTATAAACTAACTTGTAATGCTCGTGATTGTATATATATTAGTGTTATCTATTTAGTCCTTAAAAAAATTAATCATGAATATTCAAGAATTAAAATTAAAATCTTCTGAGCAGCTTATTACACAAGCAGAAGAACTTGGCATAGAAAACGCTAGCACATTAAGAAAACAAGAAATTCTTTTTGCAATCTTAAAAAAAGTTGCTGAGAAAGAGGAAATAACAGGAGTAGGCGTATTGCAATTGCTGCAGGATGGTTTTGGTTTTTTAAGAGCAATGGAATCAAACTATTTGCCAGGACCTGATGACATTTATGTAAGTCCAAGTCAGATTAGAAAATTTGGTTTGAGAACTGGAGATACTGTTGAAGGACCAGTAAGAGCTCCAAAAGAGGGAGAAAGGTATTTTGCATTATTACAGGTTAGTAAGATAAACTTTGAGGAACCAGAAAAAGCAAGACACAAAATTGCATTTGATAACTTAACACCTTTATATCCAGATAAACAATTAGTTATGGAAGTTGAAACTACAAAAGTTGAAAAAAAACAAGATTTAACCCCAAGACTTATTGATTTAGTAAGTCCGATCGGTAAAGGACAAAGGTCTATAATTATTTCTCCACCCAAAGCTGGAAAAACAATGATTTTACAAAGCATTGCAAACTCAATCGCAAAAAATTATCCAGAATGCTACCTCATGGTCCTTTTGATTGATGAAAGACCAGAAGAAGTAACAGACATGCAAAGAACGGTGAAAGGAGAAGTAATTAGCTCTACTTTTGATGAACCGGCTCAAAGGCACGTAGCAGTAGCTGAAATGGTTATTGAAAAAGCTAAAAGATTAACTGAACACAAAAAAGATGTTATTATATTATTAGACTCTATAACAAGATTAGGAAGAGCATATAATGCAGTTATACCAAGTTCAGGTAAGGTTCTAACAGGTGGTGTGGATGCAAATGCACTTCAGAGGCCCAAAAGATTTTTCGGTGCCGCAAGGAACATTGAAGAAGGTGGTTCTTTAACAATTATATCCACAGCTTTGATTGATACTGGAAGTAGAATGGATGAAGTAATTTTTGAAGAATTTAAAGGAACAGGTAATAGCGAAACAATACTAGACAGAAAAATTGCAGATAAAAGAATATATCCAGCAATTGATATAACAAAATCAGGAACAAGAAGAGAAGAGTTGTTATTTGATAAAAATGATTTGCAAAAAATGAATGTGTTAAGAAGAATAATTGCTCCAATGGGAACTATGGACGCTATTGAATTTATTAATTCTAAATTGAAAGATACAAAAAACAACGCAGAGTTTTTTAACTCTATGAACAAACCGTCTTAAATTATTTTAATGAGCGATCTTAACAAGGATCTATCAAAAAGATTTTTAAGTTTTTTGGACTCCCAACAATATGAAAGAGTTCAATTCGAAGCTGATATGTTGGGTGATATTGAAAAACAACATCCTTCAATAATTTTTTATTACGCCTCCTCAATATTTTTACAGGAATCTCAGAAAGACAAAGATGGAATTCACGGAGCCAAAGGATCAGAGTCACACGAAAAATTAATTAAAGCGTCAGATTTATTCGAAAAAGTATATAACTCAAACAATCATATGCCCTCACTTCACAACATGATAGCTACAAGCTTTAGAACAAAAGTATTTAAAAAAGTTAAGGAGCTGGCTCTCAAAGCTTATGAAAAAAATGAAAAAGATGTAAAATTAATTGAGGGAATAGCTAGAATACATTTTTATTTGGGAAATAGAAAAGAATCTATTATTTTTTTTAAAAAACTTTACACTCTACTTCCCGATAAAAAAGAAGGACGTCTACCTTTTATCTCTTCTCTAAACTATGCAAGCGGAATTTCCCAAAATGAATACATGAAGGAATGTAGAAGTTATGCTAAGTTAATTGAGAAAAATCTAAATATCGACGAGGATAAGTTTAAATTCGATACAAAAACTAACAAAAAAATTAAATTATCATTTATTTCAGCTGATTTTAAAAGTCACTCGGTAGCTCACTTTTTAAAAGATTTATTAATTAAAATAGATAGATCAACATTTGAAATACATTTAATTAGCAATGTTAGAATTATTGACCAAGATAGTGTTACTGAAAAGTTTAAAAAATTAGCAGACTTCTGGTATGACATTGAGGGGTACTCTGTAAATAATTTAATCACCTTTGTTAGGTCTTTAAATTTAGACTTACTTATTGATTTAAGTGGATACACGCAGGGGAATAGGCATGAAATATTGGCTAAACGAAGTGCTAGAATTCAAATGTTGTGGCTAGGTTATAATAATAGCCTAGGGCTTAAAAACTTAGATTATCTAATTTCAGATAAAAATTTAATCAAACCTGATGAATTATCTATTTACAATGAAAAAATACTTTATTTACCAAAAATATGGAATGCACTTTCACCATCTGAAAATTATCCAGATATTGAAGTTGAAAAAAAAATTATTCCAAATTTTACTTTTTGTTCATTCAACAATCTTCAAAAAATTTCTGATAGGACTATCAGTGTTTGGTCAGAAATTTTAAGACATGATGATTCTGTTATTTTACTTAAAGACCATTTAGGAGGAGGTGAAGACTTAAGAGCAAACATTTTAAATAAATTTAAAATTAATGGTGTTAAAAGTGAAAAGATTAATATCTTAGATCGTGAAAACAAAATTGTTGACCACCTTAAACTTTACAATAAGGCCAATGTTGCTTTGGACACTTTTCCGTATCCAGGAGTAACAACCTCTTACGAGGCCATTGTTATGGGTTTACCAATTTTAACCATGAAAGGCTTTAATTTTAATTCAAGATGTGGCGAAAGTATAAATAAGAATGTAGGTTTAGAAAGTTTGATCGCGGATAACGATGAGGATTATATTAAAAAGGCTAATGCACTTAAGTTAGATAAAAATTTATCTTTAAAATATGGTTTAAGCCTTAGAGAAAAAGCACTGAAATCGCCATTGTTTGATACAGACACATTCGTTAAAGACTTTGAAAATTTGCTTAAAAAAGTTACGTAATAAATTTTTATAAATATCCTAATTCTTTCATTTCTTTTTCAAAACAATTTTGTATTTCTATTGAAATTCTCTCTTTTAAAATTTTTTTCCAATTATTTTCGGGTCCAAGGTTAAAAAATAAATTTTTATTTTCTGAGTGAAATTTTCTCCAATCTTTAAAACTACTTTCTGATCCGTCAAAAGTTTCACTGACCTCTTTTTTTTTTAATACATTAAAATTTGTAGTTTCAATAGCTTTTTGCAATTTTGATTTATCTACACCCTGAACATTATTCATAAGTGTATTTGTAAAAACGATTATATCTCTAAAAGTCTCATATTTGTTTGTCATAAGATCTTCATATTTTACAAAAAGCCTCCTGAATTGATGATTTCTAAACCAAGACAAGTAATTTTCAGCCCAAGAACTTATATAAGTAAGAGAACCGTGTGATCCTTTGTTCGACATTAAACTTCTAGTTTTATCCGTAATCATTTTTAAAGCTTTATCATCGTCTAAAGAATAATGATTTTTAAGAGATGTTAATACATTTCTCGGGTCTCGGACTATGTATACTGCCCCAAGAGTGGTTTCTGGTGAGGTGAACTGATTACCTTGATAATTTCCTAAAACACTGTGTGTTTTAAAAAATTTAATTTTTCTATCTTTATTGATTTCTTTTTGGATAGGCACCCATAACTTTGAGGCCTCACTTATATTATTAACCTTTTGCTTATAAAACTTTTCATGCGGAAATTGTTCAATTTTTAAAATTTGACTAAAATCAAATTCGCCATTTTCAGAAAAATAATATGCGGAGAGAAAAGCTCTTACATAAGTATTTCCACTTTTTGGATAGGAAGCTAACCAAATGATCATAAAAAATTTATATAATTAAAGATAATATATAGCTATAATAAAAACCGATGACAATTTATGCACTTTCATCAGGACCGGGAATTTCTGGCGTTGCAGTTATTAGAATTTCTGGGCCGCACACCTCAAAAGTTATTAAATTATTAACTGGTAAAGACCCTCCAAAGCCAAGAGTAGCCACCTTAAGAAAAATCAATAAAATCAATACTTCTGAGCTGATTGATGAGGGATTAATTATATGGTTTCCTGGGCCAGAGAGCTACACAGGTGAAGATATGGCTGAAATACAAGTTCATGGAAGCAAAGCTGTCGTAGACGCTCTCCACTCTTCCATATCAGATATAGAAAATTGTAGATTAGCTGAACCAGGTGAATTTACAAAATTAGCATTTCAAAATGGAAAAATAAATTTACTTAAAGCTGAAAGTATTGCTGATTTAATTTCTTCAGAAACTGAAATTCAAAGGCAGCAAGCTATTAAAATTATGAATGGAAAATCAGCAGACCGATTTAATTTTTTAAGAGAAAAACTTTTAAAAATTTTATCACACGTTGAAGCTAAAATAGATTTTCCAGATGAAGATTTGCCAAATGATATTTTAAAAGAAATTAAAAAAAGTTCTGATGATGTTTTAAAAAATATTGAAAAAATTTTAAATGATCAAAAGGTTGGAGAAAGAATAAGAGAAGGTTTTAAGATTGCAATTCTTGGACCTACCAATGCAGGTAAATCTAGTCTACTAAATCATCTATCAAATAGAGATGTTGCAATAGTTTCAGAGATTGCTGGAACAACAAGAGATGTAATTGAAACTCATCTTAGTATAGATGGTTATCCAGTAATTATATCTGACACCGCAGGTATAAGAGACTCTAAAAATGAAATAGAAAAAAAAGGTATTAAATTATCTTTAAATAGAGCCGAAGAAGCTGATTTAAAGCTTGTAGTGGTAGATGCAAAAAAGCTTGATTTTACTGATGTTTTGAAGAGTTTAATAGATAAAAATGCGATTTTGGTTATAAATAAATCTGATCTATTAGAGGGAGATATTAATCCTGAGATCAAAAAATTAAATCATGTATTAATTTCAATTAAAGCAAATTTAAATATTGATGAATTAATTTCAAAAATAAAAAATAATTTAAAAAATAAATTTATAACAACTAATGATATTTTAATTACTAGAGAACGACATAGACAACATCTTGAACAGTGTTTAGAGCATCTTAATAATTTTAATAAAAAAAATGAAGTTGAAGATTTTGATAAAGCCGCAGAGGATTTAAGATTAGCCACTAGGCATCTTGGCATGATTGTTGGAAAAGTCGATGTAGAGGAGATATTAGGTAGTATTTTCAACGATTTTTGTATAGGTAAATAATACCCTATTTTCCTTGTTTTAGGCCGCTTTTATTAAAAAATGTTGATAATTAAAGCTTATTTAAGCAAAAATATACGGATCTTGTAAATATAATAATCAGTTATAAATTTAGCTTATGAAAAATGATTTATCATTTGATGTTGTGGTAATAGGTGGTGGTCATGCTGGTTGTGAAGCAGCTGCAGCTTCTGCACGGCTAGGTGTTAACACCGCTTTGTATACTCATAAAATAGAAACAATTGGAGAGATGTCTTGTAACCCAGCAATAGGTGGTTTGGGTAAAGGTCATTTAGTAAGAGAAATAGATGCTCTTGATGGTGTTATGGGAGAGGTTGCAGATAAATCCGGTATACAATTTAGATTATTAAATAGAAGTAGAGGCCCAGCGGTAAGAGGACCAAGAACTCAATCTGATAGGTCATTATATCGTAAATATATGCAAGAAAAACTTGTAAACTATTGTAATTTAAGCATTTTTTCTGATCCTGTAATAAAGTTTATTTTTGATAAAAACACAATAACTGGCTTTATAACTAAAGAAGGTAACAAAGTTTTATGTTCTAAGCTAATACTAACAACGGGCACTTTTTTAAATGGTTTGATACATATAGGTAATGAAAGAACACCCGCTGGAAGATATGATGAAAAACCTTCAACAGGATTAAGTGAACAATTAGAAAAATACAATTTTAAAATAGGAAGATTAAAAACAGGAACCCCTCCCCGACTTGACTCAAGAACAATTAATTATGAAAATTTAGAAGAACAGTTTGCAGATGATGATCCTTATTTTTTTTCTTTCTTAACCAAAAAAAATATTAACAAACAAGTTTCATGTCGTATGACTTATACTAACGATAAGGTTCATAAAATTATTGAAAAAAATTTATCTAAGAGCGCTATGTACTCTGGTAACATACAAGGTGTTGGACCTAGATACTGCCCATCCATTGAAGACAAGATAGTAAAATTTGCTGATAAGAGTAGACACCAGATATTTTTGGAGCCTGAAGGGCTAAATGACCATACAATTTACCCAAATGGGATCTCTACATCACTTCCAGCTGATGTTCAGCAAGAAATATGTAATAATATCAATGGTTTAGAAAATGTATCTATTATAAGGCCAGGTTATGCCATAGAATATGACTATATAGATCCGAGGGAGCTATTTTTAACGCTTGAGACTAAGAAGATTAGTAATCTATACCTTGCAGGTCAGATCAATGGAACAACAGGTTATGAGGAAGCGGCAGCTCAGGGTCTTATAGCCGGGATTAATGCTGCTCTATCTTTTAAAAAATCTGAACCTTTTATTCTCGATAGATCTGATGCTTATATCGGAGTAATGATCGATGATTTAGTGACTAAAGGTGTGGCTGAACCATATAGAATGTTTACATCAAGAGCCGAATATAGATTAAGTCTGAGATCTGATAATGCAGACCAAAGATTAACCGCAAAAGGAATAGAAATTGGATTAATTGGTGATGTAAGAAAGGATCTTTATCTTGATAAATTTGACAAAATTACCCAAATTAACTCAAAAATGGGACAGTTAACTATATCACCTAATAAGGCCCATCAATTTGGTATAAAAATTGCAAAAGACGGTGTTTTAAGATCTTCTGATGAAATATTAACACAAAAAGATGTAAACATGACTAAAATCAGGGAAATATGGTCGGATATACCGTTTTATAGCAAAGAAATTGATGAGCAGGTAGAAATTAATGCTCATTACAGAGGGTATTTAAAGAAACAAAAAGCTGATATTCTAGCATTTAAGAGAGATGAAAACCTAATCATACCTGATAAAATTAATTATGATACACTTTCAGGCTTATCTAATGAGGTAAAAGCTAAATTTAAGCAAATTAAGCCAACAACTATGGGGCAAGCTTTAAGAATCGACGGAATAACCCCTGCAGCTGTATATATTTTGTTGTCACATGTCAAAAGAAAGTCTATTAAGCATATAGCTTAATGGACCAAGAAATTTTAAAATCTTATTCAAGATTCAATCATTTAAATGTTCCACGTGAAACATTTTTAGACTTCGAAAGCTATATATCCATGATACTTGAAAAGAATGAAAAAATTAACATAATTAGCAACAAAACAGCATCAAAAAAGACCATAATTAATCGCCATATTCTTGATTCTGCACAAATCATTGATTTTGTTGATTTAAATAGCAATACAACCACAGATATAGGTTCAGGAGGGGGGATGCCTGGAATTATAATAGCAATTATACTAAAAAATATTAAAAATAATATGAAAGTGCACCTTTATGAAAAAAGCTACCATAAAAGCCATTTTTTAGAGGAAGTCTCAGAAAAATTAAATCTAAACACAAAAGTTTTTAAGAGAAATATTTTTGAAAATAAAAATTTAGAAACAGGAACTATAATGTCTAGAGCATTTAAACCAATGCCTGTTGTTTTAGATTTAGTATATGAAAATTTTTATAAATATAAAAATTTAATTTTCTTCATGGGCAGAAGTGGGAAAAAAATTTTTGAAAATTCAAAAAAAAATTGGGAAATGGAATATACAGAAAAAAAAAGTTTAACAAATGACGATTCATTTTTAATAAATGTAAAAAAATTAAAAAAAAAATTAAATAATTAATAAAAAAAATTATATGCAAATCATTTCAGTCATAAATCAAAAGGGTGGGGTAGGAAAAACTACTACCGTAATTAATCTTGCAGCTGGATTGTCCCAATTGAATAAAAAAATTTTAGTAATTGATCTAGATCCACAAGGGAATGCAACAACAGGTCTCGGATTATCGAATATGAATAATTCAAGTGATACAATTTACGGAGTGTTGAATGGTACTAAAGAAATTGGTGAGGTTATTAAAAAAACAAATTTTGAAAATTTAGATATTGTCACATCAAACGTGGATCTTTCAGGATTAGAGGTAGAGACAGCCGATGATAGCAACAGAGCATTTATACTAAAGACAAAATTAGCCCTGTATTTAAACAATTCTAGGACTTCTTATGATTATGTACTAATTGACTGTCCTCCATCGTTAAGCCTTCTAACTGTAATGGCACTTGTTAGCTCAAACTCACTATTAGTTCCACTTCAAACGGAATTTTTTGCGCTTGAAGGATTAACACAGTTAATGAAGACAATTGAAAGGATAAAAGCAAGCTTAAATCCTTCTTTGAAAATTCGGGGCATACTCTTAACAATGTATGATAAAAGAAATAAACTCTCCTCTCAAGTTGAGAAAGAAGCAAGAGACTATTTTAGCGAAAAAGTTTACTCAACAGTTATACCTAGGAATGTTAGATTGTCCGAAGCACCATCACACGGGATGCCGGTATTAATTTATGACAAATCATGTCCTGGTAGTAAATCATATTTTAATTTTACTGATGAATTTATTAATCAAGAGCCAATAATAGGGAGTGCTGCTTAATGGATAAAATCAAAAAAGGTTTAGGAAGAGGATTATCATCGCTTATAGGTGAAACAAAAGTAGAGATTCAAAAAAATCAATTATCTATTAGCGATCTGATACCTAACAAATACCAGCCAAGAAAAATTTTCGATGATAATAATTTGGAAGATTTAACAAATTCTATAAAAGAAAGAGGAATGATTCAGCCTATTGTAGTTAGAAAATCAGACTATGAAAATCTAAAGTATGAGATAATAGCAGGTGAGAGAAGGTGGTTGGCAGCCCAAAGAGCGGGTCTTCATAATGTTCCTGTCGTCATTACAGAGGCAGATGATTTAAAATCTTTAGAATTTGCAATTGTTGAAAATGTTCAAAGAACAGACCTGAACCCTCTTGAAGAAGCTCAAGGTTACAAAAGACTTATAAACGAATTTTCTTATGATCAAGAAAAAGTTTCAAAATTTATAGGAAAGAGTAGAAGTTATATTGCTAATTCATTACGAATTTTAACTCTTCCAGATAATGTTATTAAATTAATAGAATCAGGAAAATTGACCACAGGTCACGCTAAAATATTAGTTGGATTGAATAATGCTGATTTTGTAGCAAAAAAAATTGTAGAAAACAATCTATCAGTTAGACAAGCAGAAAATTTTGTTAATTTATTTAAAAAAAATAAACAAACTTCAAAAAAACTTAAAGATGCCAATATTATATCCCTTGAGTTGTCTTTATCCAATAAAATTGGTTTAAATGTAGAGATAAAAAATAACAAAAGAAATAAAGGTACAATTTCTTTTGAGTATAAAGACTTAGAACAGTTGCATAAAATTATGGATATAATTAAATCTAATTATTAGTTTCTGATGTAGATTTTTCTAATATGAAGTTTGTTATTAAGTTGATTGAATTATTAAAATTTTTTTTAATCAAAAGTTCAACTTCACTTATTTCATAGATAAATTTTTTAATATTTTGAGATTTCCATTTATAAATTTGTTGTTTTGTAATTTCCTTATCTTTCCAAAAAATTGGAGGCCTCGCAGATGAAATTGTAAGTTCTATATTATTATTATTTTCATAATTTTGAATTAATTTTAATATTTTTTTTGACTTATTTAAGAGAGTTCTCACAATTACAACACTATCCTCATAATTAAAATTATTTTCATTTAATATGTGCATTATTTTTATTTTATTTTTTGCTAAGCAATTATCTATCAGTTCAGAAATACTATGATTTTCATTTAAATTAATTAGTTTCAATATATTTTCTTCAGTAATTTTTTTTCCATTTTTAGTAAAATTTACTATTTTGTTTAGTTCGTTAAATAAACTTTCTCTAGAACCAAGGCATTTATCTATTATTAGGTTAATGTTTGATTGAGAAATAGATATATTGCTTTCTCTTAAAAAATTATGTGCTAATTTTATCAATGTTTGTTGTGTATCTGGATAAAATGCTACACAAATATAGTCTTTATTTTTTTCAAAATTAGATCTTAATTTTGATTTTTTTTCTAGATTATCTGCTTCTATAATAATATTTATATCTTCGAGCTTATCTAAATTTAAATCATCAATTATTTTAACTATCTTATCATTAGCTCTTTTAATAATTATGGTTTTATTTTTTTCAAAAAGTGACTTTGATAAAATTGTATCAAAAAAATTGTCTGCATTATCTAAAATTTCTTGTTGTTCATAGACTATTGTATTTTCTTTATTTTCAATAATTTGATTAATAGTAGCTTTTTTGTGTCCTTCATTTTTTCCATAAAAAAGTATTAAATTTGGCTTTTTAAGATTAATTTTGTGAGTTTCAAAAGATTTTAAAATCATTCAATATTAGAAAGTTGTAAAATTAATTCCTCTAGTTTTGAATTAATAAAATTACTTTTAATTGTTCTTTCATATTTTTTTAACTCGTATTCTTTACTCATGTTTTCTGTTTTGGTTTCGTTAGAAAATACAAATTTTCTATTTTTTTCAGTATTTACTAGTTCAAATTCTATTACTGTTTTTATTGAGTAACTTGATGCACCACCTGATTTATTTTTAATTAAAATATTTCTTTCATAATTAGTGTTAACGTTTAAATCAAAACTTTTGGATGCTCCTGTATTTGAGTATTTTTTTGATTGTATTTCAAACATATTATTCATCTCTTCATCTCCAGTAACTTTGAGAATATTTAATCTTACAGTTTCGCTGTTTACGTCAGAATAAATTGGATTATATCCGCAACTAGGAATAAACAAAATAACTATAAGTAAAAATAAATAATTTTTTTTCATTCTAAATAATAAAATTTATAATTTTGTTTTTAACAAAAATTTTCTTTTTTATTTCTTTATTTTCTATGTATTTATTTAATGTTCCATGTTTCTTAATTAAACTCAATAATTCTACCTCATCTGTGTCTTTTTTTAAATTTAATAGTCCCCTTTTTTTTCCATTAATTTGAATTACTATATTTATACTTTCATCCTCTAGAAATTTTTGATCATACATTGGCCATTTAGTTTTATTTTCACTTTTAAGAATTTCTAGGCATTCATTAGCAAAATGAGGCAATACAGGTGAAATTAAAACTAAAATATCATTGTAATTTTTAAGTAATGTTTTTTTTGTATAATTATTCTCTATTTGCTTAGATACAAAGGAATGCATCTCATGTAAATTAGCAACAATTTTGTTATAACTAAAATTTTCAAGATTATCAGTTACCCTTTTAATCAATTTGTTAGTAAACTTTTCAATTTCATTATCTTTATCTTCTTTATGATCCTTTTTAATTTCATCTAAAATTTTTGAATTTAAACTCCATAATTTTTGTACAAATTTATATGAAGATAAAATTCCTTCTTCAGACCATTGCACATCTTTTTCTGGTGGACTATCAGATAAAATAAATAATCTTGCTGCATCAGCACCATAATTTGAAATAATATTTTCAGGATCAATTGTATTTTTTTTAGATTTGGACATTGACTCTGAGGGACCGACTTTAATTACTTTAGATTTATCAATTTTTAAACATTTTTTTCCATTAAATGTTTCTATCTCGTCCGGACTTACCCAATTATTATCTGGATCTTTATATGTTTCGTGACAGACCATTCCCTGAGTAAACAAACCATTAAATGGTTCTTTCAAATTAAAATTTTTATTATTATGTGAAATGGCTTTAATGAAAAATCTTGAATAAAGAAGGTGTAAGATTGCATGTTCAACACCACCAATATATTGGTCTACAGGCATCCAATAATTAACATCATCTTCTTTAAAGCCGTAATTATCTTCATGGGGCGAACAAAATCTTAAAAAATACCAAGAAGAACAAACAAAAGTATCAAGCGTGTCCGTTTCTCTTGTCATTTTTTTTCCATTAATAATGATTTCTTTCCAATCTTTTTGGCTGTCTAGAGGATTTCCTTTTACTTTTAGGTCAATATTTTCTGGGAGTTTTACAGGTAGCATAGATTTTGGAATTGGATGAGCATCTCCATTATCATCATATGCAACTGGAATTGGACATCCCCAATATCTTTGTCTTGATACACCCCAATCTTTTAATCGATAATTAATTTTTTTTTTTCCCAGTTTTTTTTCTTCTAAAATTTTAATTGTTTCAGTTACTGAATTATCTGGCGCTTCAAGACCATTCAAAAAATCAGAATTTATTATAATACCAGGCCCCGGATAGGCCTCGTCTTTGACTTCAAAGTTTTCCTTTTCATTTAAAGGTTTAACAACAGTTTTGATTTCTAAATTATATTTTTTTGCAAAATCAAAATCTCTTTGATCATGAGCGGGGCATCCAAACACTGCTCCAAAACCATAATCCATTAATACAAAATTAGCAAAATATACAGGTACTTTATGTTTTGGGTCTAAAGGATTAGTTGCAATGAGATTAGTTTTGAAACCAATTTTTTCTCCAACGGCTATTGCCTCTTCAGTTGTGCCTGTTTTTGAGCATTCTTCTTTAAACTTCAAAAAATCTTTATTCTTACTATAAAATTTAGAAATCTCATGATCAATCGATAAAGCTAAAAATGAGAATCCAAAAAGTGTATCGGGTCTTGTGGTAAAACATTTAATGTTATTTACAGGCAAATCTCCTTCAATTTTAAAATCTATTTCACTACCAAATGATTTTCCAATCCAATTTTTTTGCATTATTTTTACTTTGTTTGGCCAAGAACTTAAATTTTCAAGACCATCTAAAAGATCTTGAGAAAATTTTGATATATTGAAAAACCACTGACTTAGTTTTTTTCTTTCAACAACGGCACCGGATCTCCAACCTTTTCCATCTATAACTTGCTCATTTGCAAGAACAGTTTCATCTATGGGATCCCAATTTACATAATTTTCTTTTCTGTAGACTAATTTTTTTTCAAGTAAATCAAGGAAAAAAGCTTGCTGATGTTTGTAATATTCTGGTGTACAAGTTGAAATTTCTCTATCCCAATCTATTGATAGGCCTAGTTTTTTTAATTGTGATTTCATTGTTGCTACATTTTTTTCGGTCCATGTTTTTGGATCTAAATTGTTTTGTCTAGCAGCATTTTCTGCTGGCATTCCAAATGAGTCCCAACCCATAGGATGTAAAACATTGAAACCTTGTAAACTTTTATATCGGGCTAGTACATCACCAATTGTATAATTTCTTACATGTCCCATATGAATCTTACCAGAGGGATATGGGAACATTTCCAAGCAATAAAATTTTTTTTTATTTTTATCTGTTTTAGTTTTAAAAAAATTGTTTTGTTCCCAAAACTTCTGCCATTTTTCTTCAACTATTTTGAAATTATATCTTTCCACGATTTAAATTTATTAATTTAATTTTTATCTTTATCTTTTGGTAGAATATATTCTTTAAAATTAGCCTCATCAGTTTCTGATTTATACTTTGTTGCTATTTTAAGAATTTCTCTTGTTAATTCTTTTGCAAGAGGTCCACTTTTCTCATTAATAATACAATTATTAATTTCTTTACAAGTTCTGTAAAAAACTTTTATACTTAGTGCATCTGATCTAATTTCATTAGTTAAAAAACGTATAGTCAATTTTATACTTTCGTTTGGATTTTTATTATCCGAATACCAATCAGTTATTATCATGCCGCCACTATAGTTTGCCGATGCTAAAGGCATGAAATCTATTACGTCCAAAGAAGCACGCCACAATTCATTTGAACTTGCAAATTCAAAGTCTCCACCTTTTTTTCTTTTGAAAGCATCATTAAGGCGAAATCCTTTTCCTTCTTCTAGATTCTTTTTAACTCTTTCTCTTGCATCGTAAGAAACTTTTCTAGCGTCAGCGCCTGGCAATTTTCCACCTTTGCAACCAGTCAAAATTAATAGTGAAGATATTAAAATTATTAATAAATTGGAAATTTTCATAATATTTTAAATTTTAAACTTTAAAGCGATTATATACAGTAAATTTAGGCAATTTTGAAAAATTATTGAAAAATGGGGGTTTTTACTGTTGTAAAAATACAACAAATTGAATTTAAATTCAAAAATGGTTCATAAAATATCATAATTTTTTACAACAATGGTAAAAAAACGGCGTTTATTATTAATAATAACAATTACAAAGGAGTAATTAATATGAACATTAAAAAAATAGGTTTAACTGCATTAGCAGGTTCACTTGTTGCAACTTCAGCTTACGCTGGTTCACTAAGTGCATCTGGTTCAGCAGGAATAAACTTCGCTGGTGCTGATAAAGGTACTGGTGGAAACCAGTGGTCAATGGGTGATGGTTTCACTATGACTGGTACTGGTGAAATGGATAACGGTATGACTGTTACTGTACAGTACGAAGTAGACCATGCATACACAACGTCTACAACTGGTGCTTTAGATAACAGAATATTAACAATCGACACTAACGGTATGGGTACAATCGTATTCGGCGGTCACGGTGGAAGTTCTGCTTTCGGTGCTGTTGACGATGTAACACCAACTGCTTACGGTGAGTCTTGGGATATCCTAAGTGCTTCATTAGACAATGGTGGAGCTACTGGAACTAATGTATTCAACTCAATCGGAAGCGCTGGATCAAACAACATGTTCCAATACAAATCTGGAGACATGGTTGATGGTTTCAGTTTCTCAGTTTCATATGTTCCATCAGGAACAGGTGAAGTTGAGTCTTCAATGGATATGGCTATCGAGTACACTGGTCTTGAAGGTCTAACTGTTGGTTACGCAGCTGGTGAGAACAATGCATCAGGTGGAACTAACAACACAGACTTGTCTACTATGTATGTTAAATATGCATATGGTCCAGTAACTGTTGGTATCCAACAATCAGAAATTGACTCAAACAAAGCTACAACTGATGATGAGTTCAGCGCTATGGGTATTACATACCAAGTAAGCGATGACTTGACTATCGGTTACAACGAGTCAACTTATGAAGATGCTGCAAGCACAACTGTTGATCAAGAAAACTCTAACCTAAGTGCTACTTACACTATGGGTTCAATGACTCTTTCAATCGCTATGGCTGAAGAGAAAAACAGAGGTGGATTAACAACTGCTGTAAATGATGTTAAAGGTTACGCAATTGACCTTGCATTCGCATTCTAATTTAGTTTAGAAACAAAATATAAAAAGGGCCCCTTTTAGGGGCCTTTTTTTTATTCAAAAAAAGATATTCCAGCAAAGTTTGCTTGATATAAAAGATTGAGCTTTTTTTTATTTTTTCTAGAAATTCCACCTAAAGCAACAACATTCTTTTTTGTTAATTTTGCTAAAATTTTATATTTATTAATTCCTAAAAAATTTTTATTTTTTTTAAATAATGATGATATAAAAATTTCACTGACTTTCTGTTTTTCTTTAATTCTGATTTCTTTAAGATTATGTGCAGATCCAATAATATTGAACCTTTTTTTATAAGAATAAGATAGGTGTTTTGTGTTTTTATTAAAAGAAGGAATATATACCCCATCCAAACCAAGTTTAATTGCAAGCTTAACATTGTTTGATAAATACAATTTTATTTTCTTTTTCTTACAATATTTTTTAATTTTTAAAATAAGTTCTTCGTCTTCTATTTTGGAAGTATAATTTCTATAAATAATAACAGTTTGTTTGTCCTGTTTTTCGATATTATTTGTATCCAATTTATTTATAAAGTAATATTTGCTAATCATATTAGTATGCACAACACTGTAAAAAAATTATTAGATATTGAGAATAATATTAAAGACCATCTTAATAGATTAAATATTAATAGTAACCCAAAAATTGTTGCAGTGTCTAAGACATTCAAAATTGATAAAATTCTACCCCTTATAGAGCATGGCCATGTTGATTTTGGAGAAAATAAAGTTCAGGAAGCAGTTGAAAAATGGACTGAGATTAAAAAAAAAAATCCTCAGATAAAACTACATATGGTAGGAAAATTACAGACAAACAAGGTAAAATTCGCAGTTCAAATATTTGATTATATACACTCAGTTGATAGTGAAAAGCTTGCAAAAAAAATTATGGATGAACAATACAAAATTAATAAAAAAATTGAAATATTTTTGCAGGTTAATATTGGAGATGAAAATCAAAAATCAGGAATTAATAAAAAAGATATACAAAAATTACTTTCTTTTAGTCAACAAATTGGTTTAAATGTAATAGGTTTGATGTGCATCCCTCCAGCAGATATGGATACCGAAATTTATTTTGAAGAGATGAAGAATTTAAACAAAGACTTAGGTTTGGTTGAATTAAGTATGGGGATGTCCTCAGATTTTTTATTAGCTGTTAAACATTTATCAACATATGTCAGAGTTGGCTCAAGTATTTTCGGTCAAAGATCTTAGAAAATTTTTATTTTTGAATTTTTTTTGATTAATTTAAGCATAATTAGAAAATCTTTTTCTTTTAGAGCAATACATCCAGCTGTAGGTTTATAATTATTAGTTAGATGAATAAAAATACAACTTCCTTTACCAGCAATAGTTTTTTTAAAGTTATATTTAATTGGAATAAAAAAATCATATTTAGAATCCTCTCTTTTTAACTTTTCATGTTTGATATTGTCTTTAATTTTAATAAGTTTATTATATTTTGTAGAAAAACGAGTATCATCACACCAACCCATTTCTTTTTTAATTTCAATACATTTAAGTTTTGTGAATGGTTTTTTTTTACGATCTTTCCTAAAATAAAGATTTTCAATTTCAAAAGTTCCTTTTGGAGTTTTTTTATCTCCTTCTTTTTTATTTTTTGTTAATCCTTTTTTCCCAATACAACACTTAAATTTGAATTCATCTATTTGAAGTGTGTGTTTATTTTTTATGAAAATTGTCATATTCTCTTATTTATAAGCATGCAGAATTTAATAATATATAAGATTAACTCATTATACCAAATTCTTGAAGAACTTAGTTTAGATTTAAATATTAATATTAGTTTTGTAGATAGTGAAACATCTTTAAAATATAAATTGAAAAATTTGAATAATTATTTGATTATATCAAATAAAAAAAATCAAAAAATTAGTAACCAATTAATTTTAGATAATAAGCCAATTAATATTTTTAAATTATTGGAAAAAATAAATATTGAATTTTTAAAACAACAATTCAACATTAAATCTCATGTAAAAATAAATAATTATACTATTGATCTGAATTCAAGAGAGATATTAACTGACAGTACAAAACTTAAGTTAACTGAAAAAGAAATTAATACAATTACTTATTTATCACAATCTATCAAGCCTGTTAGTATCGATGAATTGCAAAAAAAAGTATGGAGTTATCAGTCTAATATTGAAACTCATACTGTTGAGACACATATTTATAGATTAAGAAAAAAAATTTTAGACGCTTTCAATGATAATGAATTTATTATTAGTAAAAAAGATGGCTATCAGATCAAATAAGAAAAATCCAATGGCTAGGGATCTTTTTACAAAAAAGTACAAACCAAAAATAGTTAAACCTAAAAAGGGTAAAGGAAGTTTTAAAAGAAAGAAAAATTAAGTTTAAAGTCTAGCGCCTATCTGCTGAATTACTCTTGAAGACATTTCTGTACCTTTTTCTAGGCATTCTTTTATTGAAAATTTATTGATATATCCATGAAGATATCCAGCTGCAAAGAGATCACCGGCACCCGTGAGATCTAAAATTTTTAGATTTTTTTTTACTTCACACTCAAAAATTTTTTCACCATTAATTGCTATAGCACCTTTTTCTCCTCTAGTTATAATTATTAATTTATTAAGCTGTTTAGAAAAGTTTATAACTTCTTCAAAATTTTTTGCTTCAATCAATGAAATAATTTCTTGTTCATTGGCAAAAGTAATATCTACCTTGTTTTTTACTAAGTTTAAGAAATGAGGTTTGTGTCTATCTACACAAAACTGATCAGAAAGAGACATGGCTACTTTATTTGCATTATTAATAGCTTTATCAAATGCTTTCTTAGGATCTCCTTCATCCCACAAGTAACCCTCTAAAAATATCAATTCAGTTTTTTTTATTGCATCAGAGCTAACATCATTTTCGTTGATTTTTCCCGCAGTCCCTAAAAATGTACACATGGTTCTTTCTGAGTCAGGTGTTACCAATATTAAACAAGTACCCGTTGGTAACTCTTCTTTTTTTTTAAAGTAAAAATATTTTACGTTTTCCTTTTTTAAACCTTCTTCATATTTCTCTCCAAACTTATCATCAGAAATCTTTCCAATAAAACCGACCTCATTACCAAGTTGAGACAAACCTACTATAGAGTTTGCTATAGAACCTCCAGAAACAGTTTTTTCAATTTTAAGATTTGTTAACAAATTTTTGAATTCATTTTCATCAAAAAACAATTTCATTGTACTTTTTGTTAGTTTGTTTTGTTCAATAAAACTGTCATTTACCTTACAAATGACATCTACTATTGCATTTCCTATTCCTAAAATCTTCATATTAAGCTTTTTTGGTAATAACAGGTTTTTTTCTATTTGGGTAGCAAGTAGTGCATATTTTACAAGACAATCCATAACAGTCTCTTGCCTTGCAGTATTCTCTTCCGTAAAATATTATTTGTAAATGAAGTTTAGACCAAGTTTTTTTTGGAAATATCCTTTTTAAATCTTCCTCAGTTTGAACTACATTTTTTCCGTTTGTTAAACCCCATCTTTGAGCTAATCTATGAATATGAGTATCAACAGCAAATGCTGGATATCCAAAACCTTGAGACATCACTACGCTAGCCGTTTTATGTCCCACACCTGGTAATTTCTCAAGTTCTTCAAAAGTTTTAGGCACTTTTCCACCGTGTTTTTCCAAAACTTGTTTTGACATCAAATAGATACTTTTTGCTTTAATTCTAAAGATTCCAATTTTTTTAATTAATTTTTCAATTTTTTTTCTTCCTAATTTTACAAAGTGTTCTGGCTTGTAGTATTTTGGATATATACTTTTTGTAACATTATTTACATTTACATCTGTGCATTGAGCTGAAAGAAGCACTGAGATTAATAGAGTAAAAATATTTTTACTTTTCAATGGGACTGGCGCTTTAGGATAAATTTTATTTAAAGTTTTAATTATAATTTTTGCTTTTTGTTTTTCATTCATTATGAAAAGTTAAGCAAATCCCTCATAGAATATAATCCTGGTTTTTTTTTGATTAACCATTTAGAGGCAGTTAAAGCACCATCAGAATAAAGTGCTCTATCAAAAGCTTCATGGTTTAATGTAATTATTTCTTTTCCACTAGAAAATTTTACTTCATGCTCTCCTATAATTTCACCTTTTCTAATTGAATTAAAATTAATCTTTTTCCCGTAAGGAAAAGACTTTTTATTTAAAAATTTTTTACCAATTAAATTATAAATATTTTTATTTTTTCCATCGGCAATTCCTTTTCCAAGCATTAATGCTGTGCCTGATGGATAGTCTTTTTTATGTTTGTGATGTACCTCAAAAATTTTGCTTAAGTATTCATCATTTAAAGATTTCGATGTAATCTCCGTTAAATACATTAATAAGTTTACACCTAAGCTCATATTGCCAGCTTTCAAAATAGCTATATTTTTTGAATATTGTCTAATCAGATTTTCCTGGTGTCTACTAAAACCAGTTGTTCCAATCACAACCTTTTTTTTTAATTTTGATGCAATCTTGAGTATTTCAAGCGTGCAACTAGGCTCTGTAAAATCAATAATTATATCTGTCTTTTTGAAAGCTGTATGGGAATTTAACTCCGGGGTAATTCCGTTAAATTTTTTATTTATTAGCCTGTTTTCAGTAAGGGCAACTAATTTAAAATTTTTATTTTTTATTGATGATTTAATAAGTTGCATTCCCATTCTTCCCATGCAACCAGTAATACATAATTTTATTTGTTTCATATTTTCTTATTTCACTTACTTAATTTTTTTTCAAACTCTTTTTTTAGTTTTATAGCAATTTTTTCCCAAGAAAAATTTTTATGAACGTATTTACTTCTTGTAAGTTTTGACTGATCATTTTTGTTAATAATTTTTTTTAATATTTCAATCAGCGAGTCAAGTTTTGGATTTAACATAGTATTTTTATCTTTAATTCTTTCATAACTTTCAATTTGATAACCGATAGAATCATCAAAATAATCATCTGTAGATCCTCCCTTTGTCACAATAATTTGAGTTCCACACGCAGCTGCTTCTAGGGGCGTCATATTAAAACCTTCAGCCATATATGGCGAAACATAACAATCAGTTATAGAATAAATATCTCTTAAATCTTTTAGATTTAAATTTTCTGAAATTATCATTACATCTTTCATCATATCATCATAAATGATTTTATATTTTTCATTGAATTCTGTATTTGATAATTTATTAAAAACATCATTTGCTTTTCTAGGATATAAATTGCTCTGATCCTTTAGAATTAATTTAAGGTTCTTATATTTTTTTTTTAGTATCCCATATGCTGCTATTAAAGCTTCAACACCTTTATTTTGTGTCATTGCGCCAACATTTGTTAATATATAATCATCATTTTTAAATTTATATTTTTCTCTAATTAGATTTTTATTATTTTCAGATATTAACTTAAATGTATTTATTTCAATTCCATGTGGAATTACTAAAACTTGATCTTCCCTAAAACCTGCTTTTAAAAAACCTGCTTTTGACCAATTAGAGGGTGTATGTAAAAAAAAATCTTCTTTATTTTTTAAAAGATTTAGGTCACCATTAATATAATCTGTTTTTATTAAATTTTTAAACTCAGAAGTTGCAAATACAAATAATAATTTTGATTTAAAGTTATATTCAAAATTAAATGGTGACGAAATTCTATAAGTTATATCATATTTGAAATTATTTAATGGATGATCAATACTATTTATTATATTTTTATCTTTTTCCTCAAGACCACTATCGTTTTTTTTAATATTCCAATCCTCATTTATATAAGGTACATCTTTAAAAGCTATTTTTGATAATTTAACTAGTTCAAGAATTTGCCATTGATTAACTAGAGCATAGGAATGGTTGATACCTCTCCATCCTTCAATAAGAATATTCATATCATTTTATTATAATAGAATTATTTAAATAAAATCGTAAAATATATTTTTAATTTCTCTATATTTTGCATTTTTATCAATTTTTCCAGAAATCTTTTGCTTTTTGAAAAAATTTCTTAATACTTGGATTTGACTTATCGTTTTCAATTTCTCTAAATTGCTCAAGTAATTCTTTTTGCTTTTTATTTAAATATACGGGTACCTCTGTTTTTACCTGAACATATAAATCACCAAAATCACCCCTTCTCATGAATGGCATTCCCTTACCTTTTAATCTAAATTGTTTACCATTCTGAGTTCCATCTGGAATTTTTATCTTCGCTTTTCCACCGTCAATTGTTGGAATTTCGACCGTAGTGCCAAGCGCTGCATCTGCTAAAGACAGAGGAAATTCAAAAAATAAATTTTCATCTGATCTCTTAAATAAATCATGAGAGTGAACATTAATAAACAAGTATAAATCACCTGGTGCTCCACCTCTACTTCCAGCTTCACCTTTTCCTGCTAGTCTAATTCTTGTTCCATCATCAACACCTTTTGGAATTGTTACAGATATTTTTTTAGATGCTTGTTTTTTACCTTGACCATTACAATCATTACAAGGGTTTGTAATTTCTTCACCGTTTCCATTACACTGTGGACAAGTTTGTTGAACAGTAAAAAAACCTTGGTTAGATCTAATTCTTCCACTACCCCCACAGTATGAACACCTATCCGGCGAGTGACCTGGTTTTGAACCATTTCCTTTACACGTTCCACATTGTTCTGTTGTTGAAAATTTTATGTCTTGCTTTTTTCCACCATAAGCTTCTTCTAAAGAGATAGATAAATCATATCTTAGATCCGATCCCCTGTTATTTGACCTTCTGTTTCTTGATCTTCCACCACCCCCAAAATCTCCAAAAAAGTCCTCAAAAATATCTGAAAAATCTGCTCCACTAAAACCACTAAATCCTCCACCTGGTCTGCCACCACCATTTTCGAACGCGGCATGTCCAAAGTTATCATAATTTTGTTTTTTTTCTTTATCAGAAAGTATTCCGTAAGCTTCACTGGCCTCTTTGAATTTTTCTTCAGCTTTTGTATCACCTGGATTTTTATCAGGATGATATTTGACAGCCAGTTTTCTATAAGCAGATTTTAACTCGTCAGGGCCCGCGCTTTTATTAACGCCTAGGACATCGTAATAGTCTCTTTTAGCCATCAAATTACCCCAGACAATTAAATGTCAATTTAAGCGCTTTTTTCTTTATTCTCGTCTTTTACTTCTTCGAAATCAGCATCAACAACATTTTCGTCTTTTTTACCCGCATCATCTCCACCATCATCCTTTCCAGATTCAGGTTTTGTATTTTGTTGTGATTTATAGATTGCTTCTCCAAGTTTCATTGAAGCTTGAACTAAAGCCTCAGTTTTTTTCTTGATATCTTCAATATCTTCGCCTTTTAAAGCTTCTTTTACTGCAGATGATGCATCTTCAATTGCTTTTTTCTCTGCATCAGAAATTTTTGAACCATGTTCTTTTAAATTTTTTTCAGTAGAGTGAATTAAAGTATCTGCTTGGTTTCTAACGTCGACTGACTCTCTTTTTTTCTTATCAGCCTCTTTATTAGCCTCTGCATCTTTTACCATCTTCTCAATTTCTTCATCGCTTAATCCCCCTGAAGCTTGAATTTGAATCTTTTGTTCTTTGCCAGTTCCCTTATCTTTTGCTGAAACATTTACTATACCATTAGCATCAATATCAAATGTAACTTCGATTTGAGGCACTCCTCTAGGTGCTGGTGCAATACCCACTAATTCAAAATTGCCTAAAGCTTTGTTATCGGCAGCCATTTCTCTTTCACCTTGAAGAACTCTTATAGATACAGCTGGCTGATTATCTTCTGCAGTTGAGAATACCTGACTTTTTTTAGTTGGTATTGTCGTATTTTTATCAATCAACTTAGTTGAAACCCCTCCAAGTGTCTCGATGCCAAGAGATAATGGAGTGACATCTAATAAAAGCACATCCTTAACATCACCTTGTAATACGCCAGCCTGTATAGCAGCTCCCATTGCAACCACCTCATCTGGATTAACACTTTTATTTGGATCTTTTCCAAAAAAGTTTTTAACTTCTTCTAATACTTTTGGCATTCTTGTCATGCCACCGACCATAACTATTTCATCAATCTCACTTGCTGCAATCCCAGCATCTTTCAAGGCAGTTTTACATGGAGGCATAGTTTTCGCAATTAAATCTTCAACTAGTGCTTCAAGTTTTGCTCTAGTCATTTTTAAATTTATATGTTTTGGACCCGTTTTATCTGCTGTAATAAAAGGTAAATTTATATCTGTTTGTTCTGCAGATGATAATTCTATTTTTGCTTTTTCAGCAGACTCTTTCAATCTTTGTAAAGCAAGTTTATCTGATTTTAAATCAATTCCATTGTCTTTCTTAAATTCAGAAATCAAGTAATCAACAATGGCATTATCAAAATCTTCACCACCCAAAAAAGTATCACCATTAGTTGATTTTACTTCAAATACTCCATCACCTAATTCTAAGATTGAAACGTCAAATGTCCCACCTCCTAAGTCGTAAACAGCAATTTTTTTATTTTGCTTTTTATCTAAGCCATATGCAAGTGAAGCTGCAGTTGGTTCATTAATAATCCTTAAAACCTCTAAACCAGCAATTTTACCAGCATCTTTTGTTGCTTGTCTTTGTGCATCATTAAAATATGCTGGAACAGTTATAACAGCTTTAGTTACAGCTTGACCTAAATATTTCTCAGCTGTCTCTTTCATTTTTTGTAAAATAAATGCAGATATTTGAGATGGTGAATATTTTTCGCCTTTTGCTTCAATCCATGCATCACCTTTTTCAGAATTAACTATTTTAAAAGGTGCAGCTTCTACGTCTTTTTTTACTGTTGGGTCATCAAAATTTCTTCCAATTAATCTTTTAACAGCAAAAATAGTGTTTTCTGGATTTGTAACAGCTTGTCTTTTTGCCGGTTGGCCAATTAATTTTTCATTTTCATCGGTAAATGCTACAACAGATGGAGTGGTCCTTGCACCTTCGGCATTTTCTAAAACTTTAGCTTGTGTTCCTTCCATAATAGCAACACATGAATTTGTTGTCCCTAAATCTATTCCAATAATTTTGCTCATAATATCAATGTCTCTATCACGTCATATAGTGTTTAAATGTAAAACTACAAGTTGGCCTCATAATTATTTATTTTCCAAATTTTCCTGGTTTTCTTGAGTTTTCTCACCCTTTTTTGTAACTTTTTTTGATACTCCTACTAATGAGGGTCTAAGAAGTCTATCTTTTATAGTAAAACCTTTTTGAATTTCTTGAATTATTGTACCTGGCTCTTTTGTATCATCTTCTATTTCCATCATTGCTTGATGAAAGTTTGGATCTAGTTTTTTGTTAAGACTATCAATGGGTTTAATATTATTTTTCTCAAAAATTGAAATTAAATCTTTTTTTATTATATCTAAGTGCTCAAGTGTCTTTTTTAGTGCTTCAGTCTCTTTTAACTTATCATCACTTTCCAAAACGTGTTTAGATCGATCTAAGTTATCAATCAAATTTAATGCTTCTTTAGCAAAACTATAACCACCATATTCAAAAGCATCATCTTTTTCTTTTTCAAATCTTCTTCTTTGATTTTCCATTTCAGCAAAAGTTCTCGCTAATTTATCTTCTAGTTCGGCGATCTTCTCTTCTGGACTTGGTTCTTTAATCTCCTCTGTAGCTTCAGCTTTTAATTCACTTTGTTCTTTATTTTCTTCAGCTGGGGTTTCATCAGGTTTATCAGTTTCTTTTGCTGTATCCTGATTTTGCTCTGCAGAAACGCTATTTTGGTTTTCTTCTTTTTCCATGAGTTTATATATGGTAAGAATTTTGATAATTTCTAGATGTCTAAACAAAAAATTAACAAATTACTCATCGGGACTAATAATAAAGGTAAATTAAGTGAAATTAAGAGTTTGTTACCAAAAAAGATCAAAATTCACTCCTCATCCGAATACAATCTTAAAAGCCCTGTTGAAAATGGTAAGACGTTTAAAGAAAACTCATTAATCAAATCTAAGTATTTCTCAAAAAAAACTGGGCTATTATGTTTAGCTGACGACTCGGGTTTGGAAATAGATTTTTTGAATAAGAGTCCCGGAATTTATTCCGCCAGGTGGGGAGGAAAGCATGGAGATTTTAGCAAAGCTATAAGTAGAGTCTATAGAGAGCTAAATAAAAAGGATAAAAATTGGAAAAACAGAAAAATTAGAGCAAGATTTGTTTGCGCGCTTTCTATTTCATACTTAAACAAAAAAATTGTTTGTGTCATAGGAAAAGTTGAGGGCTATATTTCAGATAAACCCAAAGGAAAGAATGGATTTGGTTATGATCCGATTTTCATTCCATTAAAAAAAAGAAAAACTTTTGGAGAAATGAAGCCATCTCAAAAATATAGAATGGACCACAGACACCAAGCTTTTAAAAAAATTAGAAAATTTCTATAAGTTTTTTATCTTCAATTTTATAAAAGTTAAGTTGGTGATTAATTTTGTTATTTTTTATATCAAAAATTCCTATTTTGCCTTTAAATGAGTTTTTTTTTTTAAAAATTTTATTTAAATCTCCTGCTTTTGAGTTTAGCGTCAAATAATAAACTAATCCAACTAGATCATAACTTAATAAAGATAAATGGGTAGGATCCTCATTAAATGCGTTGAAGTACTTTATTTTGTAGTTATCAAAATTTTCTTTATTAATAGATGGATAATATAATGGCTGAATATCAGTTTCGTTCAATAAACTTTCATCAAACCATTGATTTAAAGTTATAAAATATTTTTTTTTAGGAAGCACGTCGGTATATAAAAGCGAAGTAGATACGCTTTTAAGACTTTCATCAAAATCTGCAATTACGACGGCGTCAAAATTTAAACCGCCTAAAGTATATTTTTTTTCAAGTCTTTTTATCTTTCTTTCTTTGTTTGGTTCATTCGAATTTTTTATTCTTTTTATTTCATCCTCTAAATTTTGCTTTCTAATTTTATAATTTGTAATGTCTTCTATTTGTTTTGTTAGTTTTGTAGGCTCTGTATTATATTCATAATCTCTAAAAATTTTTATCTTTGAATTCTTCATTCCTCTTTTAACTTCGAATTCATAATCTTGAATTGGTGTTAAAAAAATAGTTCTCTTTACTTGCGTATTTTCTAAAAATTTTTTTATCGTATTAAATTGAGATGTAGAATTAATTCCAGCAGAAATCACATTTTTTGGGAGATCTAAAGTTTTATTGGTTAAAGATAAAAATGTTAAATCTTTCATTTCATCTAAATAAGTCAAACTTTCATAGAACACAGGGCCTATAACAATTTTTATTCCCATTTCACTCAGCTCAAATGCTGATTTTAGAGTTTGGTTAGCTTTTGTTGCGGTATCTTTTGGATAGATTTCAATTAATCTATTATCAATGTCTTTAACAGCTAATCCAACTGCTTTAATAATAGAATCTCCAATTTCCTTATTATCTCCAGTCATAGGTACTAATAATCCTATTTTGATTTTTTCTTGAGCACTAGAAGCTTGAAAAAAAAGAAAAATGAAACTTAAAAAAATAAGGTATATAATTTTAACTAAACTATTCATTTTAATTATATTATAATATTTTTTTAGCTAAATTATGATCATAAAACCACAATTTAAATTAAAAGAATACGAAAATGGTCTTTATTTAGTGTCAACTCCTTTAGGAAATCTAAAAGATATAACTTTAAGAGCAATTGAGGTTTTAAATAAGTCTGAATATATTTTATGTGAAGATACTCGTGTATCAAAAAATCTTTTAAATAAATATCAAATAAAATCAAAACTAATACCAAATCATAAATTTAACGAGAAAAAAAATGTAATTGAGATTATTAATCATCTCAAATCTGGAAAAATAATCTCCTTAATATCTGATGCAGGTACTCCTAATATTTCTGATCCAGGTTCGGTATTGGTTAACGAGTGTATTGATAATGGTGTTAAAATTTTTCCTATTCCTGGACCATCAGCTGTTTTGACTGCAGTATCCATAAGTGGATTTTCAGATAAATTTTTATTTTATGGTTTTTTTCCAGAGAAAAAACAGCAGCTAGAAAAGGAATTAAAGAAACTTTCAGAATTAGAAAATACTTTAGTTTTCTTTGTTTCACCAAAAAAAGTTAATAAAATTATTCCTGAAATTAAGAAAAATTTTAGTGGCAGAAAGATAGTATTTTGTAGGGAAATTACAAAGATATATGAGGAATTTATTAGAAAAAATGTGGATGAATTAGAAATATTTGAAAAAGAACCAAAAGGTGAGATCACTGTTGTTATTTCTGAAAAGAAAATAGGTAAAAAAATCTCACAAAAATTAAGTGAATCAGATATGAATATAATAAAAAAAATGATTAATAAACTATCTACTAAGGAAATCACTGACATATTGAGTCAAATTAATGATCTCCCCAAGAAAGAAATATACAGTTATTGTCTAAAATTGAAGAATGCGAAATAGATTTTTATTAATTATTTTATTAAGTTTTATTTTGACTAGTTGTGCTGGAGTAAGTTCTAAAGGTCTTTTTGGAACAGGTGTTTCAGTTGCTCTTGATCCTAGAACAGTTGGTACTCAAATTGATGATTCAATTATGCAAAAAACTATTAGTGCAAAAATTTTAGCAAAAGATAAAAAATATTTAATTTCAGTTAAAACAAAAGTCTTAGACGGAAGAATTTTTATTACTGGAAAAGTTGACAGACCTGAGGAAAAATTAATTATTACCAAGTTAGCATGGGAGACGAAAGGTGCTCGATCTGTAAGGAATGATATAAAAATTAAAGAACAATTTAATTTAAAACAATCAGCAAAAGATATATTGATTACATCTCAATTAAGGACCTCCTTAATTGTTAATAAAAACATAAAAGCAACTAATTATCAAATTGATACTTACAAAAATAAAATTTATATTTATGGTATTGCATTAACTTCTGAAGAAAAAGATTTAGTAATTAGTGAAGCTACAGAGATACTTGATGTAAAAGATGTAATTGCGAGCATAATCTTAGTTGAGGACTTAAGAATTCAAAGAGAATAATTAATTTTTATAGTTAATAACATCAGCAGAATAAGCTGCAATAGATGCAAGATTAAGAATTTCAGATGTTGAAGACCTTAAGGGAGCTATTTCAATTGGAAGACCTAAACCGACTAATAATGGCCCAATAACTTTTGTATCTCCAATTGTTTTCATTAATTTATAAGATATAGCGGCACTATGCTGTCCAGGCATTATTAAAATATTTGCCTTACCTACAATTTTTGAAAAGGGATAAAGCTCATCGTATTCTGCATTCAAAGCAACATCTGGTTGCATATCTCCATCAAATTCAAAATCAACTTTTTTTTCTTTTAATATTTCAACTGCATTTCGAATATGTTTTGTTCTACTTGTAATAGGTTGTCCAAATGTAGAATGTGATACAAAAGCAACTTTAGGATCAAATCCAAAAAGTCTAACTACTCTTGCTGTGGATATCGCTATTTCTGCCATTTGTTCAGATGTGGGGTATTCATGAACACTCGTATCACCAATAAAAATAGTTCTTCCTTTATGGACTATCATATTTAATCCGAACATTATTTCTCCTTTTCTTACGTCTACAACTTGTTTAATTTTCTCTAACGAAGCTCCAAAGCGTCTAGTGTTACCAGTTACAGCTCCATCGGCATCACCACATGCAACCATACTTGTTGCCCAGACTACTCTATCATTTCTAATCATTCGGTCGCAATCTCGCTCTAATAATCCTTGCTCTCTTTGCAATTTTTCAAACAAATGTTTTACATATCTTTTTCTTTTAGTTTCATCTTTTGAATTAACAATTTCAATATCAAAATTTTCACTGTAACCGATATTTTTTATTTGTTCTTTAATTTTATTTTCTTTACCAATTAAAATTGGAATTCCTAATTTAGAATTTTTAAATGCTATTGCTGCTTTTAAAGTATTTTCATCTTCACCATCTGCAAATACAATTTTTTTTTGGTTTTTTTTAATAAATGAATTTATACCTTGCATAATAGTTACAGTTGGATCTAGTCTTTGTTTTAGCTGATCTTTGTAAACCTCAAAATTATTAATAAATTTTCGAGCAACTCCACTATCTATAGCCGCTTTTGCTACAGCTGCAGGTATTACACTGATTAATCTTGGGTCGAAGGTAGATGGAATAATATAATCTTTTCCATAGTGGGGTCTTTCACCACCCATGGCAGCAACAACTTCATCGGGTACATCTTCTCTCGCAAGCTTAGCTATTGCATTAGCCGCTGCAACTTTCATTTCTTCATTTATCGTTTTAGATCTAACATCTAAAGCGCCTCTAAAAATATAAGGAAATCCTATTAAATTATTTACTTGATTAGGGTAATCTGATCTTCCAGTTGCTATAATTGCATCATTTCTGACCTCATTAATTTCTTCTGGAGTGATTTCAGGATCTGGGTTTGCACAAGCAAATATAATTGGATTTTTTGCCATTGATTTAACCATTTCTTTTTTTAAAATACCTTTTGCAGATAATCCTAAAAAAACATCTGCACCCTTTAAAGCATCTTTTAAATTTCTATGTTTAGTTTTAACTGAATGTCGAGATTTCCATTTATCAATTCCGTCAGTCCTTCCTTCATAGATTACACCTTTTCTATCTAGCATGATTATATTTTGAGATTTTACACCTGATTTTTTAAATAATTCACTACATGCTTGAGCTGATGCACCAGCGCCATTGACTACAACTTTAATTTTTTTTATTGATTTACCGGAGATATCTAAAGCATTAATTAATGCAGCAGTTGTTATAATTGCTGTTCCATGTTGATCATCATGGAAAACTGGAATATCCAAAATTTCTTTTAATTTTTTTTCTATTATGAAACAATCTGGAGCTGCTATGTCTTCTAAATTTATTCCACCAAAGCTTGGTGCAAAATTTTTTATAGAATTAATTATTTCATGGGCATTTTTACAATCTATTTCTAAGTCAATGGAGTCGATGTCTGCAAATCTTTTAAATAATACAGCCTTTCCCTCCATCACAGGTTTTGATGCAAGAGCACCCAAATTACCCATTCCCAATATCGCTGAACCATTACTAATTACAGCAACTAGATTTCCTTTACTTGTATAATCATATGCTGCTTCAGGATTTTCGCTTATTTTTTTTACTGGAGCAGCAACTCCTGGAGAGTATGCTAAGGCGAGATCTCTCTTAGTTGTCATATTTTTTGAAGAAATAATCTCAATCTTGCCAGGTTTTTTATCTTTGTGAAAATCTAAAGCTTCTTTATCTGTGTAATGATCAATTTTTGTTTTTTTCATTTCTGATAACAATAAGTGTACAATTAGGGTAAAATTAAGACTAATATGATTTATGAACTTACTTAAGTCAACAGGGACATTTGGTTTTTATACTATCATTAGCAGATTGCTTGGTTATTTAAGAGACATTTTAATAGCAATTTTTCTTGGTACAGGAGTTTTAGCTGATGCTTTTTTTGTAGCATTTAGAATTCCAAACACTTTTAGAAGATTATTTGCTGAAGGCACTTTTAATGCAGCATTTGTTCCCAGCTATTCATCTGAAATTACTAAGGGAAAAAAACAATCAAACAAATTTGCTAACGATATTTTTAATCTCCTTTTCTTAGGGTTGTTATTTTTAACAATAATAATTGAAATTTTCATGCCTGCATTTGTTTCAATTATTGCTCCAGGATTTATAGGTGATTTAGAAAAAATGGAGGTAGCTATAAATTTAACAAGAATTACTTTTCCTTTTTTATTTTTTATTTGTTTAGCCTCTTTTTTTTCTGCAATTCTAAATTCACATAATAAGTTTGCAGTAGCAGCCGCAGCTCCAATAATTCTAAATATTGTTTTAATTTTAGTATTGATTTTTTCTAAATTTTTAGGTGATCAATTAGTCTATTATTTGTCTTATGGTGTTTCTTTTGCTGGTTTTTTACAGTTAATTTTTTTATATAAATATGTATCAAAATATTATTCGCTTAAATTCACTTTTAAATTAAAAGTAAGTAACAAAGTTAAGTTTTTTTTTAAAAAACTTTTACCAAGCATATTTTCCTCTGGAGTAACTCAAATAAATATCTTAATTGGAACAATAATTGCGTCATTTCAAGCAAGTGCAGTTTCTTATTTATATTATGCAGATAGAATTTATCAAATTAACCTAGCTATTGCTGGTATTGCGATTGGCGTTGTTATACTTCCACAGCTCTCAAAACATATTCAATCTAGAAAAAAAAATAAGATCTTAATTATACAAAATAAAGCTTTGGAATTAAGTCTATTTTTAAGCCTTCCAGCAACAATTGCATTAATTATTGGATCAGAACAAATTATTTCAGCTTTATTTGGTTATGGATCTTTTAATGAAAATTCAGTAAGCAACTCAAGTTTAGCGTTATATTATTTTGCACTAGGACTACCTGCTTTTGCTTTGATAAAGGTTTTTTCAAGTTTTTTCTTTGCAAATTATGACACTAAAACTCCATTTTTTATTTCTTTGGTTTCAGTATCACTCAATATCTTTATTAGCGTTTATTATTTTAGTGAAATTGGTTTTATAATAATTCCAATAGCTACATCTATTTCATCTTGGTTTAATTCAGTATTGTTATTTTTATTTTTAAAAAATCGACAATTATTTTATTTTAATAAAATTTTTTTTATTAAATTTATTAAAATAATTTTTGCATCAATTTTGATGGGCTTATTTTTTTATTATTTGCTAAATTTTTTTCAAAACGAATTAGCATTTAATCAATCAATTAAATCTTTTTATCTAGTTTTATCTGTTATATTGGGATTATTGTTTTATTTAATTGTTTGTTATTTCATCAAAGCTTTTCAAATGAATGATATTAAATTAAAGTATTAAATTTATGAGTAAAAAGATATTTTCTGGCGTACAGCCTACTGGTAACCTCCATTTAGGTAATTACTTAGGAGCTATAAAGAATTTCGTAGATTTAAACAATGATAAAGATAATCAATGTATTTTTTGTGTAGTTGATTTACATGCTATTACAGTTAAGCAAGATCCCAAAGAATTAAAAAACAATATCAGAGAAACTGTCGCAACTTTTATAGCAAGTGGAATAGATCCAAAAAAAAGTATAATTTTTAATCAATCTAGAGTTACTGCTCATGCAGAAGGAGCATGGATATTAAGCTGTGTTGCTAGAATGGGTTGGTTAAATCGGATGACACAATTTAAGGAGAAAGCAGGTAAAGACAAAGAAAAAGCAAGCATTGGTCTATATTCTTATCCAGTTCTAATGGCAGCTGATATTCTTTTATACGATGCCACTCATGTTCCTGTAGGTGATGATCAAAAACAACATTTGGAATTGTGTAGAGATATAGCTCAAAAATTTAATAATGATTTTGAAGTAGAAAATTTTCTTCAGGTTCCAGAACCTTTAATTCAAAAAGAGTTTTCAAGAATAATGAGTTTAAAAGATGGTTCAAAAAAAATGAGTAAATCAGAATTATCAGATTTAAGTCGAATAAATTTAACAGATGATAAAGATCAAATAATAAATAAAATCAAAAAAGCAAAAACGGATCCTTTGCCTATGCCACAAGATATAAAGGAACTTGATAAAAGATTGGAAGCAAAGAATCTTTTAGGAATTTATTCAAGCTTAACTGATTCTACATTACAACAGTCAGTAAAAAATTTCTCAGGCAAAAATTTTTCAGAATTTAAAGAACAATTAGCCAAAGAACTTGTTAATAAAATTGAACCTATTTCAAAAGAAATAAAAAAACTTCTAGGAGATAAAAGTTACTTAGATAAAATTCTTCTAGATGGAGTTGAAAAAGCTAATTTGATTGCATCTAAAAAGATTGAAAGAATTAAAGAAATAGTGGGTTTTTGATAAAAATTAATTATCAAGTTTTAATTTTTAAAATATTAACTATATATAATTTATGTTCGTTCAAACAGAAGTAACACCAAATCCAAATTCTTTAAAATTTCTTCCTGGGAAGAAAGTTTCGAACAGTGGTCCCTATGAGATAAATAATAAAGATGATTTTCAAAATGAATTAGTAAAAAATATACTATCGATTAATGGTGTTGAGGGTATTTTCTTAGGGAAAGATTTTATTTCAGTAAATAAAAACGAGAAGATTAAGTGGGATGAAATAAAACATATAGTAATTTCTTTAATCAATGATTTTTATGCAGATGGTAAAGATTTCGTAATTGACGAAAATATAAAAAACGATGTTTCAGATTTAAATGAAATTGAGAAAAAAATAGTTAAAATTTTGGAACAAAAAATAAGACCTGCTGTTGCTAGAGACGGGGGTGATATAAAATTTAAGGAATTTAAAGATGGAGTCGTAAAGGTTCAACTTCAAGGAAGTTGTTCTGGTTGTCCCAGTTCAACTATGACTTTAAAACAGGGTGTTCAAAATCTTTTATGCCATTATTTACCAGAGGTAAAAGAGGTTGTTGCTATACAATAGAAATTTATGAGTAAATTGAAAAAATCAGTTTTTTTGAAAAATAAAAGCTTCAATATAGTTTCACGTTTTTTATTAAGCTCTTTTATTGTAATCTCTTTCTTTTATGTGGCGCCCGTAGTTATTAGCTTTACCAATAAAAGTTTTAACAACAAAGAATTTACAAATAATTCAAAAAATATTTTAATTAGAACACTAAACAAGGATGATTTAATAGAAGAAGATTCTGTGGCAGATATTGATGAGAGAGATTTGTTATATGATATCCTAGAGGAAAATAATTCTGAAATCAATCTAGTTAGATATACAACATCTGAGATTGACTCATTGTTTAAAGATTTAAATTATAATCTAAGAGATGTAAGAGATACAAAATTAGTAAAACCAATAGATATTGGTCTTCTACCAAATGAAATTAAAAAAATTGGAAGCACAAAAAAAAGAAAAGATATGTTTATAAAAATTATTCTTCCTTTAATAGTTAAAGAAAATAATAAAATTAGAGTAGATAGAAAAAGATTATTCACAATTTTAAATAAGAATAGCAATACTGATATTGAAAAAAAATGGTTAGAAAAAAAATATAAACAATATGGTGTAAGAAAAAATGATTTATCCACTTTAAAAGTAAGAATGGATGAAATACCAGTTTCATTATCCATAGCGCAAGCTGCTAAAGAAACCGGTTGGGGCACTTCAAGATTTGCTTTAAAAGGAAATGCTTTATTTGGACAATGGACATGGTCTGGAGAAGGATTAAAACCTAAATATGCCGATGAGGGCAAAGATCATAAAGTTATGAAATTCCATAGCTTGCAGCTGTCTGTAAGAGCTTACTTAAGAAATTTAAATACTCACTCAACTTATAGAAACTTGAGAAAAGCGAGAACAGAACTTAGAAATCAAAATAAACCATTAGATAGTTTAGTTTTATCTAAACATTTAGATAAATATGCTGAAACAGGGAGTCAATACATAGAGGTTTTACAAAAAATTATTGAACAGAATAATTTAAAAGATTTTGATGAGGCAAGACTGTTACCTTTTAGCAAAGATTTAGAAAGTTTGATTTAATTTTCTTTTATAGGGAATTGAACCCCAAACCATCTCCACTTTCCATTATCATTTAGAGAACAATTAACTCTCCCTCTTCTTGGTTTAAAAGCCTCCCTAAATTCGATTGTTAGAAAGTTATTTTCGATGTTTGTTTTTGATTTTTTCCAAACATCCCCTTCATTAGAATAACAATTAATATTAGATAAATTTTTTTGCTCTTTGAAAAATTCAACTTTGAAAGTAGGAGGGTTTGTATTTTTAAACAGTTGTTTCTCCTCAGGAAGTATTTTTTTATATTCTAGTGGAAAATAGTTTATTATGGATTTAAATCTTTTTATTTCACCATATTTTTCATTAATTGGAAATCTCGGTAATTCAAATTTATCTTTATTTAAATCAATAACTCCTGAATGTTGACCAAAAGCATATTTGAAATTTTTAGATACATAATCTTTCATAAATTTAGAGTATTCACCAAACGGATATGAGAATAGACTAGGGACATAAGTAAGTTCTTTTAGAAAAATTTTATTAGCTGTTTCAATGTCTAAAATAAACTCTTCATTACTCGCATCAACAAGATATTCATGAGTATGAGAATGATGTCCTATAAATGCAAAATCATTACTTTCAACTTCTTTAATTTGATCCCAAGTCATATAACCTCTTTTACCTACCGGTTCAGTTGAAACAAATAAAATAAATGGGATTTTGTTTTCTTTTAGAAAAGGCCATGCTTCATTATAAAAAGACTCAAAAGCATCATCAATAGTTATAAGAATTTCTTTATTCAATTTTGGTACACTAAATTTTTCTTCAAAGGTTTTAGGATTGTTAAAGTTTAAATTTGCGCTTTTAATAATTTCTATATGTTCCTTAAATATTTCCATTTTAATATTGGTTGAAGGATATTTATTTTCGTTAAAACGATGGTACATTATTGATAGTATTCCCTCATCATTAGAATAGTATTTGATATTATTTTCATCTGATTTAGAACTCATATTAGAAAATAAAATAATTATGAACAAAATGATAATCGATGTGGCCGGTGAAAAAATTTTTTTAATGGTCATCACTAGTAATGATATTTATAATATTACCAAAGAGAATACTAAAATTAATTATGAAAAATTAACTATAATTATTAATGATTTCTTAAAATCTCATAAAATGATTATATCTGATATTAAGAAAATATATTTAAATATAGGACCTGGTAGTTTTGCTGGTATCAGAAATTCCTTATCAGTGGTCAAAGCTTATAATTTAGTACATAGCATTGATTATTACTGTTATAGTTTTAGTGACTTTACAGGTGAAAAAGACATAAAATATGAGAATATTCCTTATTTGTGTGAAAAATTTAAAATTGAAAAAAATTTGATTAATCTTATTTATTAGGGTTAAATTTAAAAAATGTCAGATCAATTAGAGAAAAAATTTCAAAAAAAAGGTTTAAAATTAACAGATCAAAGAAGAACAATTGCTCGTGTTATTTTAGAATCGAAAGAGGCCTATGGGGTGTCCGATCATCCTGATGTTGATGAGTTGTATAATAGAGTTTCAAAGATTGATCCAAAAATTAGTATTGCAACAGTTTACAGGACAGTAAAACTTTTTGAAGAGGCAGGGATACTAACTAAACATGATTTTAAAACCGGTAAGGCAAGATATGAACTAAATGATGATCATAATCATTTAATAGATATTAAAACTGGAGAAATTATAGAATTTGTTGATGATGAAATAAATCAGCTTCAAAAAAAAATTGCTGAAAAATATGGATATACTTTAGTTGATCACAAATTAGAGCTATATGGTTTTAAAAAAAAATAAATGCAACAAGAGATTTATAAACCTTTCGGACCATCCATAGTAAAAGTAAAATTACCTGAAAATATAATTGAAGAAATGAATTTATTTGTGGATGAAATGATAAACGATGAAGAAAAATTAGAAAAATATAATGAAGGTCCAAAATTAGCAGGCAATGTTACACAAGAGTTTTTGATGACGACAGAATTTATGAAGAAAATAAAATGGGCTGAATATCTAGCATCAAATTGCGATGAGTGGGTTTCGAAGGAAAAAAATATTAAATTAAAAAAATTCCAAATAATAAAATCCTGGATTGTTAGACAATTTAAAAATGAATATAATCCTATTCATTATCATACGGGTGATATTTCAGGAGTTGGTTACCTAAAAATACCAAATACTATGGGTGATACATTGCAAAAAAATAAAAAAATTAATCAGAATGGAAAATTAATATTAATAGATGGCTCTAAAAAATTATTTTGCTCCCCCACATATGCAATTACACCCAAAGTAGGAGACTTCTATTTATTTCCAAGTTATTTAATGCATACAGTTTATCCATTTGCTGATACAGAAGAGGAAAGAAGATCAGTGTCTTTTAATGCCAAACTAGATGATATGGCTTCAATGCTTTAATTTATGACTAAAAAAATATTTATTAAAACTTTTGGTTGTCAAATGAATGAATATGATTCTAACAGAATTTATGATGCAGTTAAAAAAATAGGATACGAAAAAACAGAGAATTATAAGAATGCTAATTGCTACTTGCTAAACACATGTCATATAAGAGATAAAGCTAAAGAAAAAGTTTATCATGAAATTGGTAGAGTCAAAAAAGTTTTTAGATCTAAACAAAAACCTCTAGTTATTATTGCAGGTTGTGTAGCACAAGCAGAAAATGAGGAAATGCTTAAAAGAGAACCGTACATAGATCTTGTAATTGGTCCACAGTCTTACCACAAAATTAATGACTCAATTCTAAATCATATTGAAAAAAAGAAAAAAATAGAGGAAACAGAATTTGATGCTATTTCAAAATTTAAGTATTTGAGTAAAACAAAAAATAAATCTGGAAAAGTCTCATCATTTTTAACAATTCAGGAAGGTTGCGATAAGTTCTGTCATTTTTGTGTAGTTCCTTATACTCGAGGCCCAGAATACTCAAGGCCATTTAGCCAAATTATAGATGAAGCAAAATATTTAGCTAATAATGGTGCAAAAGAAATAATTTTACTTGGTCAAAATGTTAATGCTTATAGTTATGAAAATTATAAATTATCAAATCTAATATTAGAGATTGAAAAATTAAGTAGTGTAAAGAGGATAAGGTACACAACATCACATCCGAGAGATATGACAGAAGATTTAATTGAAGTTTACAGAAGTTCTGAAAAGTTAATGCCCCTTGTTCATTTACCAGTTCAAAGTGGATCAAATAAAATTCTAAAATTAATGAATAGAAAACATACTGTAAGTGATTATATAAAAATTTTTGATAAATTGAATAGAATTAACTCAAATATAAAATTCTCAAGTGATTTTATTATTGGTTATCCCGGCGAAGAAAAAAATGATTTTAAAGATACTTTAAGCTTAATTGAAAAAATAAATTTTATTAATTCTTTTTCCTTTATTTTTAGTCCTAGACCTGGAACTGTTGCTGAAAATTTAGATTTAATAGATAAAAAAATTTCTACGGAAAGATTAGAAAAAATTCAAAATAAATTGATGCAAAACCAAATAAAAATGAATAAATTTTTAGAAAATAAGATTGTCGATGTTTTAGTCGAAAATTTAACGAAAGATAAAACTATGGCTTTTGGAAGAACGGAACATATGACATCAGTTATTTTTGATGGTAAGAAAGAAGATATTGGAAATATTGTACAAGTGAAAATTAATGAAAGCAGTAAAAATAGTTTATTTGGCAAAATTATAAATAATTCAAATCAAAAGGTTGCATAAAGTTTGAGAGGAATAACAAAAAAAAATTTTGATAGATCGTTAAAGTTCGTTTATTCAGATAACAACTCTTTGAGTGTTATATTTCATGATAATGACTTATTGATGGGTGTTGTTGGAGAATTTAACAAAAATTTGCAAGAATTAGAAAAAGTTGCTAAATGTAGTTTATATTCTAGAGGTAATTCCATTTTAATTAAATCTAATCCTGAAACAAATGAAAAGGTAAAAAATGCAATTCAATTTTTAGCTAAACAGTTTATTAATAATGGAAGTATAGAAAATAAAGATATACTTTCGTCTGTAGATAAATTTATGATTAATGAAAAAGTTAAAAATGATAATATTACAGATATTATTAAAACTCCTAAAAAATCAATTATTCCAAGATCCGAAAAGCAAAAAAAATATGTAAGAGCATTGAGACAAAGCGACATTGTTATTTCTGTTGGGCCCGCTGGTACAGGAAAAACTTTTTTAGCAGTAGCGGTAGGACTAACAATGTTATTAGAGAAAAAAATTGAAAGAATAATTTTATCTCGACCCGCAGTTGAAGCAGGTGAACGTTTAGGATTTTTGCCAGGTGATATGAAAGAAAAAGTAGATCCTTATTTAAGACCTTTATACGATTCATTATATGACCTTTTTGATTTTGAAAAAATTCAAAGAATGATTGAAATTGGAGATATTGAAATTGCACCCTTAGCATTTATGAGAGGGCGTACACTTAAAAACTCTTTTGCAATTCTAGATGAAGCTCAAAATGCAACAGATACTCAGATTAAAATGTTTTTAACTCGTATAGGTGAAAATTCTAAAATAGTTGTAAATGGCGATCCGACACAAATAGATTTACCAAATAAAAATATGTCTGGATTAGTCCGTTCAAAAGAGTTGCTGGGACACTTAAAAGAGATTTCCATAGTTGATTTTGATCATACAGATGTTGTGAGGCATCCACTTGTCTCAAAAATAGTAAAAGCCTATTCAAATAATGATTAACGTTAATGTCTTCTCTGAGGAGAAGTCCTGGTCAAAAAGACTAAAAAATAAAGAGCTTTTTTTTAAAAAAGTTTGTGATGCATTCCCAAAAAAATATAAGTTTTTAAATAAAAAAGTAATTTTTACTGTATTATTATCAAATAATAAAAATATCAAAAAACTTAATAAAAATTTTAGAAATAAAAATAAGTCAACGGATATTTTATCTTTTCCTTTGGAAAAAAAATTAAAATTACAAAAAAAAACTTACTTGGGAGATATAATAATTAGTTATAATTTTATAGATCAGCCTAAATCACAAGATTTAAAATCATTTAAAAAAAAAGTTATAAAATTATTTATTCATGGGTTTGTCCATCTGCTAGGATTTGATCATATTAAAAACAAAGATTATGATAAAATGTTAAAAGTAGAAAATTTTATATATAAATCTGTAAAATCAAAAATAAATTAAATTGAGTAAAATAATTTACATTGAATTATTATTTTTAATTTTGTTAGGTTGCTTAACTTCTTTAAGTTTACCACCATTTAATTATTTAATAATTAATTTTTTTACATTTAGTGCGTTTTTTATTTTTTTAGAAAAAAAAAAATTTAACAAAAATAAAAAAATATTTTTTCTTTATGGTTGGTTGTTTGGATTTGGATATTTCATAAGTAATCTATATTGGATCCCAATTTCATTAACTTTTGATAAAAATTTTACATTTTTGATACCAGTAGCTTCGATCTTAGTGCCGGGGTTTCTAGCCCTATTTTATGGCCTAATAACTTATTTATTTTTTATTATAAAATTCAATAAAACTTTATGTTCCTTTTTTCTTTTCTCATTAATTTTTGGATTAATTGAATTTGTTAGGGGATCCATTTTAACAGGATTTCCATGGAATTTAATTGCATTTAGTTTTTCAAACCATCTTGAAATTTTAAATATTATATCAGTTATTGGAACATACAGTTTTAATGTTTTTTGTATTTCGCTTTTTGTCAGTCCATCATTAATTATTTTAGGAAATAAAATGCAAAATATTGCTATAGTTATTGCTTTTATTATCATTACAATATCTTTTTTTATTTACGGATCTAAGAATATAGAAAAAATAAATAAAGCTGAGATTAATAAATACGAGTATAAAATAAGAATTATAGGTTCAAATATTAGTATCGACAGATTTTATAATGATATAGATCCAACTTCAGTAATTAAAGATTTAATTGAAATAAGTTCACCAGAAGAAAATGAAAAAGTAATTTTTGTATGGCCTGAGGGGATTTTGCCAGGTATTTCCCAGGATCAATTGATTGAATATGACTGGTTATTTAAAAATAAATTTAATAAAAATCATTTATTAGTAATTGGAATAAATAGTAAATTGGATGAAACCCAAACTACCAAATATTTTAACTCATTTTCAATTTATGACCACAATTTAAACTTGATAAATTCCTATAATAAAATTAATTTAGTTCCGTTCGGAGAATTTTTACCATTAGAGAGAATTCTAAAAAAAATTGGATTAAAAACTATTACAAACAATTACCATTCATATTCAAAAGGAAAAGAAAGAAACATAATTAACATAACTAGAGAAAAGTTTTCTCTTAAAATTTTACCACTTATTTGCTACGAAATAATTTACTCTGGGAAATTATTTATAAATTTTGATTTTGATTTTATTGTAAATATTTCTGAAGATGGATGGTTTGGTCAATCAATAGGTCCCAAACAACACTTCATTCATAGTGTTTTCAGAGCGGTCGAGAGTGGAAAATATGTTTTAAGATCTTCAAATAATGGAATAACAGCAATTATTAATCCATCTGGAGCTATTGAAAAGCAACTAAATTTAAATCAATCTGGCTATATAGATTTAAATGAGTCGAGAACAATAGAACCAACATTGTTTTCAAGATTCGGAAATAAAATTTTTGTATTAATAATTTTATTGTATATTTTTTTGATATTTTCATTTAATAGAATTAAAAATGAGTAATTTAAAAAATTTTCTTTTTACAAGCGAATCTGTATCTGAAGGGCACCCAGATAAAGTCTCTGATAGAATATCAGATATGGTAGTTGATAGCTTTATTTCTGAAGATCCATTTTCAAGAGTTGCATGTGAAACATTAACCACAACTAATAAAGTAGTATTAGCAGGTGAAGTAAGAGGACCAGAAATCCAAAAAGAAGAGCTAATCGAGAAAGTAAGAAGTTGTATAAAAGACATTGGTTATGATCAGCAGGGTTTTACTTGGAAAGAAGCAACAAAAATTGAAAGTCATTTACACGCACAATCAACTGATATTTCAATGGGAGTAGACTCATCTGGAAATAAAGACGAAGGTGCCGGAGACCAAGGTATTATGTTTGGTTATGCATGTAATGAAACAGACTTTTTGATGCCTGCTCCAATTCATTATTCGCATAAAATTTTGAGATTAATGGCAGATGATAGAAAATCTGGTAAATTAGAAAATATTGAACCAGACTCTAAAAGCCAGGTAACTTTTGAATATGAAGATGGAAAACCCACAAAAGTTAGGTCAGTAGTTATCTCATCTCAACATTCGCCTGATGTTAATCAGTCTCAAGTCAAAGATTTATTAAGGCCATATATGATTAAATCAATTCCTAAAGATTTTCTTGAAGAATTTAATGAGGATGAATTTTATGTAAATCCAACTGGTAATTTCGTAATAGGCGGTCCTGATGGCGATTGTGGTCTTACAGGTAGAAAAATTATAGTTGATACTTATGGTGGAGCTGCACCTCATGGTGGTGGGGCATTCTCAGGAAAGGATCCTACTAAGGTAGATAGATCAGCAGCTTATGCTGCCAGGTATATTGCAAAAAATGTGGTTAACTCAAAAATTGCTGAAAAATGTTTAATTCAATTAGCTTATGCGATTGGTGTATCAAAACCACTGTCAATATATGTAGATTTGTTTGATAATGATTTAGATAAAAATAAGTTTGTAGTAGAAAAAATAAAGGAGAATTTTGATTTAAGTCCTAGGGGTATTAGAGAAATGTTAAATTTGAATAAACCAATATATGAAAAAACAGCTGCTTACGGACATTTTGGAAGGGAACCAGAGGAAAATGGCTCATTTTCATGGGAAAAAACTGATAAATTTGATATTTTTTCAAAATAGTTTTTATTGAATTAAATAAAAACTTTACTATATTGCGCTAACATTGTGGATTAAAGCAAAATGGGCTTTAGCCCATTTTTTTTTGGAGCAAACAAAAATATGTTAAATAAAAGAGCAGATAAACTAGAGTTATTAAGAATTGCTGAAGCGGTAGCTTTAGAGAAATCAATTGATAAAGAGCTTATTATAAGTTCTATGGAAACTGGTATAGCCAAAGCTGCAAAATCTAAATTTGGTCAAGAAAATGAAATTAAAGTTTTAATTAATAGAGAGAGTGGGGATATAGAGCTTTTTAGAAAATTAGTTATCACAGAAAATCCTGAAAACGCAAATACAGAAATAAAACTAGAGGATGCAATTAATTTAAATGTAACAAACAAAGACAAATCTATTGGAGATGAAGTTCTTCAACCTCTTCCATCATTTGATTTCGGAAGAATTGCAGCACAAACTGCTAAGCAAGTTATAAGCTTCAACGTAAGAGAGGCGGAAAGAGAAAGACAATTTAATGATTTTATTGATAAAAAAGATACAATTTTAAGTGGCATTGTCAAAAGATTAGAATTTGGAAATGTAATAGCAGATTTAGGAAGAACAGAGGCGATAATTCAAAAAAATGAATTAATCCCACGCGAGAATATTAAGGCAGGTGATCGTATCAAAGCTTATTGTTATGATGTCAGAAGAGAACCAAGAGGACAGCAAATTTTTTTATCAAGAGCACATCCTAAGTTTATGGAAAAACTTTTCGTCCAGGAAGTACCTGAAATTTATGACGGGTTAATAGAAATTAAATCCTCTTCAAGAGACCCAGGAAGTAGAGCAAAAATATGTGTAAAAGCTGTTGACACATCTTTAGATCCAGTAGGTGCATGTGTAGGTATGCGAGGTTCTAGAGTACAAGCTGTAGTGAATGAATTACAAGGAGAAAAAATTGATATTGTTAATTGGTCAGAAGACCCAGCAATTCTTGTATCTAACGCTTTATCACCTGCAGAAGTTCAGAGAGTAAACGTTGATGTTGAAAGAAAAAAACTAGATGTAATTCTGACAGAAGAAAATTTAAGTAAAGCAATAGGAAGAAGAGGTCAAAATGTTAGGTTAGCGACTAAATTGCTAAATTATGAAATCAACATAATGACTGATGCAGAAGACTCAGAGAGAAGACAATTAGAATTTAAGGAAAAAACTGAAAATTTTGTAAAAAACTTAGAGCTAGATGAAACTTTAGGTCAACTGCTAGTTGCTGAAGGATTCTCAACTATTGATGATATTAAGGATAGTGTGGTTGAAAATTTAATTAAAATAGAAGGTATAGAGGAAGATACAGCCAAAGCATTAATTGAAAGGGCTAAGGAATTTCATGATAAAGACCAGGAAGATATTTCTCAAAGAATTAAGGAACTAGGTCTTGAAGATTTATTAATAAATTTAAAAGGTCTTACACCAGGTATGTTAGTTACATTAGGAGAGCAAAAAATTTTAACTTTACAGGATTTTGCTGATTTAGCTTCTGATGAATTAACAGGAGGTTATGATGTTGTTAAAGGTGAAAGGGTAAAAATTCAAGGATACCTTGAAGATTTTGCTTTATCTAAAGAGGAAGCGGATGAATTAATCATGTCTGCAAGAAAAATAATTTATAAAGATTAGGTGATGAGATATGGAAAAAAAAACAAAATTAACAATTTCAGGCTCAGCCAAAAAATCAATAAAAAATATTGATATAACAAAAAATCAAAGAAAAAATTCTGTAGTTATTGAAAAACAAACAGGAAAGTTTCCCTCTAGAGGTGGATCATTTAGATCACCAACAAGTAATAACAGATCAAGTTCAACTTTTGATAGAGGCTCTTCTTTCAAACCCTCATTTCCTCCAAAGAACCCACCTATAATAAATGATTTTGAAAGACGTAAATTGGCTGAACAAAGAGCAACAAAAAGATTAAAAGGTGAAGGTGAAAATAAAGATAGAAAAACACTTAAATCAGGCGTTAAGAAAAGAGAGTTAAAATTAACGGTATCTAGAGCGTTGAGCGATGAAATTGATGCAAAAGAAAGAAGTTTAGCGTCCGTTAAAAGAGCCAGACAAAAAGAAATCAAAAATTCAATAAAAAATGAAACACAAGAAAATTTAAAACCAGTAAAAAGAGATGTAAATATTCCTGAGGCAATTACTGTTAGAGAACTTGCAAATAGAATGGCAGAGCAGTCAAGTAATGTTATCAAACATTTATTTGGAATGGGTGTAACAGTAACAATCAATCAAACATTAGCAGCAGACACAGCAGAATACTTAGTTAAAGAATTCGGACATAACCCGATAAGAGAGGAAAAAGCCGAAGAAATAATTCAAAAAATAAAAGCTTCAAGAACTGAAAATCTAAAAAATAGACCACCAATAGTTACCGTTATGGGGCACGTTGACCATGGTAAAACTTCGGTATTGGACGTTTTGAGAAGTGCAAATGTTGTATCTGGAGAATTTGGTGGAATAACACAACATATTGGAGCCTATCAAATAGAAAGTCAGTCAAGTAAATTAACTTTTATTGATACTCCTGGGCATGCTGCATTTACAGAAATGAGAGCTAGGGGATCAAAATTAACAGATGTTGTTGTATTAGTGGTTGCCGCAGATGATGGAGTAAAACCACAAACTATAGAATCTATAAAACATGCTAAAGCTGCAGAAGTACCTATTGTTGTAGCAATTAATAAATGTGATTTACCTGAAGCAGATCCACAAAAAATTAAAAATCAGTTATTAGAGCATGAATTAATAGCTGAGGATTTATCAGGTGATACCTTAATGGTAGAAGTATCTACAAAGACAAAACAGAATTTAGATAAGTTAATAGAATCAATTATTTTACAAGCAGAAATATTAGATCTTAAAACTGATTATGACTCAAAAGCTACTGGGATTGTATTAGAGTCAAAAATTGATGTAGGTAGAGGACCTGTAGTAAATGTTATTGTTACAACAGGAACTTTAAAAAAGGGAGATTTTTTTGTTAGCGGGTTAAAATGGGGAAAAGTTCGAGCTATTATTAATGATAAAGGTCAAAACATTAATGAGGCCTCACCATCAACACCTGTAGAGATTTTAGGTATCAATGGCGCAGCCAAAGCTGGAGATGATTTTATTGTTTTAGAAACAGAAAAAGAAGCTAAGATTTTAAGTGAAAATAGAGCCCATGAGAGTAAGGATGGCAAAAATCCTTTAACATTTGCAACTCAAGACTCTGCGTTTTCTAATAAATCAAGTGAAGAATTAAATTTAATTATTAAATCTGACGTACATGGATCATCAGAGGCAATAAAAAATGCAATTAGCCAAATTAAACATGACGAAGTTAAACCTAAAATAATTCTAGCAGATATAGGAATGGTAACAGAAACTGATGTGACATTAGCCAAGGCATCTAATGCAGTTTTAATAGCATTTAATGTTAAGCCAAGCAAGGAAGCTAAAAAACTTGCTGAAAATGAAAAGATAAAAATTTCGTCATACAATATCATTTATGAAGTTTTAGACTACATTAAACAAAAAATGTCGGGTTTATTAGCACCTGATGTTCAAGAGAAAATTACTGGTACAGCACAAATTTTAGAAATATTCAAAGTATCAGGCGCAGGAAAAGTTGCAGGTTCAAAAGTTACCGAAGGAGAGATAAATAGCACTTCAGATATTAGAATTATTAGAGATGGAGCAATAATTTATACTGGAAAGGTTTCAACAATTTTTAGGGAAAAAGACCAGGTAAAACAGGTTAGTGACGGTCAAGAATGTGGAATTACTGTTAAAGATTATATGGATTTTCAAAAAAATGACACAATAGAAGCTTTTAGTGTTACATCTACTGAGAGGTCAATTTAATGGCAGATAGAATAGGAAAACCAATATCTCAAAGACAGCTAAGAGTAGGAGAAATGATTAAGCAGTCTTTAAGTATGATTTTCATAAGAAATGAGGCTAAGGTGCCGAATTTAGAGACAAATACCATAACAGTCACTGAGGTAAGAATGAGTCCAGATTTAAAAATTGCTAAAGCATATGTTCTTCCACTAGGAGGAAAAGATGCTGATGAAATAATCACTGTTTTAAAAGAATACTCGTTTTTAATTAGAAAAATTTTATCACAGAAAGTGGTTATGAAATTTTTACCAAAATTACTTTTTAGAAAAGACGAATCTTTTGAGTATGCGGAAAAAATAGAAAACTTAATAAAACAAACAAATAAATAGGAAGAAAGAGGCATGAATAAAAAGTCACAAGAATTAGCAATGCACGATAAGGATACAGGATCTTCAGAGATCCAGATTGCTTTGCTAACAGAAAAAATTGAAACTCTCTCTAAGCATATTAAGCAATTTAAAAAGGATAAACATTCATCCGTTGGATTGTTGAGAGCGGTAAATAGAAGAAAGAAATTGTTAGAATACTTGAAGAAAAATAAAATGGATTCTTACAAAAATGTACTGTCAAAATTGAATTTAAGAAAATAGAAGTCAAGATAGATAGAACGGAATGAAACGAAACGAACGAAACGAAATGGAAATGAAATGTTTAAAGTATACAAGAAGGAAATTGAAGTAGCAGGAAAAAAGATAAGTTTAGAGACAGGTAAAGTAGCAAGACAGGCAGACGGTGCTATAATCGCAACATGCGGTGAAACAGTCGTGCTAGCAACAGTAGTAGGAGCAAAAAAAGTAAATCCTGATATGGATTACTTTCCATTATCTGTAAACTACCAAGAAAAATACTATGCAGCTGGAAAAATTCCAGGTGGATATTTCAAAAGAGAAGCAAGACCAACTGAGAGTGAAACATTAATCTCAAGATTAATCGATAGACCAATCAGACCTTTGTTTCCTGATGAATTTAAAAATGAAGTTCAGTTATTACCAACAGTAATTTCATACGATAAAGAAAATGAACCAGACATTTTATCAATAACCGCATCATCAGCAGCATTAGCTATATCAGGAATGCCATTTATGGGGCCTGTAGGAGCTTCGAGAGTTGGTTTTATTGATGGTGAATATGTTTTGAACCCATCTAAAGCTGAATTAGAGAAATCAAGTTTAGACTTAGTCGTAGCAGGTACAAAAGATGCCGTGCTTATGGTTGAGTCTGAAGCTAACGGTTTAACAGAAGAAGAAATGTTAAATGCAGTAAAATTTGGTCATGAGGGATTTGTTCCAGTAATTGAAATGATTGAGGAACTTGCAAAAGAATGTAGTAAACCTGAATGGACTGTTGAAAAGAAAGATCTATCAGAAGTTAAGAAAAAACTTGAAGAAACTTTTACAGAAGATCTTAAAAAAGCTTTTGCAACTAGAGATAAACAAGATAGATCAAATCAAATTTCAGAGATAACAGATAAAGCCAAAAAACTTTATGAGGAAGACGAAAATTATTCTGATCTAGATGTTAATAGTCAGTTAAAAAATCTTGAAAAATCAATTGTCAGAACTGATATTTTAAAAAACAAAAATAGAATTGATGGTAGAGGATTATCAGATGTAAGACCAATTTCCTGTGAAGTTGGTGTTTTACCAAGAACTCATGGTTCTGCATTATTTACAAGAGGAGAAACTCAAGCAATTGTTGTAGCAACTTTAGGAACTTCTGATGATGAACAAAGAATTGAAAGTTTAGATGGATTGCAAAGAGAAAGATTTATGCTTCACTATAACTTTCCTCCTTTTTCAGTTGGAGAAACAGGAAGAATTGGAACAGGTAGAAGAGAAATTGGTCATGGTAAATTAGCCTGGAGAGCTATTAACTCTTCATTGCCTACAAAAGAGGCATTTCCATATACTTTTAGAGTAGTTTCGGAGATTACAGAGTCTAACGGTTCCTCCTCAATGGCCACTGTTTGTGGAACGTCTTTAGCATTAATGGATGCTGGAGTACCAATTAAAGAGCCAGTAGCAGGTATTGCAATGGGACTAATTAAAGAAGGTGATGATTTTAGCGTTCTATCAGATATTTTAGGTGATGAGGATCACTTAGGTGATATGGACTTTAAAGTAGCTGGAACTAAAGATGGAATTACTTCTCTGCAAATGGATATCAAAATTACAGGTATTACATTTGAAATTATGGAGCAGGCACTAAGTCAAGCTAAAAATGGAAGAGTTCATATTTTAGGTGAAATGAATAAAGCATTATCAGCTTCAAGATCTGATGTCGGAAAACACACTCCAAAAATGGAACAAGTTAATGTGGATAAAAAAGATATTGCTGCTGTAATTGGAAAAGGTGGTGCAACAATCAGAGAAATCGTTGAAAAGTCAGGAGCAAAAGTAGATGTTAATGACGAAGGTGTAGTAACAGTTGCTGCTCCAGATGAAGAGTCTAGAAATATTGCAATGCAAATGATCAAAGACATCACTGCAAAAGCTGAAATAAATAAAATTTATTCTGGAAAAGTTATGAAGATTATGGAGTTTGGTGCATTCGTTAATTTCTTAGGAAAACAAGATGGACTAGTTCATATCTCAGAACTTGCAGATAAAAGAGTTGCTAAAGTTACTGACGTTGTCAAAGAAGGTGACGAAGTAAAAGTTAAAGTAATCGGTTTTGATAGAGGCAAAGTTAAACTTTCAATGAAACAAGCTGCTGAATAAATAATTACTGTAATTAAAACTCCAAACCCTTGGAATGATAGTTTCAGGGGTTTTTATATTGAGGATAAATTAATTTTTTTTGAGTATTTTTTATTTGGCACACTTTTTGTAACTGCTTGGCCGCAACGAATTACTCCTCGTTTTTTATCAAATGCCATCTTTGGTTCGCCATATAATTTCCATCCATTCGATAATGCCTCAGTTACTCGATTACAAAATCTTACAGTATCATCATCAGTAATAAATCTGTATCCCTTCATATTTTTTTCACTAAATTTAACTATATTTTATGATATGTTTCTAGGATCTGGCATTCCAACTTTGTTATAGCCAGCATCCACATAGTGAATTTCACCAGTAACACCATTTGCAAGATCACTTAGCAGATATAATGCTGAATTTCCGACATCATGTATATCTACATTCCTCTTAAGTAAAGAATGATCTTCATTCCATTTATAGAGGAATTTTGCGTCTCCAATTGCAGAGGCAGCTAATGTTTTTATAGGTCCAGCACTTATAGCATTTACTCTCATACCTTTAGCACCCAAATCTCTAGCTAAGTATTTAACACTAGCTTCCAAAGCTGATTTACAAACACCCATTACATTATAATTTGGAATTGCTTTAGTAGACTCGTAAGTTAAAGTTAATAAGCTTCCTCCTTTTTTCATTATTTTCGAAGCTTCTTTTGCTACTTCAGTAAATGAAAAACAAGAAATTAACATACTTCTTAAAAAATTATCTCTAGTTGTATTTAAATATTCACCTGATAACTCGGATTTATCTGAAAAAGCAACTGCATGAACTACAAAATCTATCTCACCCCATTGAGATTTGATATCCTCAAATAGTTTTATTATTTCTTCTTTTTTTTCAACATCACAACTAAATGTAATATTTGAATTTAATTTTTCTGCTAAAGGAACTACTCTTTTTTTAAGAGCATCGCCTAAATATGTAAATGCTAGCTCAGCTCCAGCCTCTGCTAGTTTTTGAGAAATACCCCAGGCAATTGATCTTTCATTAGCAACACCCATGATTAATCCTTTTTTGCCCTTCATCAAACTCATAAATTATACTTTCTCAAAAATTAAAGCTGCGTTGGTTCCACCAAAACCAAAACTATTAGACATTATAGTATTTAAAGTTGCCCCCTTTTCAGTTTTTGCAATAATTGGAAACTTTTTAGCTTCATCATCCATTTCATTTATATTTGCTGAGCCTGTGATGAAATTATTTTTCATCATTATTAAACAATAAATAGCTTCATGCACTGATGCAGCTCCTAAAGGGTGTCCTGATAGAGATTTTGTTGAACTAATCTTTGGGATATTATCTCCGAAAGTATTTTTAACTGCATTTAATTCCGTGATATCTCCTACAGGAGTAGATGTTCCATGAGTATTAATATAATCAATTTTATTTTTAGCTGTAGCCATAGCCATTTGCATACATCTTACAGCTCCTTCTCCAGAAGGTGCTACCATATCGTATCCATCTGAGGTTGCTCCATACCCAGTTAATTCTGCGTATATTTTAGCCCCTCTAGCTTTAGCATGTTCGTATTCTTCAAGAACTAAAACTCCACCGCCTCCAGCAATAACAAAGCCATCTCTTGTTTTGTCGTAAGCTCTTGACGCTGTCTCAGGGGTATTATTATACTTTGATGATAAAGCAGTCATAGCATCAAACATTGCAGTCATTGCCCAGTGAATTTCTTCGCTACCACCTGCAAATACAATGTCCTGTTTACCCATTTGAATTAATTCCATAGAATTCCCAATACAGTGTCCACTTGTTGCACAGGCTGAACTCATTGTGTAATTGGTTCCTTTAATTTTAAAAGGAACAGCAAGTGTAGCAGAGGCTGTACTTGCCATTGTTCTTGGAACAATAAATGGTCCCATTAATTTCGGGGTTTTGGCTCTTGTTTTATCAGCTGCTAAAATCACGTTTTCAATTGAAGGTCCACCTGAGCCCATAACAATTCCAGTTTTAAAATTACTAACTTCATTTTCTTCAAGACCAGAATCAGTAATAGCTTCCTTCATCGCTATGTAATTATAAGCCGAACCCGAACCCATAAACCGTATTGTTTTTCTATCGATATAATCATCTAATTTTATATTTGGTTTACCGTGTACGTGGCTTTTAAGATTATGTTCTTTGTACTCTTCAGAATAGGAAATACCTGATTTTGAATTTAATAACGATTGATATACTTCGTCTTGATTGTTTCCTAAACAAGATACAATACCTAAACCTGTTACAACTACTCTTCTCATTATTTAAATAATCCTACTTTTAAACTTTCTGCTGAATATATTTTTTTGTCATCTGCTAAAACTATACCATTAGCAAGTCCTACGGTTGTTCCACCAGGAGACATAATTTTTTTCATATCTATTTCATATCTAACATTTTTAACATTTTGTAAAACTTCACCTGTAAATTTTACCGCACCAACTCCCAAAGCTCTTCCTTTTCCAGGATTACCAAGCCATCCTAAATAGAAGCCCACTAACTGCCACATCGCATCTAACCCTAAACATCCTGGCATAACGGGATCAGATTTAAAATGACAGTCAAAAAACCAAAGATCATTTTTTATATCCAATTCAGCTTTTAAAGAACCTTTATTAAATGCTCCATTATGATCATTGATCTCCGTTATTCTATCAAACATAAGCATTGGAGGAAGTGGTAATTTGGCATTTCCAGGTCCAAAAAGATCACCATTTCCACAAGTTATAAGATCATCATAGGAGTATGAGTTTTTTTTCATAAATTTTGAAACCCTTTATTACTTGATTTATAAACATTATAATATAGAAATAGTTTAGAACTATTATAAATAACTATGAATTCAGTAAGTAATTTTGTTGAAAAACTGAGAAATTCAGGATTAAGGCCCACAAAGCAAAGAATTAAGATATGTGAAGTGTTGTTTAATACTGATAAGACTTTTCATTTTACTATAAATGAATTATCAAAAATCATTAGTGAAAAAATTGAGGAAAAAATATCCTTAGCAACTATTTATAATACAGTGCATGCTTTTAAAAGAGAAGGCTATTTAAAAGAAATTACAATCAATTCTGATAAAAGTTATTTTGACACCAATACTTCTCATCATCATCATTTTTTTGATAACTTAACTAAAGAATTAACTGATTTAAATGATGAAGATGTTGAAAAAATTCAAATAAAAAAATCACTTCCAGGAAAAAAAATTAGCTCAGTAGAGATACTTGTTAAAGTTGAAAATGAATAATTGTCTCAATATAATTTAAATTATTAGATTTTCTTGACTACTTTTTTTAGAATCATTATAAAGTAGCATATTCAATATAAAAAAAGGGTAATTAAATGAGCAGCGAAATAAATAAAGAATTAAGCAAATGTCCATTTCATGGAGAGGGTATTCCTCAAAAACATCCTACTGGAAAAGGTCAAACTAATAAAGATTGGTGGCCAAATAGCTTAAATCTTAAAATTCTAAGTCAACATTCAGAATTAGTAAATCCCTTTGATAAAAAATTTAATTATAAAAAAGAATTTAAAAAACTAAATTATAGAGCTCTTAAAAAAGATCTTGAAAAGCTGATGACTAACTCTCAAAGTTGGTGGCCTGCAGATTATGGTCATTATGGTCCATTAATGGTTCGTCTTGCATGGCATGCAGCGGGAACTTACAGGACAGGAGATGGCAGAGGTGGGGCTGGAACTGGTAATCAAAGATTTGCACCACTTAACAGTTGGCCAGATAATGTAAACTTAGATAAAGCCAGATTACTATTGTGGCCTATAAAAAAAAAATATGGAAAAAAAATCTCTTGGGCTGATTTGTTTATATTAGTTGGAAATGTTGCTATTGAATCAATGGGATTAAAAACTTTTGGTTTTGGTGGAGGTAGAGAAGATATTTGGGAACCAGAAGATGATATTTATTGGGGCTCAGAAAAAGAATGGCTAGGTAATAATCGTTATAATAAAAAAAGAGAGCTTGAAAATCCTTTAGGAGCTGTTCAAATGGGATTGATTTATGTAAATCCTCAAGGACCTGATGGTAATCCAGACCCTCTTAAAGCTGCAAGAGACATAAGAGAAACATTTGGAAGAATGGCTATGAATGACTATGAAATAGTGGCACTCGTAGCAGGTGGACATACTTTTGGTAAATCACATGGTGCTGCCTCAGAGTCTTATAAAGGTCCTGAACCAGAAGGATCTAAAATCCAGGAACAGGGAACAGGTTATAATAGCAAATATAAAAGTGGAGTTGGTGTTGATACAATAAGTAGTGGTATTGAAGGAGCATGGACTTCTAATCCTATAAAGTGGGATATGGGATATTTTGATAATTTGTTCGGTTACAATTGGCAACTTACAAAAAGTCCAGCGGGGGCGTATCAATGGAAACCAAAACAAAATGGTAAGGCTATTGCAATGACACCAGATGCACATATTAAAGGAAAAAAGAATATGCCAATGATGCAAACAACAGATTTATCTCTTAGAATGGACCCAGGTTTTGGAAGAATATCTAGACATTTCCACAATAATCCTGATGAGTTTGCTGATGCATTCTCAAGAGCATGGTTTAAATTAACTCATAGAGATATGGGACCAAAAATAAATTATTTAGGTCCAGAAGTTCCAAAAGAGGAATTAATTTGGCAAGACCCAATACCGAAAAACAAACATAAACTTAAAAATAAAGAAATACAGGCCCTAAAAAGAAAAATTATAAATTCTGGTTTATCAGTATCTAAATTAGTGTCAGCGGCATGGGCTTCAGCATCTACTTATAGATCATCTGATAAAAGAGGTGGAGCTAATGGTGCTCGTATAAGATTATTACCTATGAAAAACTGGAAAGTAAATAACCCGTCTGTTTTATCAAAAGTTTTAAAAGTTTACGAAAAAATTCAAAAATCATTTAATACCCAATCTAGGTCTGTATCTATAGCTGATTTGATTGTTTTAGGTGGATCAGTGGGAATAGAGAAAGCAGCTAAAGCTGCAGGTAAAAGAGTAAATGTTCCCTTTAAAGCAGGGAGAGGAGATGCTACTCAGGATCAAACTGATGTTCATTCTTTCAGTCTATTAGAACCAGTTGCAGATGCATTTAGAAATTATGCAAAAGGCGATAATTCGACAATTGCTGAGGAACTTTTAATTGATAAGGCTCAATTACTCAAATTAACAGCGGCTGAGATGACAGTTTTGGTAGGTGGTTTGAGAGTTTTAGATATAAATTTTGATAATTCAAAACATGGTGTTTTTACTAAAAAGCTTGGAAAACTTTCAAATGATTTTTTTGTAAATCTTTTGGACATGAATATAAAGTGGAAAGAAGTTTCTAATAAAGAGGATATATTTAAGGGTAGAGATCGAAAAACAAATAAAGTTAAATGGATTGGAACCAGAACTGATTTAATATTTGGTTCAAATTCTCAATTAAGAGCTTTAGCAGAAGTTTACGCTACGGATGACTCTCTTGATAAGTTTGTAAATGACTTTATAAAGGCTTGGACTAAAGTTATGAATGCAGACCGATTTGATATTAACTAAATTAAAAAAATAAATCAGAATATGACTCAAATAAATTTTAATGATTTTTATAAAGTTCCAGAATTAAAATTTGATATTTCAAAATTAAGAAATGACTTGAGTAAAATTCTAAAAAATAAAAAATTTAATTCCCCTGGAGTAACCCATTTTGGTGCAATTCCTTTAAATCAAGTACCAAATGATGAGGACTCTGTAAAAGGAAATAATATAAGAGGGAAATATTGGACAATAGCTGATGAAACAGGAAAAGAAGTATCACGAGATATAGAAATAGATGAGTCTAAATATACTCAATTAGTTCCTGAGTTTAGCAATACTTATTTCAGTGAGGTTTATAAAGTTTTAAGTAAAAAGTTTAAACTTGGTAGAGTAAGGCTTTTATTAAAAGAACCAAGATCAACATTAAGCTGGCATAAAGATCCTGAATGTAGACTGCACATTCCAATTATAACAAACAAAGGATGCTCAATGGTAATTGAAAATGTAGCAAAACATTTGCCCGCAGATGGAAGCGTTTGGATAACAAATAACACAAAATACCATAATTTTTTTAATGGAGGTGAACAGGCAAGAATTCACCTCGTCGCATGTGTATTAGAAAGTCCGTTCGATAAATAATGGAATTGACAAGCGGAATATTCAAAGCAGCAGAAAATATTTTTCATAATAATAAAGGTTCTTTATTAAGAACGATAATTTATACAATCGGACACTTTATAATTGCTATAACAGTTTTGATGCTGGTTGCAGATGTCCCTTTTATGATCGCGTTAACAGATGCGATAGTTGAGCCAATCGCAAATTCTATTTGGTATTTTATTTTAGATAAATGGTGGGCAAGTAAGTCAAAAAAATAAATCATTAAATATTATTACCCAAAAATTTAAAAAATTTTATTATTGATAAATTAAAGCGATTAGTAATCATTCGCAAAAAAAACGAGTGAATAGTAATCATTCGCAAGGATTAACGTTGAATAAATTTTATTTCTAATTAAATTTTTTAATTATGCAGATAGAAAATTATAGTTGCAAAAAATGCGGATTAACAATTTCATCTACTTGTTCAAAGTGTGATAAAATTGTTGATGTGCAAATCCTTGACGATGGATGCATAGTTCAAAAAACAAAGTGTTTAGAATGTGCTAGTACTCCAGTAATCAAAGATGTTTGCGAACAAAAAAAATAGTTAGTTTTAGTTTAAAAATATATTTAAGCTTCGGTTGGTTAAAATCAATTAAGACCCCACAATTTATTGGTCTTAACCCAACCTTTGAAATTTTCAGTCACTACTTTACACCATTGCTTCTCACATTTTTCCAATATTAACATTCGTCCCTTTTTAATTTGTGCAATAGGTTTTGCAAAAGACGAGGGTTTTTTAAACAAAATTTTTTCCTGAGTTGTTATGACCGAAATACTTTTTTTTAATTGAGAAATATGTATCCAACCACTATTATTTTTTA
>CACNQY010000001.1 GCA_902622655.1 uncultured Pelagibacteraceae bacterium | reverse complement strand
CGGTAGTGCATCATCAGGAAATGGTAATAGTGGAACAGCGGGATCAGGTGCGGTTGTAGGTTATTATGGTACATTAACTTTAGCAGCTGATGGAACTTATACTTATGCAGCAGATCAAAGTGCAGCAGATCTTTTAGATGCAAGTGATACAGTTACTGATGTCTTTACATATACAGTTTCAGATGGAACTGCAACGGATACAGCAACAATCACAATTACGATTACAGGTGTTAACGATGATCCGGTTGGAGTTAATGATACTGATGCTGTAAATGAGGATGCGACTATAACTGAAAGCTCAGGATCAGAGTTATTAGTTGCAGATGATACAGATGCAGACTCTAGTTCATCTCTCACAGTTACACAAATTTCAGTAACAGGTGGATCAAATAGTTCGGTTGCAGGAAGTAGTACTTATAATAGTAATTTTACCTCAGTTACTGGAACTTATGGAACGTTGAAAGTTGGAGCTGATGGATCTTACACTTATGTAGCTGATCAATCAGCTGCTGATGCATTAGATGCGAGTGATACTGTTACAGATAGTTTTACTTATACTGTTTCAGATGGAACAGCTACTGATACAGCGACTTTAATTATTACTGTGACAGGAGTTAACGATGCTCCAGTTGGAGTAGTGGATACTGGTTATATTAAAGAAGGTGGAACTTTAACTGTTACAGATGGTGGTTCAGCTGTTTCTGGAACCAGCACTGGCAGTAATACTGGAGACATTACTGATAATGATACCGATGCAGATGCAAGCTCATCTGCAACAATTACTAGTATCACTGCAACTACTGCTGGTGGAAGTGCTCAAACAACTTTTTCAAGTAACTCTGAAACAGTTACAGGTTCTTATGGTACTTTAACAATTAACTCTAATGGTTCTTATTCTTATGTTGCAAACTCAAATATATCAGGCCTTGACGCAGGGGACTCGAATATAACTGATGTCTTTACTTATATTGTTTCAGATGGATCAGCAACAGATACTGCAACTCTTACAATTAATATTATTGCCAGCCAAGATCTAACCGCAAGAAATGATACAGGTACCGTTAATGAAGATGCAACATTAACAGTTGATAATGGTGATAATGCAACAAGTGTTACTGCTGCAGCTTACGATTCTAGTTTTAGTGTTAATACCCAAGAATCAGGAATGAGAGAATTAGCATTTAGTAGCGATGGAACTAAATTTTTTGTTTTAGGTTATCAAGGTACAGATGTTAACGAATATCATATGACAACTGCGTTTGATGTATCAACCGCAACTTTTGATTCATCATTTAGCATTAACAGTCAAGAGTCTCAACCACATGGTTTAGCATTTAACACAGATGGGACAAAAATGTTTGTATCTGGATATTCAGGTCATGATGTTAATGAATACACATTAAGTACAGCTTGGGATGTTTCCACAGCTTCTTTTGTGGACAGTTTTAGTATTTTATCTCAAGATACACAGGTAAGAGGATTAGCATTTAGCAATGATGGTACTAAAATGTTTATTACAGGTAATGTGGGTGATACTCTTGAAGAATATACCTTAACAACTGGTTATGATGTATCCACCGCTTCTCACACTGATAGCATGGACATATCTTCTTATGATAATGAACCTAGAGGAATAGCATTTAATAGCGATGGCTCAAGAATGTTTTTCCATGGGCAACAAAATGATCAAATACATGAATTCACTTTAGGTACTGCTTTTGATATCTCTACATCAACTTATATCGGTGCTAATAGCCTTGGTTCTTTTGATACCGGTGCTGAAGCAATAGTTTTTAATAAAGATGGAAGTAAATTATTTGTATCAGGAAATGATGATAATACAGTTGATGAATATTTATTAACCTCTCCTTTTAGCCTATATAATGTCTCAGGTGAAAATACTGGAGATGTTATTGATACAAGTGCAACAGATAATTATGATACAGACCCTGACAGCGATACCCTTACAGTTACTGCTATTAGAACAGGTTCAAGTGAGGGATCGGGTACTGCTGGTTCAGTAGGTTCAGCCTTAACAGGAACGTATGGTCAATTAACTATAGCAGCTAATGGATCATATACTTATGTAGCCAATCAAGATGCAGCTGATGCTTTGGATCCAGGTGATGTGGTTACTGATAGTTTTAATTACACAGTATCTGATGGACAAGGTGAGACTGATATTGCAGTTTTAACTATTACTGTTATTGGGATTAATGATACACCAGTAGCAGACAATGAAACAGGATCGGTTGATGTTAGTTCAACTTTAACTGTTACAGATGGTACTTCAGATCTTTTGCATGGAGATACGGATGCGGATGCAAGTGCATCATTAAATATATCGAGCATTATTGCAACCACAGCAAGTGGAAGTGCTACAGATGTTAATCCAGGAACTGCTTATAATTCAGGTTATACGTCAGTTACTGGAAGTTATGGTACTTTGAGAATTGGCTCAGATGGTACTTATCAGTATATTGCAGGTTCAAGTACTGGAACCGATGTTTTTACTTACACAGTATCAGATGGAACAGCAACTGATACTGCTACTTTAACTATTACTGTTAGCACTGGTAACAACGCTCCCTCAGCTACAAATGATACAGATGCTGTTAATGAAGATGCAACAGTAACACAAAGTTCTGGTTCTAGCTTATTAGTTGCAGATGATACAGATGCTGACAGTGATACATTAACTGTTACTCAAATTGCTGTAACGGGTGGATCTAATTCAAGTGTTAATTCAAGTACCACTTATGCAAATGGAACTTCAATTACTGGGACATACGGAACATTAGTTGTTGGTGCGGATGGATCTTATACCTACACAGCAGATCAAAGTGCAGCTGACGCTTTAGATGCTAGTGATACTGCTACAGATAGTTTCACTTACACAGTTTCAGATGGAAATGGTGGAACGGATACTGCTACATTAATTTTTACAGTTACTGGTGTTAATGATGCTCCAGTTGGAGTTAATGATGCAGATGCTGTTAATGAAGATGCAACGGTTACCCAAAGTTCAGGTTCTGGATTATTAACTGCAGATGATACTGATGGAGATGATAGTTCATCTTTAACGGTGACGCAGATAGCAGTAACAGGGGGATCAAATTCTTCAGTTGCAGGAAGCAGTTCTTATAATAGTAATTTTACGACAGTTATCGGAACTTACGGAACATTAAAAGTAGGAGCTGATGGAAGCTTTTCTTATGTTGCAGACCAGTCTGCTGCTGATGCACTAGACGCAAGTGATACAGTAACAGAAAGTTTTACTTATACAGTTTCAGATGGAACTACTACAGATACCGCAACTTTGACAATTATAGTTACAGGGGTGAATGATGCTCCAACTGCAACAGATAGCACTATAACAACTAATGAAGACACAAATCATATATTTTCTACAAGTGATTTCAATTTTAGTGATGATGATGATAGCGGAAGCTTAAATAAAATTAAAATTACATCATTAGAGGATGATGGGGCTTTACAATATTATAATGGAACAGCATGGGTGGATGTAACATTAAATCAAGAAATTACAGCAACTGATATTGCAAATAACAAATTAAGATTTAAGCCAGATGCTAATGAAAATGGAGATTCATACACCTCTTTTGAATTTAAAGTAAGTGATGGAACTACTTATAGTTCATCAGCAAATACAATTAATGTCAATGTAACTCCCGTCAACGATGCTCCAACCGCATCAAATGATACTACTAGTGTTACAGAAGGGTCTAGCGCAACAGTTTCAAATGCTTCAAGTGGTGTAATTGATGATAATGACACAGATAATGATAGTTCAGATACATTAACTATAACTAATATTTCTCACACAAATGGAAATAGTAGTAGCGTTGCAGTAAGCACCACTTACTTAACAGGAACTTCAATAGTTGGAACATATGGAACATTAACCATCGGAGCTGATGGTACTTATACTTATACTCCAAATGATACATTGGGCTCAGGAGAGACAGGAGATGATGTATTTACTTATACAGTATCAGATGGAACAACGACTGATACAGCTACCATTACAGTTTCTGTTACAGGTGCAAATGATGCACCAGTTGCAGCTAATGATAGTAATGTAATTGACATATCTAAAGAAACTACTTTAACAGTTTCTAATGGTTCAGTTAAAGATGTGCTAACAAATGATAGCGATGCAGATGCAAACGATACAGTTACAGTAACAGGTATTAGAACTGGAGCATTAGAGGGATCAGGAACTTCTGGCACAGTTGGATCTTCATTAACAGGAACTTATGGATCACTTACAATAAACGCAAATGGAAGTTATACTTACGTTGTTAACGATGGATTAAAAGACACAATTGGTAAAGGAGATATTGTTTTTGAATATTTTAATTATACTGTTTCTGACTCGTCGTTAACAGATACTGGAACCATAATTTTAAAATTACAAAATGGTGGAAAAGTAAATAACGATATTAGAGAAAATAAATCTGAAAGATTGATTAGAAAAGAAGCTAAAAAAGCAGAAAAGAAATTAAAACTTCCTAAAATAGAAAGAATCTTTAAACCAAATTTAAATAATCTTGAGCTGCCAAAAATAGATAGAAAACAAACATTTTCTCAAGGGTTAAAACTAACAGATTTGGTAGCTGAAACAGAGTCAATTGAAATTAAAAATGAAAATATTTCACTAGATAAATTAAAAGTTAAAACAAAAAAAGATACTCTCAATTTAAAATTTAAAGTTTTCAATGAGTCCAGTGATGAAGTTGTTAGATTTGAAGGAACGATGAGAGATGGATCTCCATTACCTGAGTGGATTAAAGTTGACCCAAAAACGGGTGCTACAAAAACCAAAATTCCAAAGGGAATGGATAATGTTGAAATAACAATTATTGCAATCGATGATAACAATGACAGAAGAGAAATAAGTATTAAAATTGATCCCAAAAAAATTTTACAAGATAAACAAATTTTAAAAGAGGCAAAAAAAACTAATTCTAATATTAGTGTTGATGATGGTGGAAATGTAAGTATCATTAAAAATAACGAAGACGGATCTATCAATCAAACAATATCAAAAATTTTAAATTTGAATAATAATTCAGATATTGTAGATATAATTAAATCTAAAAAAGCTGATCAATCATATACTCTTAAACCAAACATCGTTGAAACTGATTTAGTTATAAATTTACCAAGTGAGCTTTCTGAAAGTTTTGAGACATCAAAATTAGTTTTAAAAGATGGATCAGAAATGCCTGATTGGATAAAATTTGATCCTATAACTGGTAAAATTTTAGCAGATCCACCTGAGGATGTTTCAAAATTAGATCTCATATTAATTATAGAGAAAGATGGAGAGATAGTAGTTAAGGATCTATTAATAGAGTTTAGTGCTGATAATAATGAACAAACTAATAATTTTAATTATGATTTTAACCATAACAAATTTGTTAGTTTGAATAATCAATTGGATATAGAGGATACTAATTGGGATGAGTATGGTGTAAACGTTATTAATAGACTATAAATAACTTTGTTTAATCATGATTAAGATAATAGCAATACTGCTCATTAATATATCAGTTTTTTGTTATTCTTATGCAGAAACCCAAAATATTGAGGAGTCTAAAGAAGCTAGAGTTTTAGTTATTGCAACAGAGCAAGTGTCTATTTCTAGTGAGTTAGCGGCTAGAGTTGAAAAAATAAATTTTTTGTTAGGGGATGCTTTTAAAAAAGGCGATGTGCTAATCAGTTTTGATTGTAAAATTTATGAAGCACAAAAAGAAGTTATTCAATCAGAATATGACAGTGCAAAAATTCAGTTAGAGAATGATAAAGAGCTACTTGATATGAGGTCTATCGGAAAGTTGCAATATCAATTATCAGTTTCAGCTGTAAATAAAGCAAAAGCTGAGTTAGCTATTGCAACACTAAACGTTGATAGATGTGAAGTTATTGCACCCTATAATGGAAAAGTAATGGATGTATATACCAGCATATTTTCAACTATAGAACAAAGACAACCTTTAATGGATATAGTAGGTGATGGATTACTTGAAGCTGAAATAGTAGTACCTAGCAATTGGTTGAAGTGGTTAAAAAAAGATCACGAAGTTCAAATTATAATTGATGAAACAGGTGAAACTTTAGATGCAAAAATTATAAGTTTGGGTGCAACTGTGGATGCAATCAGTCAAACAATAGAATTAAAAGCTCAATTTAATAAAAAATACGAGTCTTTAATTCCAGGTATGAGTGGGATAGTTAAGTTTTGAACGAAGATAAAAATATTAAAATTGCAAGATTAATAAGCTTAGAGAAAAAAACTCGTGAAGCAAAAACTCAAGATGAATTAAATTTTGTTGTTGCAAATGAGACAAGACAAATTTTTGATTTTCTAAATTCTTTTTTGTTATTAAAAGGCCCAACAGATAAATTTCAAGTTAAAGCAACATCAGATCTTGCGACAGTAGATAGGACAGCTCCTTTAATAACCTATATTGAAAATATTATAAATAACACAGGTCAAAATTTAAAAGAAATTCAAAATTTAAAATTAGATAAGATTTCAAAAAAAATAAAAGTTAAAAAGCCAAAAAATATACCTGAAAATATATTGTGTATTCCAATAATAAGTCCACAAAAAGGATTGCAGGGATATCTTCTTTTAACTAGAAATCAAAATTTTATTGAAAATGAAATTGAACTTGCAAGACACCTAGCAGTCACCTATGGACATGCTTTTAATACTTTTATCAGTGATTTCTCTTTTAAAAATTTTATAAAAAAAAATTTAATAGGAACAAATGCATGGAAAATAACTTTAGTAATTATTATTATTTCAATTATACCAATAAAAATTACAAGTACAGCACCAGTCGAAGTTATTCCAAAAAACCCAATATTAATTACTTCACCATTTGAAGGAGTTGTAAAGAATATAGTTGTTAATAATAATGATAAAATAAATTCGGGAGATTTGCTTGTTTTATTAGAGGATACAGAGTTATTAAACAATTATAATTTATCTAAACAATCTTTGCGGGTAGCAGAAAAAGAATTACTTAGAAGTCGACAATCTTCTTTTACAAATAATGAAGAAAAGTCAAGGCTAGCAGAGCTTGTTGCTCAAGTGGATTTGAAAAAAGCTGAGGTTGCATCCACAGAAGAGAAATTAAAAAAATCCAAACTTTATGCAGGCAAAAAGGGCATTGCTATAGTCGATCAAAAAACTGGTTGGCAAGGTAGACCTGTTTCAGTTGGTGAAAAAATAATGACTCTGGCAAATCCTAATAATATTGAGTTTTTAGTTTGGCTACCAGTTAAAGATTCATTGGTGATTAAAGAAAATACCGAAGTAAAAGTGTTTTTAGATATCAATCCAATCAAATCTCTTAAAGGCAAATTACTTAGAGCATCTTACGAACCTTCATTATCCCCCGAGGAAGTTTTATCTTATAAAATTGGAGTTAGCTATGAAGGTGACACACCCCCAAGAATAGGGCTAAGAGGTACGGCAAAAATTTATGGTTCAAAGGTTATGCTGATTTATTATTTATTTAGAAAACCAATTACATTTGCAAGACAACTTATTGGAATATGATAATCCCATATTTAAGACAGGATTTAGAAATTTTAAGAGGAAATAGTCGTGAAGATGGATCTCCAGCTTGGTTACTTTATGATGCGGTAAGAAATAAATATTTCACTTTAGGTTTAACTGCATTTAAGCTTATTAAAAACTGGAAAGGTGGCGAGGATATTCAAAACTTCGAAAAGAAAATTAATTTAGAAGGTATCGAGACTAACAGTGACGAAATTATAAGTTTTATAGGATTTCTTCAACAGAATAACTTAATCCTACAACCTTCAGGTCAAAACGTAAATTATTTACTTAAACAAAAACATAGTATGAAAAAAAGCTGGATACTTAATCTAGTTCATGGTTATTTATTTTTTAAAATTCCTCTTTTTAAACCAGATGAATGGCTAGGAAAGAATCTTAGCAAAGTTGAAATTCTAGGATCATCAAAATTTAGAAATCTAATTTATATTTTTGGTTTTATTGGAATTTGTTTAGTTATCCAACAATTTGAGGTTTTTAAGAAAACATTTTTGTATTTTTTTACTTTTAATGGATTAATGCTCTATTTTATAACCTTAGTCTTAGTGAAATGTCTTCATGAACTAGGACATGCTTTTGTTGCAAAGCAATATGGTTGCAGGGTTTCAGCAATTGGAATTGCATTTTTAGTTTTTTTCCCTTTTCTTTATACCGATACTACTGATGCATGGAGATTAAGAAATCACAAAGAAAGATTATTAATAAATTTTGCGGGAATATTAACGGAATTACACTTAGCATTAATAGCAATTTTTATATGGGGTGTCTTACCAGAAGGAGGATTAAAAAGTGCAATGTTTTTTATTGCAACAACTTCTTTAATTTCATCGCTTTTAATAAATGTAAGTCCATTTATGAGATTTGATGGATATTATGTGTTTTCTGACTGGTTAAAAGCTGAAAATTTACAACCAAGATCTTTTGCACTTGCAAGATGGAAAATTAGAGAAATATTATTTGGATTAAATCATAAACCACCAGAGGAAATTAACCCAACTAGAAGATGGACTTTTATAGTATACGCATGGGCCACATGGTTATACAGATTTTTCTTATTTATTGGAATTGCACTACTTGTTTATCATTTAGCCTTTAAGGTTTTAGGTATTATTTTGTTTGTAATTGAAATTTATTGGTTCATCATGTTGCCAATAATAAAAGAGTTAAAAAACTGGTATATGATAAAGTCTGAAATAAAAATTAACAGACAATCAATTAGAACAATATTAGTAATTCTTTTTTTAAGTATGGTTGTATTTTTGCCATGGAAATCCTCACTAAAAATTCCTGCTGTTTATGTTTCTGAAAAGTATTCAAAAATTTATTCTCCTTATCCAGCTAAAATAAAAAAAATTTTTGTAAGTAAAGATGATCAGGTATTAAAAGGACAAAACTTGATTGAATTACATTCTCCAGATCTTGATAAAAATATTAGCTCTTTAAGAAGAAAAATTAAACTGATTAAAACAAAAATTAACCGATTAAGTGATTCAGCAGGTAACATGGATCAATACATTACTCTTCAACAAAGACTAATTGCTCTTCAAAGTGAGTTGAGAGGATTAACTATTATCAAAAATAAATTAATCATAAAGTCACCAATAAATGGAAAAATTAAAGATTTTTCAGAACTTAATGTGGATATGTGGGTCAGTAACACTAATCAATTACTAGGTATTGTCCATTATGGAACTGGCCATGTTAAAGGACTAATAAAAGAAGATCAAATTGATCGATTTAAAAAAAACATGCCTGCAGTATTTATACCTAACGATGGAGAACATAAAAAAATTCGTTTAATTTCCACATCAATAGATCTATCAGCGGTACAAAATCTTCCATATATTTCCCTAAGTTCTATTCATAATGGACCGATTGCAATAAGAAACTCTATTTCAGGAGAATTTCAATACAGACCTGAAACAGCATATTACATGGCAGACTTCAAACTAACTGATGAAAGTAAAATAAAATTTGAATTACCGGGCTATGTTCATGTTGATGGTGCAAGATATTCGCCTTTAATAAAATTTTTAAAAAATATTTTAGCGCTACTTGTAAGAGAAAGTGGATTTTAAACTTTTTTAAGATATTGAAATGCTTTCAGTGCAGCAGCTCTAGCCTCTTCATGAATAACAATTGGTTTTGGATAATTTTTTCCAATTATTGTTTTTATCGCTTCTTGATATTTTAATTCCATTTCCCAAGGTTTATGAATAAATTTTGGTGGCACTTTTTCTAACTCGGGGATCCATTTTTTTACGTATAAACCTTCTTTATCAAATTTTTCACCCTGAAGAATTGGATTAAATATTCTAAAATAAGGTGCTGCATCAGCACCACAACCTGCAACCCATTGCCATTGAGCAATATTATTTGCTTTATTAAAATCAAGTAAACAATTTCTAAAATGTTTCTCCCCCTCAACCCAATTTATTCTTAGGTGTTTTACTAGGAAAGAACCAACTACCATTCTTATTCTATTATGCATCCAGCCTGTTTCATATAATTCTCTCATTCCTGCGTCTACAATTGGATATCCAGTTAATCCTTTTTTCCAAGACTTTAAAAATTTTTCATTTTTTACCCATGGAAATTTATTGAATTCCTTTCTATAGTTACCTTTTAAGAATTCTGGAAAATAATTAATCAAACTATGAGAAAACTCTCTCCAACCAAGTTCATTAATATATTTCCTGTAACCAATACCTTTTGATTTAATTTCAGAGCATTTTTTCCAAATACTTCCAACATGAATTTGTCCATGTTTTATATATGGAGAAAGTTTAGATGTTCCATCAATTGAAGGAATATCTCTTGCAGTGCCGTATTCTTTAATTTTATTTTCTAAAAGGTTTTTGAGAATTTTTTTTGACTCATTTTCTGAAACATTCCAGTATTTTTCAAATTTTTTATGCCAATTATTTTTTGGTAATATACTTTCTGGCTTTATACACTTTTTAAAAAATGAAATATTTTTGTTATTTTTTTTAATTATATAATTTTTACTTGGTGGCTGATTTAAGTAAACTTGTTCTGCATTTCTCCAGAATGGAGTAAATACTTTGAAAGGTGTACCATCATTTTTTGTTACTTCTTGAAATTCATTTAATATATTTCCTTTAAAATATTTATAATTAATTCCATTTTTAATAAATAAATCACGAATTTTTTTTCCTTTTAAAATTACATCTGGTTCATAAATTTTGTTCCAGTAGATTGAGACATTATCTTTTTTATTTAGTTTGGAAAAAATATCTAGCTCATTTCCACTAACGATCTCAAGATTTATATTATATGCTAATAATTCTTTTTTAAATGACTCTAAAGATTTGAAAACCCACCATTTTTGTGCTTCTCTTTTGTTATCAAAATCATCATTATTATAAATATATAACGCCACTATATTTTCATGATTTTGTGTTGCGTAAGAAAGTCCTGGATTTCTCTCAATTCTAAAATCTTCTCTTACCCAAAAAATACCAGTGCTACTCATTTTTTAATTCTGGTTAATTAATTTTTGATACATTTCTTGATCAGTATCTCCTTCACAACCAAAAACCAGCACATTAGATTTCTCATTGAGTTGTAATTTTTCTTTAATTGCTTGATCTTCGCAGCTAGTAATTAAACTTATCACACCAGGTGCAGAGTTTTCTCCAGCAATGATCTTTTCGTTACTAAAGCTTGAATTTCCAAGTAATTTCATAGTTTTTGCAATATCATCATCAGGTAGACTAATGCAATGTTTAACTGAATTTTTTAATATTTCCCATGGGACTAAAGATACCTCTCCACAAGACATACCTCCCATTAGGCTCTCTCTTTTAATGTCAATTTTTTCTATTTTTCCAGTTTTAATGCTTTCCATTACACATGCTGCGCTGTCGGGCTCAACAACAATAATTGTAGGTATATTGTCTAAATACCTTGCTATTCCAGCAACCATTGCTGCCGCCATTCCACCTACACCCGCTTGTAAAATTATATGACTAATTTTTTCTTTATTTAATTGATCAACAATCTCTCTCATCATTACAGTGTAACCTGCCATCGTATATTTAGGAACGATCATATAATCTTTCCAGGCAACATCCTGAACAATCTGCCAATTATTTTCAGTTGATTGCCTAATACATTCAATTAAAGATTTTTCATAATTACCTTTAACTTTAACCACATCTGCACCAAGTCTGGACATAGCTTCACCTCTAGCATTACTTACAAACTCACTTATAAAAATTATACATTTCAGACCAAGTCGTTTAGCTCCCCATGCTACAGATCGACCATGATTGCCTGCAGTTGCGGTAGCTACAACTATATCCTTATTTCCTTTTGTAACTTTTTCTACAGCATATGCTCCTCCTAAAGCCTTAAATGATTTTAAATCAAATCTCTTATGCTCATCTTTATAAAAAATATTTTTTAGATTTAATTCTTTTGATAATTTATTTAACGATATAAGCGGAGTAGGGGCATATCCTTTCCATCCAGAAATACTTTTATATGCATCATCTATCTCTTTTACTGATAATGATTTTAATATCTGATTTTTGTCAAAAGTGTAATTATTATTGTCGGTAAATTCAGAATATTTCCATTGGTGACCGTTGGATAATATTGTCATAGATTAACAATCTAAGGTATTATCCTTTTCCCATTGCGTTACAGGTCTTTTTTTATCAAAAATATTTCTATTTCTAAAATTTTTAATTTCTGAATTTTTTAATTTTATATAACTTTGAATAACATCTATACCAAAAGCGTCTGAAAGTGATTTACTTTTTTCTAGCATTGAAATTGCCTCATTTAAATCATTAGGTAATTTTTTTAAATTTGGATATTTTTTATAATCCTCATACATATTACAGTACAAAGGTTTACCAGGATTTAATTTTTTATTAATTCCTTCAAGTCCAGCAGCAATTATACCTGCTTGAAGCAAATATGGATTTGCAGAACCATCCATCAGTCTGAGTTCAAATCTGCCTTTGTCTGGAATTCTAATCATGTGCGTTCTGTTGTTACCTGTATAAGAAATACTACTTGGTGACCAAGTTGCTCCAGATTTTGTTGGCGGCGCATTAATTCTTCTATAACTATTTATTGTTGGATTAAAAAAAGCAGACAATGCTTGAGTATTTTTCATAATCCCCCCTAAAAAATTATAAGCTAACTTACTTAGACCTAATTCATCTTTATTATCTAAAAATTTATTATTTCCTCCGTTCCAGACTGAAACATGAGCGTGGCAACCATTCCCTGTTAAATTACTAAAAGGTTTTGGCATAAAAGTTGCTCTTAGACCATGTTTTTCTGCTAGGCTCTTAACCATAAACTTAAAAAATACATGTCGATCCGCAGTGATAAGAGAGTCGGAGTAATCCCAATTCATCTCAAATTGACCATTAGCATCCTCGTGATCGTTTTGGTAAGGTTTCCATCCCATTTCCAACATACAATCACATATTTCTTTTATTAATTCATATCTTCTCATAAGTGCTGATTGATCATAACAAGGTTTAGATTGGATATCTCTTTTATCAGCAATTGACGATCCATCCTCAGAGATTAAAAAATATTCACACTCAACACCGGATTTCATTTGAAGTTTTTTTTGTGACATCATTTTTATCTGTTCTTTAAGCATGATTCTTGGAGAGGCTTTTACAGGTTTACCATCCATATATAAATCTGAAGCCAACCAACCAATTTCTTTTTTCCAGGGCAATTGAATTAAACTGCTAGGATCAGGAATACCAAACATATCGCTGTCAGCAGGAGTCATATCTAGCCATGTAGCAAATCCTGCGAAACCTGCTCCATCTTTTTGCATATCACTAATCGCTTGAGCTGGAACTAATTTAGAACGTAACACTCCAAACAAATCTACAAAGCTTATTAAAAAATATTTAATTTTTTTATCTTTTGCTATTTGTGATAAGTTTTTTGGCATTATTGATCTTATGAATATTAAAGAATTCTATCAATCACTTTTTTTCTTTTATTCCTGGTATCCAATCACTGCCTGCTAAAGGTACCCTAGCCATAGCCGCAGCTTCAACAGTTAATGCACATAAATCTTCAGGTTCCAGGTTATGTAAACTATTTTTACCACAAGCTCTCGCAAGTGTTTGAGCCTCTAAGGTCATTACTTTAAGATAATTTGTTAATTTTTTTCCAGCTTTTACTGGATCAAGTCTCTTCATTAATTTAGGATCCTGGGTCGATATTCCAGCTGGGTCATTACCTTCATGCCAATCGTCATATGCTCCTGCTGTTGTACCTAATTTGTTATAGTCTTTTTCCCATTGTGGATCATTGTCTCCTATAGCTATCATTGCTGCACTTCCTATTGACACTGCATCTGCACCTAATGCTAATGCTTTTGCCACATCTGCACCATTTCTAATTCCACCTGATATAACTAATTGCACTTCTCTATGCGCATTTAAATCTTGTAAAGCATCTACAGCGGGTCTTATACAAGCTAAAGTAGGTTGACCGACATTTTCTATAAAAACTTCCTGTGTAGCTGCTGTTCCACCTTGCATTCCATCAAGAACAACTACATCTGCTCCTGCTTTTACTGCTAAAGCTGTATCATAATATGGTCTTGCACCTGCAATTTTTATAAATATAGGAACCTTCCACTTTGTAATTTCACGTAATTCTAAAATTTTAATTTTTAAATCATCTGGTCCAGTCCAGTCCGGGTGTCTACAAGCAGATCTTTGATCAACTCCTTTTGGCAGTGTTCTCATTTTTGCAACTCTGTCATTAATTTTTTGTCCCAATAACATTCCACCACCGCCAGGTTTAGCACCTTGACCAATAACAACTTCAATTGCATCTGCTTTTCTTAAATCATCTGGATTCATCCCGTATCTAGATGGTAATAATTGATATACTAAATATTTAGATTGTCCTCTTTCTTCAGGGGTCATACCTCCATCACCTGTGGTAGTTGAAGTACCAGCTGCGCTAGCGCCTCTTCCTAAAGCTTCTTTTGCTGGACCTGATAATGCTCCAAAGCTCATACCTGCAATAGTAATTGGTATATCTAACTCAAGAGGTTTTTTTGCAAATTTTGTTCCTAAAGTTACGTTCGTTGTACATTTTTCTCGATAACCTTCGAGAGGATATCTAGACATTGAGGCGCCAAGAAATAACAAATCATCGAAATGAGGAAGCCTTCTTTTTGACCCTCCACCTCGAATATCATAAATTCCTGTAGCTGCAGCTCTTCTTATTTCTGAATTAGTATATTCATCAAAGGTCCAAGATTGACGAGGATGAGTTTTATTATTTTTTTTCATATTTAATAATTTGAAATATTATCTATTTTGAAGTTATATAATTTTCTTGCTGAACCATATCTCTTAAAACTTTCAGCTTTATGATCTTTAATATCAGCCTCTTTTAAAAGAGCTTTTAAATTTTTAATGTGTTTTTTATCCATTTTTTTTTCAACGCAATCTGCACCAAGTGATTTAACTTTACCTCTTATATATATGTTTGTTTCATATAAACTATCACCTAACGCCTCACCAGCATCTCCACAAACAATTAGGTTGCCTGATTGAGACATAAAACCAGACATATGACCAACAGATCCTTTAACTATTATATCAATACCTTTCATTGAAATTCCACATCTTGAGCTAGCATCTCCATCAATTATTAAAAGTCCTCCATGACCAGTCGCACCTGCTGATTGTGATGCATTCCCTTTTACATGAACTTTACCAGACATCATATTCTCCGCCACACCTGTTCCTACATTACCATTAATAGTAATACTTGCTTTTTGATTCATGCCTGCACAGTAATACCCAACATGTCCATTAATATTAACATTAACTTCATCAGTTAAACCAGCACAAACAGCATGATTCCCTTCAGGGTTTATTATAGTAAAATTTCTATCATTTTTTTTTCTATCAATATTTTGTAATTGCTCGTTTACATTTCTTAATTTTAATTTTTTTAAATCCAATTTCATTAATTTCCCCAAGAATACACCACACCAGGTTCTGGCTCAAAAATTTTTGCATTATTAACATCTGGTAAGTGAGCCATAGCCTGAAACTCAGATGCAATAGCAACATAATTTTTCGTTTCTGCTATAACTGCCGGCTTGCAAGCAATTTCATCTCTCACAACTGCAAAGCCTTTTCTAGTTCCTGTTATAAAAGTGTAAAAACCATCTAAATCCTTTAAACCCGAAATTAAAGTGTCCTTTAAAGAGTTGTTATTTGATATACTGTTAGAGACATATCCAGCAGCAACCTCTGTATCATTTTCAGAATTAAATTGATTACCTTTTTTTTAAGCTGTCTTCTTAAATTGTTATGATTAGATAACGATCCGTTATGAACTAAACACTCGTCTTTACCAGTTGAATAAGGATGCGAACCATCTGTGGTAATTGCACTTTCAGTTGCCATTCTAGTATGTCCAATTCCATGAGTACCACTAAAGCTCTCTAAATTAAATTTTTTAACAACATCTTTTGGGTTTCCTACTTGTTTAAAAATTTCAATAGAATGTCCATATCCAACAATTGAGACTTTAGGAAATTCTTTGTTTATTATTTTAATAAATTTTTCTGGTATCTCCGTAGTTTTGACAATTACATGATCTGAATACTGATTTAATTTTAAATTCTTAATTTTTTTTAAAATATCCGTTTTAAATTTTTTAAAATTTAAATCATTAATACATAATGAGTATTTATATTCACCTTTGTTTGAGTTTTTATATATTGCGAAGCCAGCACTATCAGGACCTCGAGATTCCATATTGTTGAGCATTCCCGACAACATTTTACCTAAATTTTTTTCAAATTTTTTTGTCTTCAAATATATTCCAACAATTCCACACATAGATTTTTGATTTTTAATTTATTAACGATAAAAAAAATTCTTTATAATAGATAAGGTTTACAACTACAATGATGATAATAGCCGCTATCACTCCGTATTTAGCTTTTGGAAAAGCTACCCCTCTCATTTTAGAAGGTCTTAGTTCCTCGTTATCTTTTTCGTCCATATTATTTAAAAAAAAAGGGCGCCACAACTAAGTAGCGCCCAAATTTTATTTTTTAATTACCAATCAGTAATATTGCTTTTATGGTCGTTAGCACCGTGTCTTTTCTTAGCTAGTCTGTCAAGTTCTTCACTTTCAGATTTAGCTGTTAAAACATGCCAACCAACCCACAAAATAATAGCAATAATTACTAGTATTCCTTCACTAGATCCAGCACCAGGATAAACAGCACCAGCAACCTCTTCAGCTGGTTTGTTAAGGTGATCTATCCAGTTTGTAACTGTAGCCATATATTACTCTCCTTTACCTGGTTGAGGACGCAACTGCTTTTTCGTCTTCTTTAGCAGTCTCCATTATTTCATAGTCTAGTCCAGCTATCTCAACTTCACGTGGGATTCTTAATTTACCCATACCATGAAGCACTCTAGCTATGACGTAGCCTGGTATTAGTCCAAGAACAACGAACATTATTAATGCACCGATGAATTGACCTAAAGGATTAATTGAAGCATAAGTAGTTCCGTCCCACATAGCGCCAACACTGTATCCAGAAGCTGGGTAACCGTTTAAGACAAATCCACATATCACTAGACCTATAAATCCAGCATATCCGTGTACCGCAACTGCACCAACTGCATCATCAATTTTGAATTTACGTTCAACCCAATAATGTAGTTTGTATGAAATCACAACACCAATCATACCAATGATCATTGCTTGAATTGGATGATATAAGTCATTTCCAGCTGAAGCACATATGATACCTGCTAGTCCACTTGAGTAAGTCCAGAAAGGATCACCTTTAGCAATCCAATATCCAGCCAATAAACCTCCTGATAATGACATCAAGAAGTTAAAGGTAATACCACTAAGTGTAGTAGGGGTTACATAAATGTTTGTTGCTGTCCAATAGGATATGCCCTCCATACCATATTCAGGTCCTAGATCAAAAATTGGTATGTTACAGGCTGCATAAAATCCCCAGAAACCAGTATAAATTAAAAATAATCCAATTGTTACTAGCCAAGGATTTCTTGGTCCAATGTTTCTTGGTTCACCACTTGATGAAAATTTACCAATTCGTGGTCCTAAAACCATAAGAACACCTAAAGCAAATCCACCCGCAATCGCGTGAATTACACCTGATGCATAAGCATCATGATATCCTAAAAGTTTTAACATCCATCCATCAAAGTGCCATCCCCAAGCAGCATCGATTACCCAAAAAACAGAACCTATTGCAATTGCAAGAATTCCAAATGCAAAAGTTGTAATTCGTTCGATGATTGCTCCAGAAACGATTGAAGCAGCAGTCCATGAAAACAATAGAAATGCGGCCCAAAAGACACCAGATATGTGGTCACCTAAGTTCACAGCCATTAATTGACTGGTTGCTGTATAGAATGATGCACTGAATGCCGAGTCATCGGTAATTAATGCTGTACTCTCATTCATTATTGACGGAGCTAGTCCAGGTCCTGTTGGAAAAGCCCAGTAAATCCACCAACCAAATAAAAACCACGTTACAGTTACCAAAGGTATCAGCATCGTATTTTTCATTAAAGTATGTTGATGGTGTTTGTATCGAGAAGCTCCAACTTCATACATACAGAAACCGACGTGAATTAAAAACATCAGTACCACTGTTACCCAGTAGTAAAATTCTGTAAATATGGTTGTTAGAGCGCCTAACTGATCAGTCATAGTTCTCTCTCCATATTAGTTTAATGAAACCCTATAAAATTTTGTGATTCGTTACAAACATAAAATGCTTAAAAACCTAGCGCGAACACTAGGTTTTTAAATATTATCAACTATTGATTGTAAACTTAAAATTTTAGATATGCTTTTTTCAAATCAACAAGAGGGTGTTTTGGAGACATTTGAAATTTTACTAAAAGCTCTCTAGCAATCATATCTCTATCTTGTTGATTGTTTGGAAGTTTAATTGATTTTGGAATAGTAACCCATCCATTTGCATTTCTACAAAATACTGCCGGCCTGTCCTCTTCGTATCCCATATGGACATCTTCTAACCAATTTAAATCATCCCATCCCATTGCTTCTATATATTTTTTTAGAAATGGTGTGATTTTGCTGTAATCTGGTAAAAGATTTACATCGTAACGATAGCCAATTGATTGACCAATCATTTTTTCTCTAGCTGTTTCTGCTTTTTTACCTAATTGGCCTTTGATTTCTTTTGCTTTAACTACCTTTTTACCCTTTTTCTTTGCCATAGTTATTACCCTTATATTTTGTGATAGTTATCTACTCCAACTGTATAGTTAGTTCCAGCCAATGGAACTTTTGCTAATGCTGAGGCTTCAGATGTAAGTGCAGCTAAATCCTCAGGCTCTAAAGAGTGGATATTTGTTTTTCCACATGCTCTAGCTAAAAGTTGCGCTTCTAGTGTCATAGAGTGTAAATAATTATAAACTCTAAGAGCAGCATCATCTGGGTTTAATCTTGCTCTCAATTTTGGATCTTGAGTAGCAACACCCACTGGACACCTTCCAGTATGGCAGTGATAACATTCACCAGCCTTTACTCCCATTTCTTTTTCAAAGTTTGCCTCTGGAATGTCTTTGTTGCAGTTTAATGCAATCATAGAACCAGTTCCAATAGCTATTGCATCAGCTCCAAGAGCTAAAGCTTTTGCCATATCTGCACCATCTCTTACTCCACCAGCATAAATTAAAGTTACTTTTCCAGTTTTACCAACATCATCGATAGCTCTTCTTGCTTCTCTAATTGCTGCAATTCCAGGTATACCAGTATTAGCTGCAGCTATGTGAGGACCTGCTCCTGTTGATCCTTCCATACCATCTAGATAAATAGAGTCTGGATCACATTTAGCAGCCATACGCACATCGTCATATACTTTTGATGCACCAAGCTTTAATTGAATTGGAACTTTATTTTTAGTTAATTGTCTTAGCTCCTCAACCTTAAGAGCTAAATCATCTGGACCTAACCAGTCTGGGTGTCTTGCAGGTGACCTTTGGTCAATACCTGAAGGTAAAGACCTCATTTCAGCAACTTGGTCAGTTACTTTTTGGCCCATTAAGTGACCTCCCATACCCACTTTTTGTCCTTGTCCGATAAAAACTTCTATTCCATCAGCCAATTGCGCATGATGAGGATTGAAACCATATCTTGATTGAATACATTGATAGTACCATTTTTCTGAATATCTTCTTTCATCTGGTATCATTCCACCTTCACCAGAACAAGTTGCACTACCAGCCATTGTAGCTCCTCTAGCTAAAGCAGTTTTTGCTTCATAAGAAAGTGCACCAAAACTCATTCCAGTAATGTAAACAGGAATATCTAACTCAATTGGATTTTCACATCTTGGACCAATTACAGTTTTTGTTTCACATTTTTCTCTGTAACCTTCGATCACGAATCTTGTTAATGTTCCTGGTAAAAATACTAAGTCATCGAATGTAGGAATTTTTTTCATTAGCGCCATACCACGCATTCTGTATCTTCCTAGTTGAGACTTTATATGAATGTCGTCTATTACCTCAGGAGTAAAAATAGCATTATGTCCTAATAAACTTTTATTTCTCTTTCCTTCTTCATGTGCATGAACATCTGCTTTTCCTCCAACACCTTTTCCATTTTTTTTAACTTTTTTACTTTTTTTCTTAGGCATTAAATTGCTCCCTTCTTCTCTGTAGGTTCCAAGTTGTCATAATTCCAAAGTTTTTTACCTGCTACAATTTTTTTCATCTTACTTACATCAAAATTTTCACCAATTTCAGCAACCTTTAGTTTTCTTCTTAACCAATCTTGATCACTAAGCGTCAAATCTGAATCTACTGCATCACTACCATAAGATCCAATTTCTCCACCTACGAAAATTGTCCCATCGTACATAGAGTCTCCCAGGTTTATCCCTACGTCACCAAGTATAATTATTCTTCCTCTTTGCATCATAAAACCAGTAAATGCCCCAGCATCACCACCAATTATGATAGTTCCACCTTTCATATCAATACCAGTTCTAGCACCAACACTCCCTTTACAAATTAAGTCTCCACCTCTAATAGCAGCCCCAAAACATGATCCAGCATTCTTTTCAATAACTACTTTTCCAGCCATTAAATTTTCAGCACAAGACCATCCAACTCTACCGTTAATTCTAACTATAGGACCGTCGCATGACCCCATACCAAAATAGCCTAAACTTCCTTCAAAAATTAGGTTTAATTTATTTAGAATACCAACTCCAAGACTATGTTTTCCTTGAGGATTTTTAATTACTATAGTTCCGTATCCCTGACTCATTAAATTATCTATTTCCTTATTAGCCTCTGGCGCTGTCATATCTTTTACGTCTAGATCAGTCCTTTTATTAAAATCAACATCGTAAGTGCCAAAATAGTAAAAGTTTTCAGCTTCGTCAGGATTAAAAAATTTTTGTTGAGTTCTACCTGTGAGCACTTCTGTGTGCATACCCATAGCTTGAGCTTTAGTTTTTTTTGATACAGTTTTTAGATTCGCCATACTTTAACCTCCCCATCAAATGGATCATATGTGTCGATTTCTTGAGGCAGTACAGATCTTATAGCTATCTCCTCTGAGCCCATTGCGACCAAATCATCCGACTCATATAATACTAGAGGTTTAGCAGCCATTGTGTCCTTAGCCATACCTAAAGAATCTTTTGTTGCAACAAAATAAGTAAAAACTCCATCAAGCCCAGTTAAGGAGTCTTTCATCCCTTCTTCAAGGCTTGCTCCCTCTCTCATTTTTTGAGCAATATAAACTGCAATAAGCTCTGAGTCACATTCAGACATAAATCTCATTCCTTTATTTTCTAATGCTCTTCTATTATTCCAATAATTTGTAAGTTGACCATTGTGAACCACTGAAACATCACTAAATGGATACCCCCAAAATGGGTGGGCTGATTTAATATCAACACCAGATTCAGTCGCCATCCTCGCATGACCTATCGCATGTGTTCCAACTAGTTTATCCAAAGAATATCTATCGCAAACAGCTTTAGCATTTCCTAGATCTTTGATAACTTCTAAAGATTTTCCTATAGATAGGATTTCAACACCAGGTATACTTTCAATAGTTTGGGAAAAATTAAGCAGGTCTTTTACATCATAATCTATTTCATATCTTAAAGAGTAAGGTAGAGTTCTTTCCTCTTTAATAACTTTAGCACCTAATTCAGCTAAAGTTTGATCAACAATTTTTTTTCTTTCATCATAAACAGATACATCCTCCATAACTGACGAGCTACCTTCACCAACGTTTTCACCAACTTTAAAACGCATAATGAAATTTTTACCATCTGTGTCTCCGTATAAAGCGTAACCAGTTGAGTCTTCTCCTCTATGCTTTAAAGCTTGAAGCATTCCTTGTAATTCACTTCCTACATTTGAGGACTTTCCTCTATGAATTAAACCTGCTATTCCACACATATATTTATACCCTTTCTTTAATTATGACCTATGGTAGACAATCGAGATAAGTATCCAGATCCCATTGTGTGGTTGCACCAAGAAATCTTTCCCACTCATCATTTTTATACCAATGGAAAACTTTGTACATTTCGTCAGGCATTGCAGATTTTATAACTTCATCTTCTGCAAGTCTATCCAAAGCTTCACCTAGGCTTAATGGAAGTTTTTTAACATCTTTACCAGCTTTTTGAGCCTCATAAATATTTCTAGACTCTGGAGCTGCTGGTTTCATTTTATTACTAATGCCTTCATCACATGCTTTTAATAATGCAGCACCTAATAAGTAAGGATTATGCATAGAGTCTACTGATCTGTATTCGAATCTTCCTGGAGCGGAAACTCTTAATCCACATGTTCTATTTTGGTATCCCCAATCAGCATATACAGGAGCCCAAAATCCCTGATCCCATAATCTTCTATAAGAGTTGACCGTTGAAGATCCAAGAGCAGTTAAAGCAGGTAAATGTTTCATTATACCTGCAATAGATTGTAACCCAATTTTTCCAGGCAATTGCATATCTTTCGTATCAGGCATAAAAGTGTTTGTTCCACCTTCAACATAACTAAATACACCATCAACTCCTGGTAAAGATTTATGTCCTAGTCTATTTACTTTTACTTTTCCACCTTTCCACAAAGACATGTTTGTATGACATCCACTTGCAGAAACTCCCATAAATGGTTTTGTCATAAAGCACGCTATTAAATTGTGCTCTCTAGCAACCTGTGCACATATTTGTCTGTATGTGGATAGTCTATCTGCGTTTCTTAAAACATTGTCAAATGTCCAGTTCAGCTCTAATTGACCTGGTGCATCCTCATGGTCACCTTGGATCATATCAAGACCCATAGCATTTGAGTACTCAATTACTTTCATGAACACTGGTCTTAAAGATTCAAATTGATCAATATGGTAACAGAAAGGTTTTGAAAAACCTTTTCCTGTTGGTGTACCATCTTCATTTCTAGTTAACCACATCATTTCAGGTTCGGTACCAACTCTTAATTCTAATCCATGTTTATTTTTAAATTCATCCATGAATATTCTTAAGTTTCCTCTACAATCTGAAGTTAAGTGGCCACCTGGGTTTTCTCTTTCTTCTCTATTTCTAAAACACGTGCAAAATACTCTACCAATTCTTTTATCCCAAGGTAGTTGCACAAAAGTTTCAGGGTCTGGAATACCTACTAGTTCCATAGCCTCTGGTCCATAACCAATATAATTATTATGACGATCTAAGAATAAGTTTGCAGTTGAACCATAAACTAATTGAAAACCTTTTTCTGCAGTTCTTTCCCAGTGATCAGCAGGAATACCTTTTCCTACCACTCTTCCAGTAACCGATATAAATTGAAAATAAATATAAGTTATTCCTAACTCTTTAATTTTTTCCCTTACGTCTTTGATTAGTTTAGCACGTCCAGGCTGGTTTACGTGTTTTTCAAGATCTGTCATTTTCACCCCTCAATGAATTTAATTTATTCAAGCGTAGCTGAAAATTTTATTAGTGTCTAGATTTATAGTCTAGCTCCAAGGGAACGGACTGTTCGAAGTAGGGTGTAATTCACCCTTCTCGTAACGGTTGAATCTAAACGGTTTTAATAAATCGCTCTCAGTACCAAGAATTTCTTTTGCTACAAGTTCACCCACACCAATCATTTTATATCCGTGATTAGCGTCTGCAATCATGTAAACATTCTCAAAAAATCTATCGAAGATTGGAAAAGAGTCTGGCGTCATACATCCAAGACCTCCAGAGGGACCCTTTCTATATAAATTAGATTTACCTTCAAATCTTTTTTGGCAATGAGCTAATGCGGAACACCACATTTCGCTAAATTCATCAGTAGTTTGATATTCTGGCGACTCTATTCCGTAGGGATCAACATTCACTTGATCAAAATGTTTTTTAACAATGTAAGGTGAGGTACCACCCTGTACACCTAAACCTTCAATGTCTGGTTTATAATAAATTCCCCAAATTTTGTCAGTTATTAATTTTTTTGTTTTGTCGGAATATAACGGAGCAGTCGAATCTACGTGAACCACAGGAGGTTGTTTGCCATCATTAGTTTTCAAAAAGTCAGCTTCAACTCCAATAACTCCTTCTTGCAGCATCCAATAAGTCCACATATCAGTTTCATGTATTCTTCCATCTTTACCTTTAATGTTAGCAGTCTTTGGTAACTCTAACATATTCCAAAAATCTCTCGCCCAAGGACCTGCACCGATAACAATCTGTTCGCATTCAATAGTACCTTTGTCTGTCTCTACACCTGTGACGGCTTTACTATTACTTCCTCTTTTAAAACCTGTTACTTTCACACCTTTAATTACTTGAACGCCATTAGATGTTGATTTGCTCTCTAAAGCTTTAATTGAGTCTTTATTAAAAGCATATCCACCTTTTTTTTCGTGAAGAATTGAAGTTATTCCTTGTGCTTGCCAGTCATCAAAAAAAACATCTTTCATATAATTCATACAATCTTTTTCACCTTCAATGAAAACAGATTCGTAACCAATGGCTTTTTGTTGTTCGTAAATACTCGCTACATCTTCGTGCATAACCTCAGGGGATATTTGCAAATACCCAACTGGATTATATTTGAATGCTTTAGGATCACTCTCCCAAACTGAAACTGAATGAGCCATTAACTCTCTCATCGCTGGTTGAAAATAATTATTTCTAATAACCCCACAAGCAATTCCACTTGCGCCAGCCGCAGTATCTTTTTTTTCTAATACAACAATGTCACCAGGATTTTTGTAAGTTTCCGATAATTTCCATGCAGTACTAAGACCGTGTATTCCACCACCGACTATTACTACTTTGGCTTTTGAAGGTAATGTTGACATACTAAAACATTATTTTTTGGTGATAGTAATTAATATAATTTTTTATAGAACTAAAATTTATATATATAATTTAGATATTTTGATTTTAATTAAATTTACCGCTAATAACTTATGTTTTTTAGGGTGTTCAAATATTCATTAAACTCTTCTATAAATGATTCACTAGGAATAATATTTTTTATCCTTTGATCTGTTGAAGTTTTTTCAAGACGAAAGAATCCTTTCTCACAAGCCTCAGTAATAATTAATGCTGATTTTGGTCTAGATGTTTTAAATAATTTAGTTTTGAGTTCTTCAACTGATAACTTTTTATTTTCTTTATGTGCAGACATAACTAAAAGCATCATATGATAATGAGAAGGGGACTTTCTAAAAAAATAGTTGCTTGCTGTATGGGACTGCCTCATTTGTTCCTCCCAAAAATCTAAAAGTGTTTTCTTCTCTTTTGGCATTTTATTAAGCTCTGACTCTAGATTTAGTTGGATCATAAAAAGGAAAACTAACTACTTTTGCACCAATTCTTTTTTGATGACCATCTATTTTTCCAATCTCAACTTCAGTACCAATTTCTGAGTATTGGGTGTCTATTCTGCAAAGAGCTATATTTTTATTTAATGTAGAAGATAAGCATCCACTTGTAACTACACCAACTTGAGATCTTCCAATGTGAACACAATCACCGTGTCCAGCTATTTCTTTGCCAACAAGCTCTAGACCTACTAATTTCTTTTGGGGATTGGCTTTTCTTTTAATTAATTCCTCTTTTCCAATAAAATCCTCTTCTTTTGTTTTTAATGGAACCGCAAAACCTATACCTGCTTCAAAAGGATCTTGTTCCCCATCAAATTCAGCACCAAAGAGAATTAAACCCGCTTCTATTCTAAGTTTATCTAATGCAGCAAACCCAGCTGGTATTAAACCATCATTTTTACCTGCTTCCATTAGTTTATCCCAAACTTCCGGTGCATGTTTTGGATGACACCAAATCTCATAACCTAACTCCCCGGTATAACCTGTTCTTGAAACAATTAACGGTATGCCTTGAAGCTCTTCAATTCTGCAAATTGTGAACCTAAACCAACCTAGTTCATCTATTGAAGGCTGTGTTGGTGGTGTAAAAATAATTTTTTTTAATATTTCTCTACTTTTAGGACCTTGTAAAGAGACATTACTTATTTGATCTGTTGAGTTTTTAATAAAAGCATTAAATTTTTTTTTCTTTGCAACTTCTTTTAACCATTCTCCTCCATACTCATCTCCACATATCCATCTAAAACCTGTTTCACTTAATCTTAAAAGAGTTCCATCATCAAACATCATTCCATTTTCATAACACATTGCTGAATAAACAACTTGTCCCACAGAAAGTTTTTTTATGTTTCTTGTAAGAGTATAATTTAAAAGTTCCTCTGCATCTGGGCCAATAATTTCGAATTTTCTTAATGAAGATAAATCAATAAGTACAGCATCATTTCTACAAGCATTATATTCGTTTACCAAACCGTGTTTGGTATAGTCATTTGGAAGCCAAAAACCTCTAGCATCAACAAAATTTCGAGTTAATTTAGAAGTCCTTTCATAAAAACCAGAGTTTCTTGTAAGTTTTTTTTCTGAGTCTGCTTTCATTCTAAATGCAAATGATTTGCTAAATTCTTTATTTTTGTCATACGTTCTAACAAAAATATCAGTTGGATTCCACGAATTACATGGATCAATATCGCTTGGACAAGCAGTTGTTCCAATAGTTAAATCTTTTAAAGCTCTAAACATTACATAATCTCCTGGTCGAGAATAAGACTCATCTGAAATGACAGAATTTAAACCTGCTGCAGAGGTGTTAAAAAATAAATTGATTGCATGCCAACCTTTCTGTTTTTGCACTCCAAATTTAGACATACTTTCAGTTAAGTTGTCTGAGCAATTTGGATGTCCAAAATAACCTGCATCCTCATAATATTTTGAGGTACATGCAAGGTTGAAAGTGTCATGTTTTCCAACTGTATCTCTTATAACTTCTACTAGTGGCTCATGATCAGTATCATAAAATTTTGAAAATAGGCCTGGCCCAGGAAACGTATTACCCATAAAAGTTCGTGTGGTTTGCCAGTCCAATCCTTTTTCAATTCCTTTTTCTAATTTTCTTGTATCAAATGCCACAAAGTCAGAGCACTGTCTTCCGGTAGGACTTATGATTTGAATGTAGTCACCTTCTTTAACTTCATAAGATGTACAGGATTGTCTTAATATATTTTCTTCGTGTGCAGGTTCAAAAACAGGATCTGGAATAACATTTAACTCTTTATCATTTGTAATTTTTGATCTTTTTATAAATATCGTTAATTCACCAGGAGGATTTTGATTAGTAACATCCATATCATTCCCAGGTGAGGCAAATATTACATAACATTTATCATTTGATTTTAATTTAATAACTTCACCTGCATTTGTGTCTGGATCAAAAATTATAGCAGCATGTGAGTCTGAAACTTTTAAGTTTCTTTTTTTTAATTGATAGTTTGTTGCAAGTATAGTTTCGTCCTTACCTTGCAAAATATCTTTAATAAAATTATTTTTATTATTTTCCTTGAGATTTAAGATACCAAGTTCAGATTTTCCATCTTTATTAAAACAAACAATTTCACAAATTTGATTACCCTCGTTATTAATAATTTCTATTTCATCGTCTGGAAAAACCTGAAATCCTGTGAGTCCGCCACCATTAACAACATGTCTTTCAACTCCAGGTGGTAAAATATTTAAACCAGGATATTTGATATCTTTACTTGTACCCAACATTTTTTAATTTTTTTGTGACTTTAATATAATCAAAACGAGTTGACTATAACTTTAAATAAGCACATACTTAATCATTAATATATTAATAATATAGAGGGGTATATATGAAAAAAATAATATCATTACTATCTGCTCTAGTTATTTCTGTTGTTAGTTTTGCAGGAATTTCTAATGCTGATAGCAAAAAGCCTATCGTGATACCAACTCACAACTGGTCAAGCCAAATTGTAATGGCCTATGTAATTGGTGGTATTTTCGAAAGTATGGGAAATAACGTAAAATACGTTAACGCTGACTCACAAGCAGTATACGAGTCGATTAGAATTGGAGATGTAACTATATCTCACGAGGTATGGGAATCTGCTTTTGGAAAATCGTTTACAACAGCACTTGATAAAGGTGGTTTGTTAGATTTCGGAGATCATGAAGCAAGAACTCTAGAGGATATGGGATATCCAAATTGGGTTACTGAAAAAGGATTATGTCCAGGTCTACCAGATTGGACAGCTTTAAAAAATCCAGCTTGTGCAAAAAACTTTACAACACCTGACTCTCCAGATGGGAAAGGAAGAATGTTGGAAGGTCCACAAACTTGGCATGGTGACTTAATTCCACAAAGAGTTGACGCTTTAGGTTTAGGTGATCTTTGGTGGGTTAAATTTGCTGGAAGTGCGGATGCACTTTGGGCAGAGCTAGCAGCAGCTGAAAAAGAAGGAAGAGGAACAATTATTTTCAACTGGACACCTAACTTTACAGATGGTGCTGGTTTTACATTTATTGACTTTCCTCCATATACAGCTGGTTGCAGACCAGAAGATGGTGGAGATGGTAAATGTGGTTCTCCTGATGGATATTTGAAAAAAGCGGTTCACGAGGATTTCCCAAAAACTCATCCTGATGCAGCGGCTATGTTTAAAAAATTGTCATTCTCTACAAGTCAAATTGGTGCAATGGCAGCTTTAGTTGATGTTGACAAAATGACTCACGAAGATGCAGCTAAAAAATGGTTAGCTGATAATAAGTCAGTTTGGCAAGCTTTTACTAAATAAGGATAAAAGTTAAAATTTTAAATCTCCCCCAACTCTGTTGGGGGGGATTTTTTTTTAAGTAATTTTGTGTAAAATATATTTATGAAAAAATCTATTGTTGTTTTTCTTTTAAGTTTTCTAGTTTGCTCATCAGTATTTGCAAGAAGTACAGGTTGCAAAGAAGGTAATTGTGACAATGGTTATGGTAAGTGGGTTTATACAGATAAAACAACTTATGAAGGAGAATGGGTTTCAACAAAAAAACAAGGACAGGGTATAGAGACTTGGCCAAATGGATATATTTATAAAGGGGAATTTAAAAATAGTGTCTGGAGTGGAATAGGAACATTAACTTTTCCTGATGGCTCTACTTATAAAGGAGAGTGGGCGAACGGTTTTATGAATGGTCAGGGAACATTTACCTGGGCTGATGGAAAACAAAAAACGGGTATTTGGAAGAATGGTAAGTTACAAGAATAATGTCTAAAGAAAATTATATTAATAAAATAAAAGATTTACCTGACTCTTTAAGACAATTTATTGGTCTTATATTTATTACTCTAATCGTAATTATATCGTTTAGTGTTTTAAATGGAATTTTTGGACAAGGTGATGACTTAGTAAAAAGAATGAAGCTAGAGGAAGAGAGAATTGCTGAAGAAAAAAAACTTAGTGAGTTAATATCTAAATTACCTTCAGGGATACTAGTAACATTTGATGGAACTGATCAATACAAATTAACAGATGAAATATATGAGCAGGTATGTAAAGCAACAAAATTAATTCCTCAAAGAGCAATAATGGGAGCTAATTTTTTAAATTTTAGAGCGCATGAGCTTTATACAATTAATGGAAACAAAATTGATGAAACTTTTGTTAAATGGGATGAGGAAAAAAGAAAATGTTTTGCAGGTTTTACAGTGAGTGGAAATAATGTAGGAGTAAATGAAAGCATCACTATAAGTGGAGAAGCTTTAAGTTTTTTAAGCACAGGAATTGATACAAGGGTTTATTTTATTAAAAATTTTTAACAAGCAAATGGAGTAATTATTAACATTTTAATTTTATTAAATTTAATATAACCTTAGAGATTATGTCTGAAACAGTTATCAAATGTGAATCAGTTTATAAAATTTTTGGGCAAAATGCCAAAAAGATGCTTGAAGAAGCTAACGGCAATGTAGAAGCAAAAACTTTTCAAGAAAAGGGGTGCATTGTAGGAGTTAACAACGCTTCCTTTGAGGTTGCAAAAGGTGAAATGTTGGTAGTAATGGGCTTATCTGGTTCAGGTAAATCAACATTGCTTAGGTGTATATCAAGACTTACCGATGCAACAGGTGGTAAAATTTTTATAGAAGGTCAAGATTTATTAGAATTAAACAATAAAGAACTTATAGAACTTAGGAGAAGCAAAATGGGAATGGTGTTTCAAAGTTTTGCTTTACTACCTCACAAAACCGTTGTTGAAAATATTGCATTTCCATTACAGATCAAAGGAACTAACACTGAGGACAGTATTAATAGAGCAATGGAAATGGTAAAATTAGTTGGACTTGATGGGAGAGAAAACTATTTTCCAAGAGAGCTTTCAGGTGGACAACAACAAAGAGTAGGGATCGCAAGATCACTTGCAGTAGAGCCTGATATATGGTTTTTGGATGAACCTTTTTCTGCACTAGATCCATTAATCAGAAAAGAAATGCAAGATGAATTTTTAAGACTTCAAGATAAATTACAAAAAACTATAATGTTCATTACCCATGATTTTGATGAGGCATTAAAGTTAGCTGATCGAATAGCAATTATGAAAGATGGTATAATTGAACAATTAGATACACCAGCCAACATAGTATTAAATCCAGCAACTGAATATGTTAGAAAATTTACTGAAGAAGTACCGAGAGAGAAGGTTTTAATTATTGAGGATGTCATGGATGCATCAAGTAAAGATAATTTAGGAGATTTAAAAGTATCAAAAGATGAAATTATAGAAAATGTTGCCGAAAAAATACTTACTCAAGAAAAATTAGTAGGAGTAGTTGACTCAAATAATAATATTGTAGGATCAATTAAACCTTCAAAAATAATAGACACAGTTTTTGGAGGAAGAAAAAATGGTAATTAAAATATGCAGTATTTAAAAAAATATCCGAAATTATTTCAATGGCTATTTTTGTTAATTGTATTTTTTGCTTTGTGTTTTGCGATTGAAGTTCCTGAAACTTATAAATTTATAAGAGGTCAGGCAGAATTTGTTAAAGATCCTAATCAAAGTGTTTACTTTTTCTTAGGTAAAGAAGTTAGGTATTACGCCTTTGATGTATTTTGGAGATTACCTCCGCTACTTGGATGGTTACCTATCTGGATAAATGACTCATTATTTTTTTTGATGAATGAGTGGATGCCCATGGAGTTTTGGAATGAAGATACTCAAGAATTCAAAACTCGACCATTATTATTACAGATAAGTCGAAATTTAACAGCTTTTATGACATTTTTAATTGAGTTGATTAGAGAGATTTTACTAGGTGGTTTAGAGACCATCGTTGCATTCACCAGCTGGGATTTTATAGATGCTTATCCGTGGTTAGAGTTACCAGGTTTACCTTGGACTATTGTTGCAGCAGGAGCAGCAATACTATCTTATAAATTAAGTGGAAAAGGATTGGCATTATTTGCTGGTTTAACGATGATCTATATTTCTGTATTTGGACAATGGAAACCATCAATGCAAACACTTTCTTTTATATTAGTTGCTGCACCACTGTCATTTATTTTTGGTTTAGGTTTAGGTATTGCCGCATATAAAAGCAAACGTGTTGAAAAAGCTTTGTACCCAATTCTCTTAGTAATGCAAACTATGCCGCAATATGCTGTATTAGTTCCTGCTCTAGTTCTTTTTGGTGTTGGTGATCATGCTGCTGTAATCATTACAATGGTTGTTGCAGTTCCACCAATGATATTACTTACAATTTTAGGCTTAAGAGCCATACCGCCGGAAGTAATTGAAGCAGGAAGAATGAGTGGGTGTACTAATTGGCAGCTAATGCTTAAGGTATTAATTCCTACAGCAAGACGAGATATTTTAATTGGAGTTAACCAAGTTATTATGGTTTGTTTTTCAATGGCAGTTATATCTGCTTTCATTGGTGCCAAAGGTTTGGGATTTAATTTATTATTAGCTTTGAACCAACTTAATATTGGATTAGCATTAGAAGCAGGATTGTGTATTAGTTTAATTGCAATTCTTCTTGATAAAATGTCTTTAGCTTGGGCAAATAAGCAAACAGATTATTTTGGTAATTTGACATTTTTCCAAAGAAATAAAAACGTAATATTTTTTTCAGCTTCATTCGTAATTGGAATAATTCTTGCATATGTTGGGACTTTTATTTTCAAAGGTAGTTTTAATTACTTGTTTGAAATTCCCCATAATAAAGGAATATCAACAGCAGATTTTTGGAATACAGGAGTTGATTGGATTTTTGATACTTTTTTTGTGTATATTAAAGCATTCAATACATGGTTAATTCAAGATGTGCTTCAGCCGATGAGAGGTTTGTATTTAAGAATGCCAGCAGTTGCTACATTGGTGCTTGCAGTTGGAGCAGGATACTTAATTGGAGGTATTCGATCAGCATTAGTTGTTGCTGGTTTAACTTTATTTATAGCATTAAGCCCTTGGTGGGATAGAGCGCTAGTTACATTGTACATGGCAACTTTTGGAGTAGTTATTTCTTGTTTAATAGGATTTACAGTTGGAACTTTATGTTTTCAGAATAAAAAATCAGCTGCATTTATGCTTGGTGTATGTGACATATTTCAAACATTCCCGTCGTTTGTATATTTAATTCCAGTAATGATGCTTTTCGGAATTACAGATACCTCTGTTTTAATTGCTGTAATTGTTTATGCAACAATACCTGCAACAAGATATACGATTGAAGGTTTAAGAAGCGTTCCTGTCGGCTTACATGAAGCTGCAACAATGTCTGGGGTTAATAAATTTCAAAGATTAACAAAAATTGAATTTCCATTAGCATTTCCACATATGATGCTAGGTCTAAATCAAACTATCGTTTTTGCTTTATTTATGGTGATCATAGGAGCATTTATTGGAACAGAGGATCTGGGTCAGTATATATTAAAAGCACTTTCAGATAAAAATGGAGCAGGAATCGGTTTAACTTTAGGTATCTGTGTTGCATTTATAGGTTTAATTTTTGATAACTTAATAAGAACTTGGGTTGGAAAAAGAAAAAAACATCTTGGCATAGATTAGTAATTTGAAAAAATTTATTATCTCGATAGACCAGGGTACAACTTCCTCGAGGGTAGTGCTTTTTGATATCAAAGGCAATATTCAATTTATATCTCAATACGAATTTAAACAATACTTTCCAAGAAATGGTTGGGTAGAACACAATCCAGATGAAATTTGGTCGACAACATTTAAAGCGTTAAAACAGGTAATCAAAAAAGCTAAAAGTTTAAAAGGTCATATACTTACAATTGGAATTACAAATCAACGAGAAACTACAATTTTGTGGAATAAAAAAACTGGAAAACCTATTTATAATGCAATTGTTTGGCAAGATAGAAGAACCCAGGAATATTGTAAATCTCTTAAGAATAAAAATTATGAAAATATTTTTAGAAAAAAAACAGGGTTGTTTATAGATCCTTATTTTTCTGCTACTAAAATAAAATGGATTTTAGATAATGTAAAAGTTTCAAAAAAGTTATTAAAAACAAATAATTTATTGTTTGGTACAGTAGACACCTTTTTAATCTGGAAACTAACTAAAGGTAAACAGCATTTAACCGATGCCACTAACGCAAGCAGAACCATGTTATTTAATATTAATAATAATAAATGGGATAATGAAATTTTACAGAAATTAAAAATTCCAAAGAATATTTTGCCAGAGGTAAAAAATTCTGCAGATAATTTTGGAAAAACAGATAAGAGAGTTACAGGAAAAGAAATAACCATTTCTGCTGTGTTAGGAGATCAACAAGCTGCAGCTGTAGGACAAGCTTGTTTTGAAAAAGGATCAACTAAAAGTACTTATGGTACAGGCGCTTTTATAATAATGAATACGGGATCAAAAAAAATTAATTCAAAAAATAAGTTATTAACCACAATTTGTTATCGATTGAATAATAAGACCACGTATGCTCTTGAAGGATCTATTTTCATAGCTGGAGCAGGTGTGCAATGGTTAAGAGATAAAATTAAACTAATAAACAATGCTTTCGAAACTGAAAAAATAGCTAAATCAACAAAAAGTAATGATGAAGTTTATGTTGTCCCAGCTTTTAGTGGAATAGGGGCTCCTTACTGGAGACCTGATGCAAGAGGGTTGATAACAGGGCTTACAAGAGATAGTGATTGGAAAAACTTAGTTAGAGCAACCCTAGAGTCAGTTGCTTATCAAAGTAATGACTTATTTTATTCAATGAATAAAGACGGTTTAAAACCCAGAATAGTTAAAATTGATGGTGGTATGATAACTAATAATTGGTTTTCGCAATTTTTGGCAAATATAATTAATTTAAAAGTACTTCGACCTAAAATTTTAGAAACAACTGCTTTCGGAGCCGCTCTGTTAGCAGGTTACCAAATTGGAGAATTTAAATCATTAAATCATATTAAAAATACATGGAGAAAAGATAAGGAATTTGTGCCAAAAATTGATAAAAAATTAAGAAATCACTTATTGCAAGGTTGGCAGCAAGCAATTAAAAAAACTTTAGCATAATATTTATGAAAAAAGTTTTAATAATTGGAGCAGGGGCAATGGGTGCAGCTTTCTCTGTCCCTTTAATAGACAATAATCAAAAAGTAACTTTGACTGAACCATATAACTCAAATTTACTAAGAAAATTAAAAAATAAAAAAAAATTTCATCCAGCCCTAAAAATTAACTTATCAAATAAACTTAATATTAAGAAATTTAATCCTGAACTTCTTAGTGAAAAATGGGACTTAATAGTAGTTGCTGTAAGCTCATTAGGTATAGATATGATAAAAAATTATCTAAAAGATCTTAAACAAAAAACTTTAATACTTGTTTTAACAAAAGGTTTAAAATTTCAAAAAAAAAGTAAAAAATTAATTAGTATGTCTGAGCAATTAAATATAAACAAAAACAATTTAAATATTTCAATATTAAAAGGACCTTGTTTAGCAAAAGAATTAGCCAGGAAGGTAAAAAGTTATACTGTAATAGCAAATAAAAATAAAACTATTGCAAAAAAAATTGGAAAAATGATTTCAACTAATTATTACAAAACAGAATATTCTTCAGATGTAAAAGGTGTTGAGTTTTCCTCTGCTATCAAGAATATTTATTCAATGATAATTGGATCAGGTCAAGGAAATAACACATCCTCTGCTTTATTCAGAAAGTCTATAGATGAAATGAAATATTTGATTAAATTTTTTGGAGGAAAAGAAGAAACTGTTAACGGTTTAGCTGGTATTGGAGACCTTTATGTGAGCGCTGTAGGAGGTAGAAACAGCAAAATGGGAGAATACTTAGGTAAAGGATTCCCTTTTAAAAGTGCTAAAAAGAAATTTATGAGAAATGACACCATTGAGGGTGCTGATTTAGCAAATGAAATTGCACCCTATGTTTTAAGAAAAATTAATAAGAAAAAAATTCCATTAATGATTGCATTATTAAGTGCAATTACTAAAAATAAGAAATTAAAAATAAATTATTAATTTTTTATTTATTTAAAAAAGTTTTCATTGAGTCATCCATCGCTTTTTCCCAAGGTGTGTGATGGATTGGTGCAACAGATCCAGTTACAGGAGACGAAAACGATTTATTTCTATAAGTTAGAATGTCTTCTACTTTATGATGTTCCCATTCTTTAAAATGTTTTCTAATTAATTCAAAATCTATTTTAGGATAATCAGACATATCATGAAGCTCTTTGGTATATTCTGTTTGAAAATCAATCATTTGATCAGGATTTTCTAATTTTTCTTCCATTGAAACCCATTTATTTATGTCTTCATCTATTTCTTCATCAGTAGGCATTTTGATTTTTCCCATGATCACATCTCTTGCATACCATCCTTGACAATCAAACATATTAAATGTGTGAAACTGATCCTGCATGCCTAAATATAGAAGTTTATGATTATCTTGCCACACAACACCTTTGTAAAGTTTTGGTGGATATAATCTATTATGTGTTTTTAATTTTAAACTTTCATCTAAAAATGGGAAATGATGAAGATAGCCTGTACACAAAATAATTACATCAGCATCTTGCTCTGTTCCATCTTTAAATATAGCTTTTTTTCCTTCTAACTTATCTAAGTAATGAACCTCTTTCATACCTTTTGGCCATTTAAATCCCATTGGGTTATGCCTGTATCCAATAGTTACACTTTTAGCACCATACTTATTGCATTGTAGAGCCACATCTTCAGCTGAATAACTGCTTCCGAGAACAATAACATTTTTACCTCTGAATTCTTCAGCATCTCTAAAATCATGTGAGTGCATTATTCTTCCTGGGAAAGAATTCATACCTTCATATTCAGGTATAAAAGGAACAGAAAAATGACCCGTAGAAACCACAAGATAATCAAATGTATCATTTAAAATTTTATTATTAACTTTATCCTGATAGCTAATTTCAAACTTATCATTTTTATAAATAGTGTTAGTAACTCGAGTATTAAATTTAATCTTACTTTTTATATTTCCTTTACTTACTCTTCCTAAAATATAATCTTGCAAGACTTCACGCGGAGGAAAAGAAGGAATTGGTTTTCCAAAATGTTCATCAAAAGAGTAATCAGCAAATTCTAAACACTCTTTTGGTCCATTAGACCACAAGTATCTATACATACTATTAGGAACAGGATCTCCATATTGATCAGAGCCAGTTCTCCAGTTGTAGTTCCATAGTCCACCCCAACTTTCTTGTTTTTCAAAACAAACTATTTCAGGAATTTTTTTTCCTTTTTTTTCTAAATGTTCAAATGCTCTTAAAATTGAAAGTCCACAAGGACCAGCACCTATGATTGCTACTTTTGACATAGAATTTTTCCTATCATTAATAAATTTATAAATATATCTTACTAACAATTTTAAAAAAAATAAAATTATATTTTTTTATGGGCATTAATTGGAATTATCCTACCACGATGTGGATAGGTGAGAATAGAATAGAGGATTTATCTTTAGCCTGTAAAGAGCTAAACATTTCTAACCCACTATTTGTAACCGACAAAGATTTAATAAATTTAGAAATTATAAAAAACATAATATTGAATTTAAAAAAAAATTTTAAAAATCTTTCTACTTTTTCTAATTTTACGGGAAATCCATTTGGTGAAAACGTTGAGGAAGGAGTTAAAGTTTACAACACTTTGGGTTGCGATGGTGTAGTAGCTTTAGGAGGTGGAAGTGGTTTAGATGTTGGAAAAGCAATAGCATTTATGTGCAATCAATCAAGACCTCTATGGGACTTTGAAGATATTGGTGATCATTGGAAAAGAGCTGATAGTTCAAAAATTTCAAAAATAATTGCTGTTCCAACTACAGCTGGCACAGGATCTGAAGCTGGACGAGCGTCTTTGATAATTAACAAAGATACTGGTGCAAAAAAAATTATTTTTCACCCAAAAATGTTACCTTCAATTGTAATTTTAGATCCTTTACTTACTATAGATTTGTCTCCAAGATTAACCGCTGCAACTGGAATGGATGCATTAGCTCATAATTTAGAAGCTTTTTGTGCGCGTGGATATCATCCAATGGCTGATGGTATGGCAATTGAAGGAATGAAATTAATAAAAAATTCTTTACTAAAGGCTTTTAAAAATGGAAATGACGTTAATGCTAGAATGGATTTACTTGCTGCAGCATCAATGGGTTCAGCTGCATTTCAGAAAGGACTTGGAGCAATTCACTCATTGAGCCACCCAGTAAATGGAAAATTTAATGTGCACCATGGATTATCTAATGCAATATTTATGCCCTATGTGTTAACATTTAATAAATCATCAATTGAAAATAAGATAATTTCTATTTGTGATTATCTTAACTTGAATAAAAGTTTTGATAGTTTTTTAGATTGGATTTTAAAATTAAGAAATAATTTGAATATTCCACATAAATTATCGGAAGTTATGGATTGTAGTAATATTGATTTAGAGGAATTATCCTTGATGGCTTTCGAAGACCCATCAACAGTAGGTAACCCAAAAGAAATAAGTAAGCAAGATTTAAAAGAAATGTATAAAAAAAGTATTTCTGGAGAATTATTTAAATGAAAAAAATTTTAATTGTTGAAGGTAATCCAACAGAGGAAAATAAACAGTTCACTGTCGCAGGTATTCAAACACATACAGAAAGTTTAAAACATAGTCTTAGCTATTTTACTGACAATCTAGTAATTGATGTTGCAAACCCCTCATCAGATAAAAATATTCAAGAAATAACCAACAATCTTGTTAGTTATGATGGCCTGATTTGGGGCGGAAGTAGTTTAAATATTTACAACGCAACTCCAGAGATAAAAAGGCAAATCAAATTTATGCAAGAGTGTCAAAAAAAAATTAAAAAAATTTTAGCAATCTGTTGGGGAATGCAAGTAGCTGTGACTGCTGCAGGAGGTGAGGTAAAAAAATGTACAAATGGTTCCCAGAAAGGAATTGCGTTTGATATAAAAATTAATGAAAATGGTTTAAAACATCCATTATACAAAAACAAAAGTTTAAGATTTAATACACCTGCTTTTAATTTTGATGAGGTTGTAACAATGCCTAAAAATTCAATTTTATTAGCTTCAAATTCAATTAACAAAGTGCAAGCACTCAGTTTTAAAGTAGGTGAATGTGATATATGGGGCCTCCAATACCATCCTGAAATAACTTATAATAAAATGATAAATTTAATTATTTTCAGAAAAAAAAGACTTTTAGATAAAGGCGCATTTGCGGACGAGGATGAAATAAATATTCATATTAAAAATATAGAGGAAGAAAATAAAAAATTAGATAAAAAATCTAGAATGAGAGAATTAGAGAATTGGTTAAATTATCTTAATTTAGAATAGTCCTTCAATTTCGCCCTTATCATTTAATCTAATAGAGTCAGCTGCTGGAACTCGTGGTAACCCAGGCATTGTCATTATAGCTCCACAAACTACCACAATAAATTCAGCACCAGATGAGAGCCTAATTTCTCTAATTGGTAAAGAATGACCAGTTGGTGCCCCTTTTAAATTTGGGTCTGTTGAGAAACTATATTGTGTTTTTGCAACACAAATAGGTAGTTCACCGTAACCAGCTTCCTCAAAAGTTTTCAATTGATCTCTTATTTTTGTATCAGCTATTACTTCATCAGCTCTATAAATTTCTTTTGCAATAGTTTCAATTTTTTTAAATAGAGGAGTATTACTCTCATATAAAAATTTAAATTTAGCCTGATTTTTTTCACATAGATCTACAACGTGTTCTGCCAGTTCTTTAGTTCCTTCACCACCATTAGACCAGTGAGTACAAAGACTTGCTTTTACCCCTAATCCTTCACAAAATTCAATTAAAGCTTTAACTTCATTATCAGTATCTTTAATAAAATGATTAACAGCAACTGCTACTGGTAAACCAAATTTTTTAACATTTTCAATATGTCTTTCTAAATTAACTAACCCTTTTTTAAGAGCATCTACATTTTCATTTTTTAAATCATCTTTTGCAACACCTCCATGCATTTTTAGTGCCCTAATTGTTGCAACTATAACCACACAACTTGGTTTTAAATTTGATTTTCTGCATTTAATATCTAAGAATTTTTCAGCCCCTAAATCAGCACCAAAACCAGCTTCAGTTACAACATAGTCAGCAAGTTTTAAACCTGTTTTTGTTGCAATTACTGAATTACATCCATGTGCGATGTTCGCAAATGGTCCACCATGTATTATTGCAGGATTATTTTCTAAAGTTTGAGTTACATTAGGTCTTATTGCGTCTTTCAACAACACAGTCATAGGTCCTTGAGCTTTTAAATCTTTTGCGTAAATTGGTTTCTTTGATCTATTGTAAGCAATTGTAATGTTACCTATTCTTTTTTCTAAATCTTCTAAATCATTTGATAAACAGAAAATAGCCATGATTTCTGACGCAACAGTAATATCAAAACCATCTTCTCTTGGAAAACCATTGGCCACACCACCTAAATTTATATTTATTGATCTTAATGATCGATCATTCATATCCATAACTCTTTTCCAAACAACTCTTCTAACATCGATGTCTAATTTATTTCCCCAATAAATATGGTTATCAATTAGTGCTGATAATAAATTATGGGCAGATGTTATTGCGTGAAAGTCTCCAGTAAAATGAAGATTAATTTGTTCCATTGGGACTACTTGAGCATATCCTCCTCCAGCAGCTCCACCTTTCATTCCAAAAGAGGGACCTAAACTTGGCTCTCTTAAACAAACAATTGATTTTTTTCCTATTTTATTCAATCCATCATGAAGTCCGACGGAAGTTGTAGTTTTACCTTCACCCGCAGGTGTTGGTGTAATAGCTGTAACTAAAATTAATTTACCATCTGGCTTATCTTTTAGTGTATCTAGATATTCCAAGTTAATCTTAGCAATATGTCGCCCCATCGGACTAAATGCTGCACTTTCATCTGGCACATTTATTTTTGCTAAAACATCATTTATTGGTTGCATTTTAGCTTCTCTAGCTATTTGAATATCCGATTTTACTTCACTCATTTAAAATCCTTTAAATTAAAACATATACTTGCAGACTTCATATCCTTTTTTAAGTTCTTTGGAAACTTCTAAAAAATATATATAAAAAAAATAAGCACTATTTAGATTCTTTCCTATAAAATTGGAGGATGCAGAAATATTCTATATTTAATTTAGTCAAAAATGCTTTTTCTAATCATCAAAATTGGGATTTAGCATGGAAGGACCCGGAACCAAAAGAAGAATATGATGTAGTAATTATTGGTGGAGGTGGCCATGGACTTGCTACAGCATATTATCTTGCAAAAGAACATAAAATTACAAAAGTTGCGATCATCGAAAAAGGATGGATTGGAGGTGGTAACGTAGGACGTAATACTACAATCATCCGATCTAATTACATGTATGACGAAAACGGATTATTCAGTGAATTTGGAATGGATTTATGGAGAAAGATGAGTCAAGACCTAAATTACAATGTAATGTTTTCTCCTCGAGGAATTATTAATCTAGCTCACTCAGATGCGCAAATGAATGCTTATGCGAGAAGAGGTAATTCGATGAGGTTAAATGGAATAGATGCTGTTCTTTTAAATAGAGAACAGGTTAAAGAAATTATTCCAATGGCTGATTTTTCTGAAAATGTAAGATTTCCAATTTTTGGTGGCCTGATGCAACCAAGTGCAGGAACTGCAAGACATGATGCAGTAGCATGGGGTTATGCTCGTCAAGCAGATGACATGGGAGTTGATATTATTCAAAATTGTGAGGTAATTGGTTTTGATGTTTCTGCTGGAAAAATAAATGGTATTCGAACATCTCGTGGAAATATTAAAGCTAAAAAAGTTGGTTTATGCGTTGCAGGAAGCACAAATATTTTAGCTGAAAAATTAAATATGACTTTACCAATAGAAACTCATCTTCTTCAAGCATGTGTTTCAGAACCAGTTAAACCTGTTTTAGATAGCGTAGTAACTTTTGGTGCTGGACATTTTTATATTAGTCAATCAGATAAAGGCGAAATGGTTATGGGTGGAGATCTAGATGGATATAATAGTTACGCACAAAGAGGAAATCTACCAACTTTGCAACATGTTTTAACTGAAGGTATAGCGATGATGCCTTTTTTAAGTAAGTTAAAAATGCTTAGAACTTGGGGTGGTATAATGGATATGTCAATGGATGGATCTCCCATAATTGACAAAACTCATATAGATGGTTTGTATTTAAATTGTGGTTGGTGTTATGGAGGTTTTAAAGCAACACCCGCATCTGGCTGGACATTTGCACACACAATCGCTCAAGATAGAGTTCATGAATTAAATGCAGGATATAGTTTAAACAGATTTAATACTGGTCATTTAATTGACGAAAAGGGACTCGGAACGAAAACCTGGATATCATAAATGCTCTATATTAAATGCCCACATTGTGGAATGAGACCACAAATTGAATTTTCTTATGGCGGAGATGCAAGTGTTAAAAGGCCAGAGTTGAACAAAGAAATTTCTGATCAAGAATGGGACAACTTCGTTTACAATAGAAAAAGTTTAAGAGGAAAACATTTAGAGTTATGGCAACATATTTCAGGATGCAGACAATGGATAAAAGTAGAGAGAGATACTGCAACTCACGAAATATTTAAAACTTTTAAAGCTGAAGAGGAAGTTGCCTAATGTCTCAAGAATTTAGATTAGAAAATGTTGGATTAATCAATAGGGATAAAAAATTATCATTTAAATTTAATGGAAAAAAATATTTTGGATATGAGGGTGATACTTTGGCATCTGCTTTACTTGCAAATGGTGTACATTTAGTTGGTAGAAGTTTTAAATATCATAGGCCGAGAGGTTTTTTTGGAGCAGGAGTAGATGAACCTTATGCAATAGTGCAGCTTTACAGAAATAATGAAACTGAGCCAAATATTAAAGCAACTGAGCAAGAATTATTTGAGGGTTTAGAGGCAAAAAGTGTAAATTGTTGGCCAAGTGTTAATTTTGATATTGGCGCAATCAATAATTTTTTAAAGATTTTTCTACCTGCAGGATTTTATTATAAAACTTTTATGTGGCCAAAAAGTTTTTGGTACAGAATTTATGAGCCATTTATAAGAAAAGCAGCTGGATTAGGTGTAGCATCTACTAAACATGATAAAGAGAGATATGAGCATAAATATGAATATTGTGATTTATTGATAGCTGGATCAGGACCATCGGGTTTGTCTAGCGCATATGCAGCTGCAAAAAATGGAGCAAAAGTTATTTTAGCAGAAGACAAGCCAAGATTTGGCGGTTCTTTATTAACAGATGATGTGAATATTGGAAACCAATCAGGAAAAGATTGGGCCGAAGGAATAATTGCTGAACTGAAAACAATGCCTAATGTTGTGGTAAAAAATAGATCTCAAATCTTTGGCTATTATGATCACAACATGCTTGTAATGTCGGAAAAGGTAAGTGATCATTTACCAAAAACTAAAAAATATCACCCAAATAAAAGATTATGGTACATCCGAGCAAAAGAGGTTTTAATTTCATCAGGATCTATTGAAAGACCAATAGTTTTTGGAAATAATGATACGCCAGGTGTAATGCTTTCTTCTGCTGCTAAAGAATACTTAAAAGTTTATGGAGTTTTAGTTGGAAAAAATCCATTGATATTTACAAATAACGACAGTGGATACGAAACAGCTATTGAATTTCAAAAACATGGAGTGCAACCAACAGTATTAGATTCAAGAAAAAATCCTGAATCAGAAATTATTGATGAGGCAAAAAGTTTAGGAATAAATATAAAAAATTCTTATGTTGTAGTTGCAGCGCAAGGATATAAAAAAGTAAAATCTGCTGATGTAGCGAGTATTTCTGATGACAAAAAACAACTTGGAAAAATAGAAAATATTAAATGTGATTGTATATGTGTTTCTGGTTTTTGGACACCGTCTATTCATTTAGCGTCTCAATCAGGAAATAAAACTAAGTTTAAAGAGGAAATTGATGCATTTGTTCCTGGGGTATCAAAACAACAAGAGACAACTTTAGGAGCGGCTAACGGGGTATTCTCTTTAGAAGAAACTTTACAAACTTCTTTTGCAAAAGGAAGAGAGTTGTCAAAAAAAATTACTGATAATGATAATGAAGTAAGTGTCCCAAATGTAGTTGAAAAAAAATCTTCTAAACACGATAAGTTTTGGTGTGTTCCATTACCAGCAGGAAAAAATTATAAAAGATTTTTAGATTTTCAAAATGATGTAGCTGTATCAGATATCGAAATAGCTCTTAGAGAAGGTTATAGATCAATCGAGCATGTCAAAAGATACACTACGCTTGGTATGGCAACTGACCAAGGTAAAACAAGTAATTTAAATGGATTACAGTTGGTATCAGAAATTGAAAATAAAGTTGTTCCAGCTGTAGGTCATACTACTTTTAGACCTCCATATACACCTATTTCAATTGGTGCAATTGTTGGAAGAGAAGTTGGAAAACATTCAAAACCAACAAGGAAATCCCCTATGCATGATTGGCATGAAAAAAATAATGCTGTTTTCGTTGATGCAGGTGTTTGGTTAAGACCTAGATATTATAAGAGGGGAAATGAAAATTTATTTGAAGGATCTAAGAGAGAAGCAAAAAATGTTAGAACAAATGTTGGTGTTTGTGATGTAACTACACTTGGTAAAATTGATATAAAAGGGCCAGATGCAGCAGAGTTTTTAAATAGAGTCTATACTAATGCTTGGTTAAAATTACCAGTCGGTAAAGCCAGGTATGGAGTAATGTTGAGAGAAGATGGTATTGTTATGGACGATGGAACAACCACAAGAATTTCTGAAAATCACTATCATATGACTACGACAACGGCACAAGCAGCAAACGTTCTCTCACATTTAGAATATTACTTACAATTAGTATGGCCTGAATTAAATGTTAATGTTGTTTCAACAACAGAACAATGGGCAGGAGCAGCTGTTGCTGGACCAAAATCTAGAGATGTATTACAAAAATTATTCCCAAATTTAGATGTATCTAATGAAGGATTGCCTTTTATGGGTTACATGGAAGGAGATTTATTTGGAGTAAAAGCTAGAATATTTCGAATATCTTTTTCCGGTGAGCTTGCATATGAAGTTAATGTCGAATCTGACAACGGAATTTTTATGTGGGAAAAAATTATGGAAGTTGGTGAGAAGTTTAAAATCCAACCCTACGGTACAGAAGCATTATCAACCTTGAGAATTGAAATGGGACATGTTGCTGGGTCAGAACTTGATGGAAGAACAATACCTTATGACAACGCTTTAGAAGGTCTTGTGAGTAAAAAGAAAGATTTTATCGGAAAAAGATCACTTCAAAGAGTAGCTTTTACAGCAAATGACAGACAAAGAGTAGTAGGAGTTGTCCCGCTAGACAAAAAAACAAGTATTCCAGAAGGGTCTCATTTAGTTAAAGATGCTAATGCACCTTTACCAAATCCAAAGTTGGGGCATATTTCAGCATCATGTTGGAGTGTTGAATATGACAATCCTTTCTCTTTGGCAATATTAAAAGATGGAAAAAATATGATTGGTGAAAAATTATTTGTAATGTCACCTCTTAAAAATAAAGTAATCCCAGTAGAAATAGTTTCATCACATTATGTAGATCCAAAAGGTGAAAGGGTTAGATCATGAATTTAATTTCAGCTTTGGCAAATGTTCACACAACAGGTCAGTTTGGAGATTATGAGGGTAAGAATGAAAATGATCTACTAAAAATATCTGAAAATAAAAATTTACTTATTGTTCAAATAGTTCAGTATAAAAACTCTTCTGTTTCATTTGAGGGTATTGATGTTGATGGTTTAAAACTTAAAAATGAACCTTTAACCGTGGTGTTTAATGATAATACTAGGATTATGTGGAATGGGCCAAAGAACTGGCTCCTAGTATCATTAAAAAAAGATTTAATTAAAAATATTCTAAACGAATTTAAAGATACAGACTTTGCCATAACAGATTTATCACATTCAAGAGGTATCATTGAAGTTGAGGGAAAAGAGACAATAGAAGTTTTAAAAAAAGGGTGCCCATTTAATTTCAACATATTAAAGAAAAATAATTCCATAAATTCAACTTATAATGGAATAACCGTCACTATTGATAAGTTGAATGACAATCCAAACAAAGTAAGATTGTTTGCGTTACGAAGTTTTGGAGAATCTTTGTATCACTCTATCACAGATGCATCGTTAGAGTTTGGCTTTAAATCTTTTTAATCTCTTGTTGCAATGTAGACACCTACAGAGGTGATAAGAAATCCAATTAAATCTAATCTAGTTAAATTTTCATTTAAGAAGAACCACGCCATAAAAGCAGATGTTGCTGGTATTAAAAAGAATATAGAAACTGTTTTACTTGCTGAATTTTTTTTTATTAAATACATTAATATTGTAAATGCACCAAACGATACCAAAAATATTTGATGACTCATTGCAATTATAAAAGTTTTTGAAAAATCAATATAAGGTTCAGTAAATATAAAAATTATTAATAAATGAAAAATACATCCACCAAGTGCTTGATTCATATTACTTACGGGTAAAGGCAGTTTATTACTCAGTTTTTTTTGCCATAATGTGGAAAAAGTAATAGCGAGCAAAGCTATAATTGTTGCAATTAATCCTATAGTAGGTATTTCAGAGCCTATATCAAGACCCAAAACAAGTCCTGCACCTATAAATCCTAATACGACGCCTAACCATTGGCTTGAAGAAACTTTCTCATTTAAGATTGGTCCACTTAAAGCATTTGTTAATATTGGTTGAAGAGTTACAATTAAAGCAGCGATACCCGTTGGCATCCCTCTTGAAATTGAAAAAAATACCCCACCAAGATAAAAACCATGAAAGAGTACTCCGCTTAAAAAGGATTCTAAAAATTTTTTTTTGCTTACTATTACTTTATGCTTTGAATGAACAGAAAATATAAAAAAACCAAAAGCAACTATGGCAAACCTAAAAGCTAGTGCAGCAAATGGGTCGCTATTATCAATAATAGGCTTAGTGGTTATAAAAGCTGAAGACCAAAGTATAATAAATAAAAATGGGAAAACTTTGATCATTTTGTTTTATAGAATAATTATAAAAATAATCTCAATAATTTTTGATAAATAAGCTATATTCAATCTTGAGTTGAATCTACAAAAATGTATTAATTGTTATCTAGCTTATGAAAAATTTAAAATTATATTTTATTATTTTAAGTTTAGTTTTTCTTACAGGTTGTTTGCAAACAACAGCGTTGCTCGGTCCTAGTTTAACTGTAGTAAGCTCAGGAAATGTGGTTCAAGCAGGATTACAATATGGAGCAAATACAGCCGTTAAAAATGAAACAGGAAAATATCCATTAAATTATATTAAAGATACAGTTCAAGAAAAAAATAATCGAAAGAAATTTAGTCAAAAATTTAAAAATTTAATAAAAAAAAGAATAGAAATTGCGAGAAAAAAATTAACTATAAATTAATCAAGATTTAATTTGATCAGTTTTTTTTGATTAGTTTCTTTACACCACATTTCATAACTTTCGCATACTCGCCAAAGATGATCAAAAGCTCTTTGAGATATCTCTAGTGGAAAGTGGGTTTTTGTATAATATAATTTAGGTATTTTCATTAAAAATTTTATCATAGAATCTTTCTGCAATTCAAGAAGTCTTAGAGTTTCATTGTTAATTTTTTTTTTTGTAACCTTATCAATAAATTTGTTTTTTTTAAGTTCTAAAAACCATTTATTATGAAATTCACCTGAGCTAATAAAATCATAATCTTTTGAGGACATGAATATTTCGAAAGCTTGTATGTTATTAATTTCAGGATTTTGTCTTTTAATTTCTATTATTTTTAAATAAATTAATTCAGCAACTCTTAACACATAAGGCTTTTCTATATTTCTAGGCATTAATCAATTTTTATGTCTAGACATTGCAGAATGAGCCAAAATTAGATTAGGATCTAAAAATATTTTTGAAGATTTTACTTTTTTGAATGATTTAAAAGCAAAGATAGCAATAGGAAGTTCGGTACAACCCAAAATTATTTTTTTGCATTTTTCTTTAATTAAAAAATTTATAGCTGGTTTAATTAATTTTTCCGCAGCCTTTACATTCCCCATTTTGACACATTTTATTGCTTTGTTTACTGAATTTATTTGAAGATTTTGTGGAGGTTGAATTAACTGATAGTTTTTATTAAAAATATTTTTATAAACACCTGTTTTCAATGTTCCCTCGGTAGCTAATAGGCCAACTTTTGAATTTTTCTTACAATTTTTCTTAGTAAATTTAAAAACTTCTTTAGGCATATTAATTATAGGAATATTTATTTTTTTTTGCAAATCATCAAACCAATAATGCGCTGTATTGCATGGTATGACAATAAATTTACATTTATTCTTTTCTAATAATTTACATCCCTTAAGCAAGCTCTTTAAAACTTTATTGTACTTTAACCTGCTATCCTTGTTAGTAGATTTATTTGATAAATTACTAGTTTGCGAACCAATAGATTCTGGTCTTCCCGGAATATTTGATTTATTATAAAGTAAAAATAAAGGATACTCCTGATCAATTTTACCCCTATTTAAAATAGCAAGCTTATTACAAAAATCTAAACCTGCTTGAGTACCCATTCCACCTAATATTCCAATCATAAAATTTTTAATTTAATATTTTTAAATATAATCTTTTAAAAAATAATTGTGTTGAAAGATTGTTTAGCAACTTATTGGTTATTGGCTGAAAATTTTTAAATAATTTTATATTTAAACTTATGTTTCCAGCCAATTAGGAAGTGTGAAATTATGCAGTTTTTAAGTTAACTGCTGAAGGACCTTTAGGACCATCTTCAACATCGAAAGTCAAAGCTTGACCCTCATCTAAACCGTTCATACCAGCATCTCTTACTGCTGAAACATGTACAAACACATCTTTTTCTTTATCTTCTCTTTCAATAAAACCAAAACCTTTGGTTGGATTGAACCATTTTACTTTTCCTTGTAGACTCATATTTTTCTTCTTACTTTTTGTTATATTTAATTATTACTTATAATTAAGTAATCATGGCTTTGTTTAGATTTTGTGGAGGTTTGTCAACAAAATATATCGATTATCAGTATTTAATACTATTTTGTGTCAATAAGCTTAGTTAAATAAACAGAATTAGCGTCTTCTTTATAGTGCGCAAAAGGTTCGCACACAGTAAAACCAGATTTTTCAAACAGTTTTCTAGCAGGTATAAAAAAATCTCCCGCTCCAGTCTCAATACTTAATCTTTTGATTTTAAGTTTTTTCGCTTCATTTATTAGATGATCTATAACAATGATACCATTACCTTGTTTTCTAAAATTATCGTGAATTCTTATTGACTTAAATTCTCCATGCTCATCGCTAAGAAACTTTAGTGCACCACAACCTATCAATAATTCATTTTTCCATAAGCTCCAAAATTTTATAGATGACACTTTTAAACCAGGAATATCTAATACATGTGCACTTCCTTCTGGAGATGCAGCTCTTAACTCAATAAAATGTTTAGTTAGAAGTTCATTAACTTCAGAATTATCAAAATTACCTTCAATTGATCTTAGCATTTATAGTAATATTGTTATATGACCCATTTTTCTTTTTTCTTTTATCTCTTTTTTTAAATAATCAAAGAAAAATTCGTTAGCTTTTAATTTTGTTGAATTTCTATAATTTAAAATCTGAGCTCCAAGTAAATTAATCATTTTAGCATTTGATATTTTTTTTAATGGAATTTGATTTAAATTACAAACTGCTCTTACGTGATTTTCAAATTGACTTATATTAAAGGCATTAATTGTTAAGTGCCCTGAGTTATGCACCCTTGGAGCTATTTCGTTTACGTATAGGTTATCATTTCTATCTATAAAATATTCTACACACAATGTTCCAATATATTTTAATTCCTCTGCAATATGCATAGCCCATTCTTTAGATTGTGTAAAAATCTTATCGTTAATATTAGCAGGTATTCTTGAATGTTTGAGAATTTGATCTTCATGAATATTTTCTATCGGCTCATAAATTTCATACTTATTATTACCAAATCTAGTTATAACTACTGATATTTCTTGTTTTAATTTGACAAGCTTTTCTAGAATATATCCTTTTGAAAAATCAATATTTAAAGAATTAAAATCTTTAATAGAATTTATTGGATATTGTCCTTTACCATCGTATCCTAATGTTGTTGTTTTCAATATTCCAGGTAAAAAATCTTCTAGAGCATCTATGTCTGTTTTTTTTTCGATAGAAACATATCTTGTTGTTCTAATATTTAATTTGTTGATAAAATCTTTTTCAGCTATCCGATGTTGAATTAATCTATTTACAGAGGGTTTTGGAAAAACTGGCTTTACTTTATTTATTTCGTTCAATGTTTCAAATGGTATATTTTCAAATTCATAGGTAACTACATCAACATGATTTATAAATTCTGATATTTTTTCTTTATCATAATAGTTTCCATTAATAAATTGATCACAAAAATTTTGTGCTGGCGCGTCTATATCATCACAAAAAATAACAGTTTTTATGTTTAATTTTTTAGCTGCTATTGCAAGCATACTTCCTAGTTGTCCGCCCCCAATTATACCAAGACTAATTTCAGACATTTTATTTTGGGATTTTCTTTACAGATTTAGTTTGTGAAGTCCTAAAATTTTTAAGTTTTTTTCGAACATTTGGATCATGGTTAGCAATTATTGCTGAAGCAAGTAAAGCGGCATTAATAGCCCCATCTTCTCCAATAGCAAGCGTCCCAACAGGTATTCCTTTTGGCATTTGTGCGATGGATAACAAACTATCTAAACCTTTAAGCTTTTTACTTTCAACAGGGACACCAAGAACTGGCACATGTGTAAGTGCAGATATCATACCTGGAAGATGTGCAGAACCCCCAGCACCCGCAATTATTACTCCAATCTGATTTTGCTCAACTTTTCTAGCATATTCATACATTCTTTTTGGTGTTCTGTGAGCCGATATAATTTTTGTTTCAAACAAAACTCCAATTTTTTTCAAGGTATTTTCTGCTAGTTTCATTATTTTATAGTCAGATTGGCTTCCCATAACGATAGAAACTTTTAATTTTGTATTTTTTTTCATGAAAAATTGATCAAACTATTTATTTCAAAATTAACTTAAAATTTCAATAAAATTAATAGTATTTAAAATGCATATTGATTAAAGTTAGAAGTACTATGAATTATAAAATCGACAATCTTCAATACTGTAATTGGTCTAGAAAAATTTTCGAAATCAATAGATCTGCTGGTTTAGATGCTGTACATGTTACTATTGTTTACCATGAAGATTTTGATGAATTAAAAGTTGAAATAAAAAAATGGGAAAAATTATTTCTTGAAAACTCTGATTTAATTTTTCCTGGTAAGAATTTTCAAGATATTGATAAAGCTAATAAAGAAAATAGAACAGCAATATTTTTTGGTTTTCAAAATTGTTCACCAATTGAGGACGATATAAATCTTGTTGAAAAAGTACATCAATTAGGATGTAGATTTATGCAGCTGACTTATAATAATCAATCTTTACTAGCAACAGGTTGTTATGAAAAAGTAGATAGTGGAGTTACCAATTTTGGTCGTGAGGTAATAAGAGAAATGAATAGAATTGGTCTTGTAGTTGACATGTCACATTCTGCAGAAAAAAGTACACTTGATGCCATTGAGTTAAGTGATAAACCAATTGCGATTACTCATGCCAATCCTACTTTTTGGCATCCAGCTAAAAGAAACAAATCCTCAGATTTATTAAAAACCTTAAGTGATAGTGGTGGAATGTTGGGTTTGTCGTTGTATCCCCATCATTTGAAAAATAATTCAAATTGTACTCTTGAGAGCTTTTGTGAGATGATTGCAAAAACAGCTGAAATAATGGATGTAACAAAAATTGGAATAGGTTCTGATCTTTGTTTAGATCATCCAGATACTGTTGTTGAATGGATGAGAAATGGTTCTTGGTCAAAAAGTAAAAATTATGGAGAAGGAACAAAAAATAAACCTGGCTTTCCCAAGCAACCTGATTGGTTTCTTGACGCAAGAGGCTTTTCAAATATTGAAAAAGGTCTTAAAAAAGTAGGATTTTCTGTTACCGAGACACATGGAATACTTGGAAATAACTGGTACAATTTTTATAAATCTATTTAATTATGAAAGTTAAACTTAGAAATCCAAATAAAATAATGAAATTATCAAGGTTGGGATCTTTTCATCAATCTAAATTATCTTTTTTAAGAAGTTTTTTAAATGAATTTAAAGAATGGGAATATAAAAGAGATTTATTTAATTTAAATGAAAATGGTTTTGGGGAGGCTGTTTATTCATTTAGAAAAAATACAAGAGTTTATTCTTTAGTTTGTTTTGCAAATGAAATTAAAGATGAGGAAAGATCAGATAGAGTTATTGCTACAAAATGGGATGCTGCTTTTACATTATACGATGGAGTTCCAGCTAAGAAAGATATTGAGAGATTAAAAAATGAAGTTCCAAAACAAGAAGTTGGTAGACTTTCATATAAAGAATTAACTTTATCAAGAGCAAACAAGTCAGTAAGAATTTACAATCACGTAGTAGAAAGTTTGAGTAACGGCAAGCAACCAGACTTAAACTTATTATCAAAAGTTGGCTATTTATATAGAACTACAGCAGTATATGGTTCAGGTAAATTTGGTCTTGCAGATCGATTTAGAATTAAAAATCGTGAGGAAATTAATGGCCCATTTAGATTGGAAATGATGTTGGTTTATTTGGTAAGACAATTTACATTTGATCAAGTTAATCATGTTGCTTATTACAAAAATCCAAAAGAAGCCGTTAAACTAGACGATAATATTTGTAAAAACTTAGGAATTGGTAATTCTACAGGCTTAGGCATGGCTCCATTTATAGTCAATCACCCAACTTTATTAAATAATTGGATTTTAAGTAGAGAAAGAGCTCTTAAAAAAATTAGAGAAATTAAAAATGTAAAAAATCAAGATAGTGATTTATTTATAGATTGTGTAAAAAAATCATTAAGAAATATTACAAGCTGGAATACTGATAGCGAATATCAAAAAAAAAAAATTTCTTCATTATTAAAGAATGTTGAAAAATTTTTAAACTTTATAGATAAAGATTTTAATTTTGAGGTCGAATATCCTTTTGACAAAATATATCTATGGTTAGAGGAAAAAACTTGTGAGGAATGTGTTGAATATATTGTATCAATAATGATGGAACCTTATAACGATATAGTTAATCCTTTGGTAAAAGAAATGAGCTCAGATGAAGAAAAATATTTTAATATTCCAACACATAGAAAAGTTGAAGAATTGCGCAATATAATTGAAGCAAAGTATCCAAATATTTTAGATATTAATTTTGAAGAAAAAGAAAATAATCAAAACTTTTGGTTTATTTCAAAAAATAAAGAAGAGCCAAGATTAGCAGATCGTTTCGAAGAGCATGGATCAGAACTAGAACAGCCTTTAGCGATAGCTAGAGATATTAAAAAGCTTTATGACAAATTATTAGTTTCAAAAAATAGTTTAACTATTGCTGAGTTCTTAATATCAAATTCTGATTTAAGACATGTTGTGAGAAGAGCGTTTATTGTAGAAAAATTTCCTTATTCAGAAATACAAGATAATACAATCGGTAAAGATTTAATGCCTATTGATATGCTAAGACTTAAATTATCTTTTTTTGGGGCGCTAAAATTTGATCCACGATCTGACAAATGGTTAAGAATTTGTATGTTCCAAGGGGCCCCACTGCCAAAAGAGCTGAAAAGTTATGACGAGCAATGGGTCTATAAAACTAATATTTAATAATGAAATCACTGAGTGAAATTGAAACTACTGTCAAAAGATCTTCAAAAGCAGCAGGATATTCATGGGGAGTTTCAGAGGAAACAGGAAAAAGTATCAGATTGCTAGAGTTATTTGGTTTGCCAGGCATTAAGCACTTAAATGAATATTTTAATGAAAAAAATAAAAGTAAATTTGAAAATTTAAATTTAATAAGTGAAAATAACTCTTCATCTAATAATCCTTACTGTCCAATTACTTTAGGTGTTAGTTTTTTAGACCAAATAAATATTTTAGAAAATTTTAAAAAAATCGAATTTAAAAATGTTGCTTATCCAGTAATTTTTATTTCTTTCATAAGTCGTTCATCAGAAATTATTGGAAAGAAAATTTATGTTAATATGGATCAAAAAAAACTTTTACTAAATTTAAATGTAAATATCTGTACAAATTTTATTGATCAAGCATTTCCAAAGATAGCGAATACAATTGAGGTTAATTTACTAGAAAATAAAGATAACTTTACAGAAGATGAATGGAATAATTTATACAAGATATCCGAAGGGACTTTTGTAGAGGAAAGTGACAGTTTAAAAGAGGGTGCGGCAGGTGCTGGTTTAACTGATAATGATTGATAAAATTGATGAAAAAAATCTTAGTATAGATACTGAGGAATTAAATAATATTTGTGACGAGTGCAAAGAGGAGGACGAAAGTGTTACTCAAAACTTAATTCTAACTGGATTTAAATTATGTAAATCTTGTAGAGTATCTAAGACTATTTTTCCACTTTAGCTGATTTGACTAACTGGAAGCATATTCATTCTACTCATCACAAATGAGATAGACAAAAATGCAATAATTAAAAAAGATAAAAGCACTATTCCAAAAGATTTAAAATTAGATTTTAAGTTTAATATTTGTTTAGTTGAAATTATTAAACCTGCAAAAATCCAAAATTGTGTAAGAAAAATTATTGGTATCATCAAATCTGGTGTGACAGCAAAAAACCTCAACAAACCAGGAGCATGCGCAAAACCAACAGCTGTTAAAATTTTTTTAAATGAGACTTTTGTTTGCTTATCTGGGAATAATTTAACCCCAATTACAAAAATAAAAATTGCCCATATTAACCATGTAATTATTGCAGTTAAACCAGACATAGCGATAGCCGTTTTGATTATCGTATTCGCTGCTACTGCTCCAGCGATCCCATCTAGGATCATTATAATCCCAGCAAAATATAAAGATGCTTCTCCAAAATTTTTATTATCTGAATAAAGTGTCTTATCTAACTTTATTGACTTAAAAATAATATTTAAAAATTCAGCAAACATTAATTTTTTTTATTTTTATTTTTTTGAGCTTTATAAGAAACAATTAATGGAAATACTATTAAAGCAATAACAATGATAATGCAAATTGCTATTAAAAAACCTTTGGTCATGTAAATGAAAAGGGGAGCTAAACTTAGCTCCCCTATTAAATTCTAGCCTTTTACAACTTCTCTTGTATTTGCGTTGAAAGACTCTTTGAATGGAATATCCACAACTACAGCATCCACAGGTGTTCCTGGAGTATCAGAGTATTTTTCTGGAAGATGAACTTTAAATTTAGTTCCAACTTTACCTTTTGGAAATCCATTGGGATTTAAAGTTCCATCAAATGGAACGTATCCCATAGCAATGTTAGTTTTCTTTTCTGGATGCCACCAGGGTGAAGTAATAAATCCAACAGGATCACCTCCATTTTCAGGTGAAACTAACCAAAAGTCAGGTGCATAATCATCAATTGGTTTTCCACCCAACTCCATTCCAACTAATTGAAGTTTATAAGGTTTTTTTCCAGCTTTAATATCTGCTCCCATTTTCTCTAAAGCAGTTTTTCCAACATAATCTGCTTTTTTATTCCATTCACCTTTACCAGATAATGAAACTTGATATCCTAAATTACATTGAAATGGATTGTGTTGTTGATCCATGTCTTGTCCCCAAGAAAGAATACCTGCTTGTATTCTTCTATGGTGAGCAGGAGCAATAACCATCAAGCTGTGTTTTTTTCCTGCTTCCAATACTGCATTCCACATATCTTCAGCATATAAAGTTGCATTTCTTAAGTATATTTCATAACCGGCCTCGCCTGAGAAACCTGATTGTGAAATTACAACATCTCTTCCTCCAACCTTGGCTTCTGCTAACCCATAGAAAGGCATATTATCAAAATCAACTTGATCTCCACAAAGATCTTTCATTAACGCTTTTGATTTAGGACCTTGAATTTGAACAGGACATGCATCAATTTCTTCAATTGTACAATTAAATCTTCCATCTGCATTTACACCCTGTAAATACATTCCAATGTCAGAGTCTGATAATGAAAACCAAAATTCATCTTTAGAAATTCTCAAAAGAATTGGATCATTTAGAACCCCACCATAAGAATTACATAGAATAACGTATCTTGCTCTCATTGGAGAAATTTTTGTTGCGTCTCTAGTTATAACGTAATCAGTAAATTTTTCTGCATCAGGACCTTTTACTCTTATTTGTCTTTCAACAGCAACATTCCACATTGTTACATGGTTCACAATAGCATCATATTCAACCATTGCTCCACCATCTTCAGGTTTTACGTAACCTCTTGGATGATAAATTCTGTTATAAACTGTTGCTCTCCAACAACCTGCCTGCATTGATAAATGCCAATAAGGTGACTTTCTTACCCTTGTTGAAATTAACATTTCAACTTTTGTTGGCCCACTTTGTCTTAAATTATATGGTACTTCTCTGTCAGATTGATCAACAGAAGTAACATGTTTTAGTTTAGTATAGTCAAATTCATTAGACATAACTATTCTCCTTCAACCACTTGTTAGTTTCCTTCAAGCCGCCGAATGTATAAATGTGGAAGTTATCAGTATGCGATTTAACTTTCCCAATTAAATCATTAGGGTCTTTAGGTTTCAATAAATCTAATGCCTTAGTAAAATTAGATTTAAGAAAGTTTAAGGAATTTTTTGCCCCAACAATATTAGCAAATTTAATTAAGCTAGATATTTTTAATGGCCCAGTGATTCCCACATGTACTGGTACGCTTTGCTTAGAAATAAAATCTATAATAGGCTGAGGATCAAGCAACCATTGTGTTACAATATAATCAGCATAAGGCTTTTTATCTATCATAGCTTTTTCTAATTCTGAGTCGGATATATCAGGACTCCCCTCTGGATGTCCAGCAATTCCTATTTTCATTTTTTCAAAATAACCTGTTTCTAGAAGTTGAAATGAACTGTCAAATTTACCTGCAGGCTCTCTTCCGCCACCTATTATTAAAGCTTGCTTAACTCCACCATCCTTGCATCTTGAAACATAATCTTTAAGTTCTTTTTCATCCTGCATTGATCTTGCTGGAAAGTGAGGAACAGGGTTAAATCCTTTTTTTACAAGCTCTATGGCTTTTTCAGCTGTCTCTTTATAGTCACCACCAGGTAGCATTGTAATGTATACATCATTTATAGCTGGGACTGTTTCGATGTCTGTATTAGGGCCTATTTCTAAAGAAAAATTCATTTTCTTGGATATTTATTTATTTTCAAATATGAGTCTAGAAAAATCGATTGAGATAAATTTACTTCTTAAGTTGACCTCTGTGCTTTTGAATTCTTTGTCCGTACTGCTGTGTGACCCTGTCAAAAATAATCGCTAGAGCTACAATTGCCAATCCATTCATCATTCCTAATGCTAAATATTGGTTAGAAATGGCCTGTAAAATTGGAACTCCAAGGCCTTTGACACCTATCATTGATGCAATAACTACCATTGCTAAAGCCATCATTATTGTTTGATTGATTCCCGCAAAAATTGTTGGAAGTGAAAGTGGGATTTGAACAGATTTTAATTTCTGCATTGGAGTTGCGCCAAAAGCTTCACTTGCTTCTAAAGTCTCTTTATCTACTTCTCTTATCCCAAGATTAGTTAATCTAACTATTGGTGGCAATGCATATATACAAACAGCTAGCAGTCCTGGAACTTTACCTATACCCAAAAGCATTATTATAGGAATAAGATATACAAAACTTGGTATAGTTTGCATCATATCTAAAACAGGTAAGATAGCTTTTTCTGCTCTTGCTGATTTTGACATCAAAACTCCTATAGGAATACCTACTACTATACATACTAAAGTGGAGACAGAAATTATAGCTACAGTGGCCATACAATTTTTCCACATACCAAAATAACCAATGACTATGAAGCAAACAACTGTTCCAATTACTAATTTGATACTTCTAGATCCTATCCATGCTAACAATCCAAAAACTGCTATTACAATTGGCCAAGGGGTATTAACTAAAAGTTTTTCTAACCAAATCAAAAAATATAAAAGAGGATCAAAAAAACCCTCAATAGCATCACCATATGCTCGTGAAAATTCTTTAAAACTAAAATCAATTCCTTTTTTAAGCTCTCTCAAAGCTGTTCTGTCCATAACAGGAATTTTAGTAAAGAAATCCATAAAGTTTTTTCATGATCGAACCCGTTTAAAAAACGGGTTCGATAATTTTGTTAAATTAAAGTGCTTTTTTTATTTTTTTAGCAGCATCTTTTGAAACCCATTTACTCCAAACACTTTCTTGTGTTTTTAGGAATTCAATTGCAGCATCAGCACCTTCTGCCTGGTTTGCTCCCATCCAAACTAACATTCCATTCATTACTGGACCAGGATAAGTTCTATTTTCAAGATACTTCATACCTTCTTTACCAGCAGTCTTTTTAAAGTTGTCAGTTGTTATAGTGAAAACTTCAGATTTTACCCAAGAAGTTTTTTTAGGGTCAGCACACTCTTGTTCTGGCTTGACAATACAATTATCCCAATTGTCTTTACCACCCCAAGATCCCATGTCGACAGCTTGCATATCGTATTTACCAATTAGAGCTGTTGGAGACCAATAGTAACCAAACCAGTTTTCTCCTCTTTCAGCAGCTTTAGCAATCGAACCATCAAGTCCAGCAGCTGAACCTGTTTCTACTATAGCCCAACCTTTTGCTTCCATGCCCCATGCTCTGAAATGGTTTCTGTTACTTAACTCACAGTTCCATCCTGGAGGACAAATATGGAAACCACCTTTTGATGGATCCTCTGGGTGAGGAAATAAGTCTGGTCTTGCTAAAATTGCTTCAGCTGTAGTAAGTTCTGGATGCTTTTTTAAAGTTGCAGGTAATACCCACCATCCTTCACCTAAACCAGTAATTGGAGCCTTATTAATTGAATGCATTTTGCCCTCATCAACAGCTTTGTTCAATGCTACTATAGCAGCATTTGCCCAAAACTCAGGAGCTACATCCGGCTCACCTTTTTCTTGCATAGATGTAAATGTAGGCATTGTAGCACCAGGTACTAACTCTACAGAACATCCGTAACCTTCTTCTAATATAATTTTGTCTACTTCAGCCATGAAGTTGGCAGAAGCCCAGTTCATATTAGCAATAGTTATATTTCCACAAGCAGCATTCGCTACACTTCCAAAAGAAGTAAGACCAAACACAACAGCCAGTGAAATAAGTATTCTTTTAATTTTCATTTATTTCTCCCAATGATTGTTTATAGGAAACATAAAAACACAACAGAATGTGAATTGCAAATTCCTTTCAACCCTAGATTGAAGTTAAATTGTCTTTATCATCAATTAATTTAAAGATAATGTTTATAAATGACTTTTTCTGCAAATTTTTTTTTCAAAGAATTTGTTTATATTTTAAATTGTAAGACTGTTTTTCAACAAATCATAATTAGAGAATCGTAATAGATAACTTTAATTAATTCCAACTTTAACAAGGAGGTTTAATAAAAGTTGTAATGAAAAAGCTATCAGAAATAGTTGATTTAAAAAAGATTAGAGTAGTTAATAGAGCTATAGATAAAGCTCACGGTTTACCAAATGAGTGTTACACTAATGAAGATTATCTTCCAGTAGAAAGAGCAAAAATTTTTGAGGACAAATGGGTCGTAATTGGCATAGGTAATTCTATTCCTAATATTGGTGATGCAAAACCATTTGATCTTTTAGGAATTCCTTTAATCATCTTAAGGGATAAGAATAATCAAATAAGAGTTTACCATAATGTTTGTAGTCATAGAGGTTATAAAATTCTTCAAGAGGATATAAAGATTAAAAATGTTTTAAGATGTCCTTATCACTCTTGGTCTTATAATACGGAAGGAAAATTAGTAGCTACACCTCATATAGGTGGGATGAATAAACATAATTGCAATAAATTTAACAAATCTGAGAGTAATCTTAAAGAAGTAAGGTCCTATGTATGGCTTGATTTAATTTTCGTAAATTTAAATAACAATCAAATCGAATTTGAAAAATATATTAAACCTTTAAGCGATAGATGGGAAAAGTTTTGGCCAATAAAAGATAGAGATTTAATTGTTTACTCTAACGATTATGGATATTTTAATTTAAATGCAAAATGTAATTGGAAGTTTGCAATAGAAAATTATTGTGAGAGTTACCATCTTCCATGGGTACATCCTGGGCTGAACTCGTATTCTAAGATAGATGATCATTATCATATTCAGGGTTTACCCAATCGTTTTGCTGGTCAAGGAACAATGGTTTATAAACCAAGATTTAAAAGTAATTTAAATTTTCCAACTTTTCCAAATTGGCCACAAGATCGTGAACATATTGCCGAGTATGTAGCGTTATTCCCAAATGTGATGTTAGGTATACACAAAGACCATTTTTATGCCTACTGGCTAGAACCTATTAACAATGAATATACTAAAGAGCATATGGAAATTTATTATGTTGGAAATGAAGCGGCTAACTCAAAAAAATTTAAATCGTTAAGAAAGCAAAATTTCGAACTTTGGAAAGGTGTTCAAAGTGAAGATTTAAATATAATAGAGGGGATGCAGGATGGAAGAAAATCTCCCTCTTATAATGGGGGTAATTTTTCGCCAGTTATGGATAATCCAACCCATCATTTTCATAAATGGGTTGCAAATAATTTAATGAAATGAAAGGATAAATTATGAGCAAAGATCTAATAACAAGGTTAAATGAAGGACCAATTATGTGTGCAGAAGGTTACCTTTTTGCTATGGAACGAAGAGGTTATCTTTCAGCTGGACCATTTGTACCTGAAGTCGTATTGGAACATCCTGAGGTAGTTACTCAGCTTCATAGAGAATTTATTAGAGCAGGTTCAGAAGTTGTTCAGGCATTTACTTATTATGGGCATAGAGAAAAGCTTAGAATAATAGGTAAAGAGCATTTGTTAGAGCCAATGCAAAAAAATGCACTAAAAATTGCAAAAGATGCTGCTGCTGAATTTAAAGATCTAGATTTGATGGTTTGTGGAGATGTAGCAAATACAAATGTATTTGATCCTGCTGATGTAAATACACACAAACAATGTCAACAAATGTATGAAGAACAAGTTTCTTGGGCGAAAGAAGCTGGAGTAGATTTTGTTATTGCTGAAACAATAAGTTGGACAGACGAAATGAAAATTGCATTAAAAGCAATTAAAGATGCAGGACTTATTGCAGTTTGTAATTTTGCGATTCCAAGAGGAGATAAAACCAGAGAAGGGCATAGTGCTGAAGATGCATGCAAAATGATAGAAGATTTAGGTGCTGATGTTGTTGGATTAAATTGTTACAGAGGACCAGAGATGACAATGAAACTTTTAAAAAAAGTAAGAGATAAAGTTTCGTGCCATGTATCAGGACTTCCGGTTCCTTATAGAACTACCGAGAAAGAACCTGGTTTTTTAAATATTACAGATCATGGTTGTGATTGCATCCCTGGTGGAAATGCTTTTCCTGTTGCCTTAGATAATTTATTTTGTAACAGATTTGAAATGGCAGAATTTGCAAAAGATTGTGTTAAAAATAAAATAAATTTTATAGGTATATGTTGTGGCGCAGAAGCTCATCATGTTAGAGAGATGTCTGTCGCAATTGGAAAAAAACCAATTTCAATGAAATATATGCCAGACATGAGCAAACATTTCCATCATGGTACAGATAAGTCTTTAAAAAAAGTAAATAAGGAAATTAAATACTAATGGAAAAGCATGCGAAGGTAGTAATTATAGGTGGTGGCGTAGTAGGTTGCTCTATACTTTATCACTTATCTAAATTTGGATTAAAGGATTGTATTTTGCTTGAGAGAAACGAGCTTACTTCAGGTTCATCTTGGCATGCTGCAGGAAACGTTCATGTAATTTCTTCAGATCCTAATATTTCTAGAATGATGGCGTACACAATAGGACTATATAAAGAGATAGAAAAAGAGTCAGGTCACTCAACAGGATTTAAACCAAGTGGAGGATTTTATTTAGCATCAAATGAAGTATGGGCTGATTATTTAAAAAGAGAAAGGTCAAAAGCAAGATACATGGGTCTTGATCAAGAATTTATTTCTCTAGAGGAAGTAAAAAAGAAACATCCTTTAATAGATCCATCTAGATATTTGTTAGCATTATGGGATCCTATTGATGGTGAAGTTGACCCGTCAGGGGTTACATATGCGTTTGCTAAAGCTGCAAAGGTACATGGAGGAAAGTATTACACTCATACAGTTGTTAAAGATACTAAACAAAAAGAGGATGGAACTTGGGATGTCTACACTGAAAAAGGAAACATTAATGCAGAAATTGTAATTAACGCTGGTGGTTTGTGGGCTAGAGAAGTTGGACAATTAGCCGGTTTAAATCTTCCTGTCCAGCCGATGGAGCATCATTATTTGATCACGGAGCCTATTCCAGAAATAGAGGCAATGGGAGATCAAAGACTACCTATAGGAACTGATTTTGAGGGAAATATTTACTTTAGACAAGAGGGAAAGGGAATGTTGCTTGGAACATATGAACCGAAATCAACCCCTTGGAAAGTAGAAGGTACACCAATGAATTTTGGCCATGAGTTACTTGAGCCAAAGTTAGATAATATTCAGGATAGATTGGCTATAGGTTTTGAAAGAATGCCAGCATTAGAGCGCGCAGGTATTAAGAATATAGTTAATGGACCTTTTACTTTTGGTCCAGATGGAAGTCCTCTGATTGGTCCAGTACCAGGAATGAAAAATTATTGGGTTGCAGTTGGTGTTATGGCTGGTTTCTGCCAAGGTGGAGGAGTTGGAAAATGCATAGCAGAATGGATTATTGACGGCGAACCATCTATTGATGTTTGGGCAATGGATGTTGCAAGATTTGGAGATTATGCATCGCCTCAATATGGAACAATAAAATCCTCAGAAAATTATGAGAGAAGATTTATTATGACTTTTCCAAACGAAACTTTACCAAAAGGAAGAAAACAAAAAACTACGGCACTATATGATCGTTTTGTAAATCAAGGTGCTGTTATGGGAGATAGCTTTGGATTAGAAAATGTTTTGTGGTTTGCAAATAATAAAGAAGATGCTCACGAAGAGCCTACTATTAAAAGATCGAGATCACATGACTATGTTTCAAAAGAAGTTATTAATGTAAGAGAAAATGTTGGTTTAATTGAAGTTGCTAACTTTTCAAAACATGAATTCAAAGGTCCTGATGCTAGAAAATTTTTAGATCACATAATGGCTGGAAGACTTCCAAAACCAGGCAGAATATCTTTATCACCAATGTTATCATATAGAGGAAAGTTATGTGGTGATTTAACTGTGGCTTGCTTAGATGAAAATGAATTCATGGTATTTGGTTCTGGAGCTGCTCAAGAAATGCATAGACGTTGGTTTGAAAGTCACTTAGATAAATTTAATTTAAGCTACTCTAATAGATCAGATGATTATCATGGATTATCTATTGCAGGTCCTAATTCAAGAAAAGTTTTAGAAAAAATTGTAAGAGATGATGTTTCAAATGAAAAATTTAAATTTAGAGACTCAAGAAGAATGTTTGTTGGTGGTGTCCCAGCAATAATAAATAGAATTTCATTTACAGGTGAACTTGGTTACGAGATTTATGTAGCTCCTCATTATCAATTAAAGCTTTATGAAGAATTAGTAGAAGCTGGTAAAGAATTTAATATTAAACCTTTTGGTGGAAGAGCATTAATGTCAATGAGGTTGGAAAAAAATTGGGGAGCTTGGACTTTAGATTATAGACCAGATTTTACTGCAAATGAGACAGGCTTAGATGTTTTTATTAATTGGGATAAAGAATTTATCGGTAAAGAAAGTGCGCAAAAAGAAAATTCTTCAAATAAACTCATACCATTAATTGTTGAAACAAATGATATTGATGTAACAAACAATGAAGCTGTCATGAATGGAGATCAAAGTATTGGTTACGTAACTTCAGGTGGGTTCGCTCATTTTGTAAATAAAAGTGTTGCGTTTACTTTTGTTGATCAAAAAAACATTAAATCTGAAAATAAAATTCAAGTAGAGATTAATGGAGATTTATTTAATTGTTCAATTATTAAAGAACCACTATACGATCCAAGTGGTCAAAAAATGAGAAGCTAATGGCTCAAAAAGACGTAGGAAACAAAATTCCAATTTATAAACTTAAAAACACTGATGAAGTTATGAAATATTACGATGAGTGGGGAGATAGAGATAAATATAATAAAGACATGGTTGATTGGAACTATACAGGGCCTAAAGAAACCGCAGAAACATTTAACAAATATGAGAAAAATAAAGATACTTTAATTTTTGATGCTGGATGTGGAACAGGTTTAGTTGGATTGGAGCTTAAAAAATATAATTTTAAAAACTTTCATGGAGCTGATTTATCTCAAACTTTATTAGATACTGTACCAAAAGATCTTTATCAAAAATTGGTAAAGTTCGATCTAAATCAGCAAATAGATATTGAGGATAATTTTTATGGGGGAGTCATGTGCGTTGGAACATTTACTTTTGGCCACGTAAAACCAAACGCATTAGATGAATTTATAAGAATAACAAAACCAGGAGGATTAATTTGTTTTACAATAAACGAAGGAATTCATGAGAAGTATGGTTTTGATAAAAAAATTGATATATTGATAGACACTAAGAAGTGGGAAGAAGTAGAATTTTTTAAATCTGACTATATTGCAAGCAAAGATGTGAATGCATGGTTAGGATTGTATAGGGTATTATGAGGTTTAGTAGAAAAATTGCTCCAGAGATAAAAACAAGACAAAATTTTATTACTAAAAAAAGATTAAGAGAAGATGAGATAGACTTTGATAAATTAAGATCATATCGTTTAGATAGGGTTAGAAAAGAATTAGTAAAAAACAATTTAGAAGCTTGTATTCTCTTTGATCCAGTAAATATTCGTTATGCTTTAGATACTGTGAATATGAGTGTCTATAATATGCATAATTTAACAAGATATTGTTTTGTTCCAGTTAATGGCCCAACTATTCTTTACGAGTATTTTAATTGCGAAATATTATCTAAGCATTTAAATTTAATTGATGAAATAAGACCTGCAATCACCTGGGATTATTTTAGTAATGGAGATCAAGCAAATCTACAATTATCAAAATGGATAAATGAAGTTAAAGATTTATCAAACAATTATTTCAAATCAAAAAAAATTGCAATTGATGTTCTAAATGGTCCTGCGGTTTCAGCTTTAAATAAAGAAGGCATTGAAGTTGTAGATGCAAAATTGATTTTAGAGCAAGCAAGAGTAATAAAATCTCCTGATGAACTAATTTGTATGAAGGCAGCAATTGAGGTGGCAGAAAAAGGTGTATCAAAGATGAGATCAGAGCTTAAACCTGGAATGACAGAAGATGAACTTTGGTCAATTTTACATAAAACAAACATTGAAAATGGAGGTGAATGGATTGAGTGTAGAATTTTATCTTCTGGTGAAAGAACAAATCCATGGATGCAAGAGAGTAGTAATAAAGTTATGCAGCAAGGAGAAATAGTTGCATTTGATACTGATATGGTAGGTCCGTATGGATATTGCGCAGATATATCAAGAGCCTTTGTAGTTGGAAATAAGTTTAACGATGAACAAAAAAAACTTTATTCAATGGCAAGAAAACAAATTGATCATAATTTTAGATTAATAAAGGACGGAGTTAGTTTTATAGAATTCACAGAAAAGTCCTGGGTTTTACCTGAGGAATATTATCCAAACAGATATTCAGTAATGGTTCATGGAATCGGATTATGTGATGAGTGGCCTGCAATCAGGTACCCTTCAGATGGTGGAGACCGGAGTGGGACTTTTCAAAAAAATATGACAATCACACTAGAGAGTTATATTGGTAAAGTTGGTGGCAAAGAAGGTGTGAAACTTGAACAACAGTACTTAATTGGTGAAAATGGACTTGAATTAATGTCCCATCATCCATTAGAAGATATCTTATGAAAATTATTTTAGTTATGGGTTTGCCTGGGGCTGGTAAAACTACATTAGCAGATGAAATTGCACCACTTATTAAGGCAAAAAGACTTAATGCAGATGAAGTAAGAAAAGCCGCAAATGATTGGGATTTTTCGGCCGAAGGAAGAGTGCGCCAAGCAAAACGTATGGCAGAATTTGCTACGAAGATAAAAAATGAGGGTCATTATGTTATTGCAGATTTTGTTGCACCAACTCCAGAGGCTAGAAAACTTTTTCCAGCTGATTTTATAATATGGGTGGATACAATTAAAAAAGGAAGATTTGAAGATACAAATCAAATGTTTGTAGAGCCAGAAAATTTTGATTTTAAAGTTACTACTCAAGATGCAAAAAATTGGGCACCAAAAATTGCTGAGGAGATAAAAAAATGAGTTACAAATGGGACAATAAAAAGCCAACTGCACAAATGTTAGGGAGATGGCAGCCATTCCATGATGGTCATTATAAATTATTTAAAGAAATAATAAAAAAAACAGGTCAAGTTTGTATTCAAATTAGAGACGTGCAAGGTGTCGACGACAATCCATTTGATTTTGAGACAGTGAAGAAAAATATTGAAGAAAGATTGAACCCAGAATTCGAAGGACAATTTAAAATTATGTTAGTACCAAATATTACTAATATTTGTTATGGTAGGGGAGTTGGGTACAAGATTGAGGAAATTGTTTTAGACGAAGAAACTCAAAAAATTTCAGCTACTAAAATAAGAGCAAAAATGAGAGAAGAAGGAAAGATAAAATAAACTTAAATGAATGATAGACTTAAAAATATTGTAGATTTAGAAAAATATCCAATACATGATTTAAGCTCACCGATAATTAAAAATTTAATTAAAAAATGTAAAGAAGAACTTGATCAAAATAGCTGTTCAACAATACCAAATTTTATTTTACCTAAATCATTAAAGATAATGAATTCAGAGTTGGAAAAACAATTGGATGAAGTTTACATGTCTAAAGAAAGTATTAATGCTTATTTGTATGCCAAAGATGATCCATCATTACCAAAAGATCATCCCAAAAGAACCTTTATGAATAGGTATAATGGGTATTTAAACTCAGATTGTTTTTCAAAAGACTCTGAAATGAAATACCTTTACGAAACGGAAGAGCTTTTAAAATTTGTATCTGCTTGTTTGGGTGTATCTCCTATTTATAGATGGGCAGATCCATTAGCATGTCACGCTTATAATGTGATGAAACCAGATGGAATACTTCCATGGCATTTTGATAGTTGTGAATTTACTCTAAGTTTGATGATACAAAAACCTGAAAAGGGAGGAATTTTTGAATACTGTCCTAATATTAGAGAACCTGGAAATGAAAACTTTGACGAAGTTCAAAAAGTTATTGCTGGAGACAGGACTAGAGTAAGACAACTCAAATTGGAGCCAGGCGATTTACAAATATTTAAAGGAAGATTTACTTTACATAGAGTTACAAAGGTAGAAGGTCAGAAATCTAGATACATGTGTATTCCTGCTTATGTTTTAGATCCATGGAGAGTAAACACTCCAGAACATTCAAAAGCTATCTATGGTAAAGTTTTACCAATTCATATAGAAAGAAATCAGGCTAGATCCGATGGATTAACTGATTGAATGAAAAGCAATATAAAAATTAAAAAAATTAACAATGAAATTTCATCAATTTTAATTGATGATCCAAAAACTTATAACTCTTTATCATTTCAAAACCTCTCTGATCTATTGAAAGCATTCAAAAAATTAGATGCTGATAGAAAAGTTAAAGTGATAATATTACAGGGTGCTGGAAAAGGATTTAGTGCAGGACACAATTTGAAAGAAGTAAGGGGCTTAAAAAAAAGAGAAAAATACTTAAAATTATTTAATCTTTGTTCAAAAGTAATGCTTCAAATTGTTGAAGGTAAAAAGCCAGTAATAGCTAAAGTCCATGGTGCAGCATTTGCAGCTGGCTGCCAATTAGTTGCAAGTTGTGATTTAGCCTATAGCACAAAGGATGCATTATTTGCCACTCCTGGCGTAAATATTGGTTTATTTTGTAGCACACCTATGGTTGCTGTTAGTAGAAAGATAAATCGAAAACCAATGATGAAAATGTTGTTAACCGGAGAACCTATCAACGCAAATTATGCAAAAGAAATTGGCTTAATAAATGATAATTTTTCAAAAGGTAAATTAAACAATGAAGTGTTAAAAGTAGCTAACAAAATTGCTTCCAAATCTAATTTAACAATTAAAATTGGAAAACAAGCTTTTTACAAACAATTAGAAATGCCATTAAGTAAAGCTTACGCTTATACAAGTAAAATGATGACTCTTAATATGATGGCAATGGATGCAAAAGAAGGAATTTCTGCTTTTCTAGAAAAAAGAAAACCTAATTGGAAAAATAAATGAAAATTAAAAATATTTTAATAATAATTTTTATTATTGTAGGGCTTTATATTGTTCTAGATTTTAGAGATCATAATTCTCAAAGAGCTATAGACGCATGCGTTGCAGGTAGCCAAAAATTAGAGAAACCAATGACTATTGAAGAAGCAAAAGAATTTTGTAAGAAAAAAATTTTATTAAAAGATAAATAAATCATATGAGTGAAATAAAAAATATTCTCTCTAAATATAAATCTATTGCAATGGTAGGAGTTAGTAAAGATCTTAAAAAAACATCAACTATTGTTATGAAATATATGCAAGATTATGGTTTTAAAGTTTACCCAGTAAACCCAAGCGCAAAAGGGGAAAAAATATTAGGTGAGGAAGTTTATGCTAAAGTTACAGATATTAACAAAAATGTAGAAATAGTAGATGTATTTAGGCCATCTAATGAGGCATATGGGATTGCAGAAGATGCTATAAAAATAGGTGCGAAAGTCTTATGGCTTCAACTTGGTATTCGAGATCAAAAGGCTAAAAAATTAGTTGAAGAAAATAAAATGGAATATATTGAAAACAAATGTACTAAAATGGAATATCAAAAATATTTTTTAAAAGTAAGGCAAGCATTCCCCGTTCTAAATGACTAAATGAATAAAATAATTAAATTTTTAGATAATACTTTTTTAGATTTAGGTCGTCAGTTTAAATGGACTTATTTACCTCCATTAATGGTTTATATGGCTGCTGGGATTTCTGGATTGACAGGAATAGTTGGTACTTTTTTTGTTAAGGATTATTTAAATTTGTCTGCTGCTTTTCTCGCAGGATTGGGATTTTGGGCAGGAATACCTTGGGCTTTAAAAATGCCATTAGGGCATCTAGTCGATCTTATTTGGAATAAAAAAAATTACATGGTTTATTTTGGAGCCTCGTTAATAGCTCTCAGTTTATTAATTATGTATGGGCTGATTATTCATACCGAAGATATGGCTGAAGTATTTTCTGTAGAGACATGGTTTGTGATTAGCGTGATTTTAGCTCCAGTTGGTTACGTGGTTCAAGATGTTGTGGCTGATGCCATGACAGTAGAAGCAGTTCCTTTAATTGATGAAACAGGAAATGAGTATTCTAGAGATCAGATAAAAATAATGCACACAACAATGCAAACGTTAGGGCGATTTGCAATAATTGGTGGTACAGTACTTGTTGCTTTAGTTAACGTAATTTTATTTAGAGATATAGAAAGTTTAGAACAAGTTGATAAGATAAATTTATATGGAACCATTTATATATATGCTCTTGTAATACCTTTGGTTTCAATTTTAGGCGTAATTTTAGCAAATTATTTAAGACAGAAAAAAATAAAGAACTTAAAATCTAAAGGTTTAGAATTTAAAGAAGAAAGAGGTGATGAAAAAACAAAAATTAATTGGTGGATTTTAGGAGGAAGTTTAGTTTTTGTTATTTTTACATTGTCAGTAGGTTCATTCAAAGTACCTTTTGCACAAGAAATTGTATTCATTGGGTCAGTAATGATCATTCTATTTTTGATGTTTAAACTTATAAAGGAATTACCTGAAGAATTACGATTAACAATTGTAGGCACAGCGGTAATTATTTTTATATTTAGAGCCATGCCAGGCCCTGGTCCTGGTTTAACATGGTTCGAAATTGATGAACTAGGATTTAATGAGCAATTTTTTTCTATCCTATCACTGCTAGCATCAATTTTAACATTAGCTGGTATTGTTTTACTAAGACCATTTATGGCTAAAAATTCAATTGCTAAAATAATAATTGTTTTAAGCATTGCTGGTGCAATTTTATTTTTACCAAGTGTTGGAATGTATTACGGTTTTCATAATTGGACTGCTTCGTTAACAGGTGGAGTGGTTGATGCTAAGTTTATTGCATTAATTAATACCGCATTAGAATCTCCTCTTGGTCAAGTATCAATGATACCTCTATTAGCTTGGATAGCAAAAAATGCTCCTTCACATTTAAAAGCAACTTTTTTTGCAGTTTTTGCCTCTTTTACAAATCTTGCTTTATCTGCAAGTGCATTAGGAACTAAATATTTAAATGAAATATTTACTGTGACCAGAGAGGTTAAAAATAAAGTTTCTGGCGAAATTCAAACTACAGCAGATTATTCTGAACTTGGAATGTTATTAATCGTTGTAACGATATTAACCCTAGTTTTACCTATTCTTTTTGTATTTATTATTAATAACAGTAAGTACAAAACTTCAGAATAGTACCTATATATATTTAATAACTAAAAAATTTATGAAAAAAATATTTATTGTTTACGGACATTATGATGAAAATTCTTTTAATGCTGCAATCCGAGACACTTTTATAAAATGTTCTGAGAAAAATGGTCATTCTGTAGATTTAATTGATTTGTATAAAGATAAATTTAATCCGGTATTCTCAGGAGAAAAACCAGATGAAAAAGTATTAAATCATAGAAAAAGAATAGATGACTCAGACGTAATAGTTATTATTGCACCAATTTGGAATTTTAGAATGCCCGCAATAGTAGAAGGTTGGATTGATAAAGTTTTAGCACCTCCTTGGGCATTTAAATTTAAAAAACTTTTTGGAAATTATGGTTATCCAATAGGTAACTTAAAAGGAAAAAAAGCAGTTGTATTTTGCACTTATGGGTCACCTCAATTTGCGGTGAGAACCTTTTTTCTTAATATGCCAACAAAAAGATTAAGAAGAGGAGTATTTAATATATGCGGCATCACGGATGTTATATATAAACGATACTTTGCTGTACCATTTGTTGAAGATAAAAAAAGAAAAAAATTTTTAAAAGATGTTGAAAGCACTGCAAACAAAATTTAAAATTACATTAATCTTACTAATATTTACTTCAATTTCAAAAGCCGATTTACTAAAGCCTAACAAAGATATTTTACCTTCTGAAGTTGTTAAAATTCAACTTATAGGTCTTCAGAATAACGACTCAGACTATAAAGATGGTGGTATTGAGCAAACTTGGAATTTTGCACACCCCGACAATAAAAAAGTAACAGGACCATTAAGCAATTTTAAAATGATGATAAAAAGCGATTCTTATGGGATGATGATTAACCACCTAAGCCATACGATAACTGAACTCGGAAGCAGTGACAAATGGGCTCAATTTGAAGTTATCATTCTTGATAAAGATAAGATTTATCATAAATTTAATTGGCAAGTTGAAAAGTACACCTTGGACGGAATTTTAAAGGACTGTTGGTTAACTACAATGGTATCCAGCCCTATCCCTCTTGGAAGCTCAATATGATTATTCGTAGATACATTTTTGTTTCGTTATAATTAAAAATTTAGTAGGAATTGCAGAATGAAAACAAAAACTAAAGTTGTAATAGTTGGTGGAGGAGTTGTAGGAGTTAGCGCTCTTTATCATTTAGCAAAAAAGGGATGGTCCGATGTTGTCTTAGTTGAGAGAAAAGAATTAACTTCAGGATCTACTTGGCATGCTGCCGGTTTATTACCTTTGTTTAATATGAGTTATTCAGTAGGGCAACTTCATAAGTATGCAGTTAATCTATACAAAACATTGGAAGAGGAAACTGGAAAAAATGTTGGTTTTAGTGTTGTTTCAAATATTCGTTTAGCAAGCACAAAAGATAGAATGGATGAATATCATCAATACGCAGGTGTTGCTCGAACTATAGGAGTAGATGTTAAATTTTTAAAACCAGAACAAGTAAAAGAAATTTGGCCATTATGTCATACAGATGATTTAGTTGGTGCAATACAACACCCTGAGGACGGATATATTCAGCCAGCAGATTTAACGCAAGCATTAGCAACAGGTGCAAGAAACAGAGGTGCAGAAATTTATAGAAATACAACTGTCCTATCAATGAGACAAACTAAAGAAGGATGGGTTGTAGAAACAGATAAAGGATCAATAGAGTGCGAACATGTTATTTCATGTTCAGGAAATTTTGCACGACAAACAGGTGAAATGGTAGGATTAGATATTCCAGTAATACCTGTTGAACATCAATACATCGTTACAGAACCGCATCCTGCAATTCAAAAGAGAAAAAAAGATGGATTACCAGAAATGGGAGTTTTGAGAGATAGTGATAGCAGATGGTATATGAGAGAAGAAGCTGGAGGATTAATTTTAGGTCCTTATGAAGATGGTGCGCCAGCATGTTATGTAGAAGGGCCATCAAAAAATTCTGAATATGAATTATTTCAAGAGGACTTAGACAGATTAGCTCCACATATTGAAGGAGCAATTCATAGAGTACCTGCGTTTGGAGAAGTTGGGGTAAAGAAAGTTTATAACGGAGCAATCTGTTATACACCCGATGGAAATCCAATTGTTGGACCAGCTTGGGGACTTAAAAATTTTTGGATTAATGAAGGACATAGTTTTGGAATAACAGCAGCAGGTGGTGCAGGCTGGCAATTAGCAGAGTGGATCGTTGATGGTGAGCCTACTATTGATATGTTAGGTGTTGAACCAAGACGTTATGGAAACTATGCAACCAAATCTTATTTGAAAGCAAAAAATGAAGAAGCGTATAGTCATGTATTTATTGTGCATTATCCTGATGAAGAAAGGCCAGCAGCAAGACCATTAAGAACAGCTCCTTGTTACGAAAGAATGAAAAACTTAGGTGCAGTATTTGGTCAGAAATTTGGATGGGAAAGACCTAATTTTTTTGCAACTGATGGAATGGAACAAAAAGATGATTGGTCATTTAGAAGATCAAAATGGTTCGATGCAATTAAAAAAGAATGTCAAAATGTAAAAGAAAACGTGGGTCTTTTAGATATGACTGCTTTTGCTAAATGTAGAATTAAAGGGCCTAAAGCGGAGGAATTTTTAGATTATTTAGTAGCTAATAAACTTCCAAAAAAGATTGGAAGGATAAATCTGTGTCATGCTCTAAATACTAAAGGCGGTGTACATTCTGAATTTACAATAATGAAAGAAGCAGAGAATAGTTATTATTTAGTCTCAGCTGGAGCGAATTTAAGATTAGATCATGACTGGATACAAAAATGGATGCCAAATGATGGATCAGTAATATTTGAAGATTTAACAAATAGCACAGGAGTTTTAGTGGTAGCAGGTCCTAAGGCTAGACAATTAATGCAAAAGGTTTCAACAGATGACTTTTCTAATGAGAATTTTAAATGGTTAACTGCTAAAAATGTAAATGTTGGATATGCTCCAGTAAATGCAATGAGAGTAAACTTTGTTGGTGAACTTGGTTGGGAATTGCATCATCCAATTGAATATCAAAACCATATTTTTGATAAATTAATGGAAGCAGGCAAAGATCTAGGAATAAAACCTTTTGGAATACGAGCTATGAATAGTTTAAGGGTTGAAAAATCTTATAAATTAGTAGGTACCGAATTATCAATTGAATATTCACCTTATGAATCAGGTCTAGATAGATTTGTTCACCCAAATAAAGGAAATTTTATCGGTCTAGATGCATTGAATAAGTGGAGAGAGAAAGGTTTTGACAACAAATTAGTCACTTTGGAGGTCCATAATACAAAAGATGCTGATGTGCTTGGAAATAACCCGATTTTTAAAGATGGAAAGGTAGTTGGAAGAGCAACGGGAGGAGAATTTGGGTTTAGATTAGATAAATCAATAGCACTAGCTATGGTTAAACCGGATTGTTCTAATGTGGGCGACAAATTACAAGTTGATATATTAGGAGAAATGTACGACGCTACGGTATTAGATGAGAGTCCGTACGACTCAGAAAATAATTTATTGAGAGCTTAATGAAAATTTTAGTCGCTGTAAAAAGAGTTATTGATTACAATGTTCAAATTCGAGTGAAAGAAGATGGAACTGGTGTGGTTACAGACAATGTAAAAATGTCAACTAATCCTCCAGACGATAATGCAATTGAAGAGGCTGTAAAAATTAAAGAGGCAGGTAAAGCAACTGAAGTGGTTGCTGTAACAGTAGGGGAAGAAAAAGCGCAAGAAACAATTAGAAAAGCTCTAGCTGTTGGTGCAGACAGAGGTATTCATGTAAAAGTAGATGGCATGCTAGAACCACTTGCTGTTTCAAAAATTTTACAAAAAGTAGTTGATAAAGAAAAACCAGATTTAGTATTCATGGGCAAACAAGCAATTGATGATGATTGTAATCAGACAGGTCAAATGTTGAGTGCTTTATTAAATTGGCCACAAGCTACATTTGCATCAAAAATTGAAGTTAAAGATAATACATTAGAAGTTACTAGAGAAATAGATGAGGGCCTTGAAACAATTGAAATAAATGTTCCAGCTATTGTAACTTGTGATCTTAGACTGAATGAACCGAGATATGCATCATTACCAAATATTATGAAGGCCAAGAAAAAACCTATTGAAGAAATTGTCGCTTCTGATTTAAGTTTAGATGTATCGCCAAGATTAGAACAATTAAAAGTAGAAGAGCCTCCAAAAAGAAAAGCAGGTATAAAAGTAGCAAATGTTGCAGAATTAGTTCAAAAATTAAAAAATGAAGCAAAGGTAATATAATGGCAGTTTTACTTATAGCAGAACATAATAATAAAGAATTAAGACCATTCACTTTAAATGCAGCTACTGCGGCATCTCAAATAGATGAAAATGTTCATGCTGTAATTATTGGTCACAATAGTGCAGAGGCAGCAAAACAATTATCTCAAATTCCAGTAGTTAAAAAAGTTTTAAGTGTAGAAGCAGCTCATTATGAAAACTTTACTGCAGAAAATTTTGCTCCAGTAATTGTTAAACTTGCAGAGAATTATTCACATATAGTTTGTTCTGCAAATACATTTGGTAAAAATTTGATGCCAAGAATTGCTGCAAATTTAGACTGTTCTCAAGTAAGTGATATTATTAAAGTAATTTCATCAGATACGTTTTTAAGACCAATTTATGCTGGTAATGCTTTTGCAACAATAAAAAGTAATGACTCAAAAAAATGTATAACAATAAGACCAACCTCTTTTGATCCATGTGAAAGTACTGGAGGATCTGCGGAAATTGAAAATATTGAGAGTAGTGAAGAATTTTCAAATACCAAATTTATAAAAAGAGAAGAAATAAAATCTGATAGACCAGAACTTGGTACAGCTAGAATTGTTGTTTCAGGCGGTAGAGGAATGCAAAGTGGAGATAATTTTAAGTTAATTTCAGATGTTGCTGATAAACTTGGAGCAGCTATAGGTGCATCCAGAGCAGCAGTAGATGCTGGATATATAAGTAATGATCACCAGGTAGGTCAAACAGGAAAAGTTGTCGTGCCAGATCTATATATTGCGATTGGAATTTCAGGTGCAATTCAGCATTTAGCTGGAATGAAAGAAAGCAAAGTTATAGTTGCTATTAATAAAGATGGAGAAGCTCCAATTTTTAGTGTTGCAGATTACGGGCTTGAAGCCGATTTATTTGAGGCAATTCCACAGTTCATGGAAGAGCTGAACAAATTAAACACTATACAAAAATAATCCTTACAGTTAAAAACTAGAGTATGTCTAGAGAATCCATGGAATATGATGTTGTGATTATTGGTGGTGGACCATCGGGATTATCAACAGCAATTAAATTAAAACAACTTGATCCAAATATAAATGTTTGTTTGTTAGAGAAGGCATCAGAAATCGGCGCACATATTCTGAGTGGCAATGTTTTTGAAACTCGTGCATTAGATGAATTATTACCAAATTGGAGAGAATTAAACTCTCCAATAAAGACAAAAGTTACAAAAGAAAAGTTTTTATTTTTAGGAAAAAATAAATCTTTTAGTTGGCCAACTTGGTTACTGCCAGCCGTACAACAAAACCATAAAAACTATATTATTAGTTTAGCAAATTTATGTAGATGGCTAGCCGAACAAGCTGAAGGTTTAGGTGTAGAGATATTTCCAGGATTTCCTGCAAGTGAAATTTTATATAATGAAGATGGATCTGTTAAGGGTGTAGCAACACAAGATATGGGAGTTGATAAACAAGGAAATAAAAAAGATAGTTTTGAACCAGGAATTGAACTTTTAGGAAAAGTAACTGTTTTTGCAGAAGGTTGCAGAGGTCATTTAGGAAAACAATTAATTCAAAAATTTGAACTGGATAAAGGTAAAGATCCTCAGCAGTATGGAATTGGTTTTAAGGAGATTTGGGAAGTAGAAGATAAAAATCATGACGAAGGTTTAGTTATGCATACAGCTGGATGGCCCTTAGATAATAGTACTTATGGAGGAAGTTTTTTGTATCATGCAGAGAATAAACAAATATTTCTAGGTTATGTCATTGGTTTAGATTATAAAAATCCTCATTTGTCTCCATACGATGAATTTCAAAGATTTAAAACTCATCCAGCAATAAAAAAAATTATTGAAGGAGGTAAAAGAATTTCTTATGGTGCAAGAGCATTAATTGAAGGTGGGTTTCAAAGTCTACCAAAAATGTTCATGCCAGGTGCTTTATTAATTGGATGTGATGCTGGCACTTTAAATATGCCAAAAATCAAAGGTTCTCATACAGCAATGAAAAGTGGATTAATCGCAGCTGAAACAATTAACGAGCATTTAAAAAAAAATAAAGATTTATCAATCTTTGAAAATAAATTTAAAAATAGCTGGTTATATAAAGAGTTATTTGAAGCTAGAAATGTTAAACCAAGTTTTAGTTGGGGTCTAATTTTAGGAATTATCTTTACAGGAATTGATCAAATATTATTCAGAGGAAAACTACCTTTTACTCTTAAACATAAGCATGCAGATCATGAAACATTAAAACCAGCACAAGAAATGCCTAAAATAGATTATCCAAAATATGATAATGTAATTACATTTGATAAAACTAGTTCTGTTTACTTAACTGGGACAAATCATGCCGAAAATCAACCAGTTCATTTAAAATTAAAGGATCCAGAATTACCAATTAATTATACTTTAGAAAAATTTAATGAACCTGCCCAATTGTATTGTCCAGCTGGTGTATATGAAGTGCAAAGAGAAAATGATTTAAATAAATTTGTGATTAATTCACAAAACTGCATACATTGTAAAACCTGTGATATAAAGGAACCTTCTCAAAATATAACTTGGGTTACGCCCGAAGGTAGTGGTGGACCAAGATATGGAAATATGTAATTTTAAGACAAATCTATTGCGAATTTTTTTAAAGTTTCAATAGGAAGGTATTTTAAAGTATTTTTATGTGTCCTTTTTAAAAATATTGGACAACCTTTACCTGCTTCAACAGCTTTTGCATACCAGCTAGCGCATATACACCAGCCATCTCCATCTTTTAGGCCTGGAAATCCAAACTCAGGTCGAGGAGTAATCAAATCGTTTCCTGCTTCTTTGAGCCATTCCAAAAATTCTGTATTCACTTTTGCACAAACAGTGTGAACTCCATGATCATTTTCATCTGTATTACAACATCCATCACGGTACCATCCAGTTAAAGGATCATTTGAACATTCCTCTAAATTCTCGTCTAAAACATTTTTTTGAATTTTATCCATTGAAAACATCGAATGTACTTTTATCTATGTTTAAATTAAAAGAAAAAGATCTTCTTTCACCTTCCCTTTTAAAAGGATACGCAGTGTGCATCAAATAGTTTGGAAATAAAATCATATCTCCAACCTTAGGATTATGATTAAATAAGCTATTACTTAAAAAGGATTTTGAACCATGAATAAAATCTATTGTTCCATTTGTTTTAAGTCTTTTTTTACTTTTGGTTATATTTTTTGGAATTTTTAGATAACCAACACCTGAAATAGCTCCACTGTGAAAGTGAATAGGGTTGTATTCATTTTTAAATTGTCTAACCACCCAAAAATTATTTAGGGATATTTTTTTAACATCCCTTTTAATACTTAATTTAATATATTTTTTTACATTGTTTTGTATAAAATTAAAAATATTAATCTTAACAAATTTATTATTAATTTTAATTTCTTGTCTTACTTGACCAACCAATTTATTTGAATAATCACTTTTTTTTAAAATATCTTCATTTTTTAAAATTCTATCCACCTCTTTATTTAACTTAGCTATAATATTTTTAGGTATTTTTATTACAGCAATCTTAGGGCCAAAAGGGTTTAATATTTTCATTTAATTTATATTTTAGTTGGATTTGGTTGTCCTTTATAAACTTCCTCAGGATCAAATTTTTTTTCTTTTTCAAGAAACTTCATTTCAATTTTTCTTCCATTTTCAATAGGTCCCATAGGTATTGATCTATAAAAACAAGAACGATAACCAACATGGCAACTAGCTCCACTACCAATATCAACGCTCAACCATATAGAATCTTGATCATCATCAATTCTAATTTCAGTAACTTTTTGGAAAAATCCACTTGTACTTCCCTTATGCCAAATAGCTTTTCGAGATCTACTAAAATAATGAGCCTCTTTTGTTTCAATTGTTTTTTTTAGGGCCTCCATATTCATGTAACCGTGCATTAGTATATCTTTGGTTTTAGAGCACATTGTAATAACTGGAATTAGGCCATTATTATCAAATTTTGGCGAAAGAAGATTTCCTTCCTCAATTTCGTAGATATTTTCTCTTTTTTTGAACATATGAGGTGATTATGTAGCACATATATGAATATATTAAATATTTTTAAAATGAAGTATTTACTGTATAAAAAAGCGCTATGAAATTAGTAAAAAATACTGATAATAAAGATATAAATCAAAAACATGTTTCTGACAAAGATGCTGAAGAAGCAATTAGGACAATTCTATCTTGGATGGGGGAAGACCCTAAAAGAGAAGGACTATTAGAAACTCCAAAAAGAGTTGTAAAAGCTTTTAAAGAATATTTTCAAGGTTATTCAGAGGACCCAAAAAAAATTTTAGACAAAACTTTTGGTGATGTTGAGGGTTACAGTGACATGGTAGTACAAAAAAATATTTCAGTGCAAAGTCATTGTGAGCATCATATGGCTCCTATAATAGGAAAGGCTCATGTTGCCTATATACCGAATGAAAGAGTTGTTGGATTAAGTAAAATTGCACGAGTAGTGGAAATATTTTCAAAAAGATTACAAACTCAGGAAAGATTAACTGTGCAAATTGCAAATACTTTAATGGAATCATTAGATGCAAAAGGCGTTGCAGTAACAATTGATTCAACCCATCAGTGTATGACAATGAGGGGTATTAAGAAAGAACAAGCAACAACAGTAACAAATTTTTACTTAGGCCAGTTTAAAGAGGACCTTAGTTATCAAAATAGATATTTACGATTTATTAGCACTACGTTAAAAGACTAGTGTGTCTGATCAATTCAAAGCGTTAATCCTAAACCAAGAAGGTGAAAACTTTACTAGAGAAGTTAAATTAATAGATAAAAGTTTTTTAAAGCAGGGTGATGTGACTGTAAAGGTTGAATACTCTGGTCTTAATTATAAAGATGCGTTAATTTTAAAGAATGGTGCAAGACTTGTAAAAGAATATCCGCATATACCTGGTGTAGACTTTTCTGGAGTCGTTGAAGATAGTGATAATGATAAATTTAAAAAAGGTGACGAGGTTATTTTAACTGGATGGAGAGTCGGGGAAATATATTATGGAGGTTTTTCCCAATACGTAAAAGTAAATGGTGATTTTTTAGTCAAAAAACCAAAAAATATTTCATTAAAAGAGTCTATGATAATGGGTACTGCAGGATTTACTGCTTTACAATGTTCGTTTACAACAAAAACCACTAGAGAAGAATTATTATTAGGTGAAAAAGTTCAAAATGTGATTGTAAGTGGTGCATCTGGAGGAGTTGGAAGTATGGCAGTTATGATACTTAATAATCTTGGTTGTGATGTTACTGCGGTTACTAGCAAAGATAATAATAAAGATTTTTTAAAATCTATTGGTGCTAAAAATGTTATAAATACTAGCGAATTGATGAAAGATGCAAGGCCATTAGATAAAGGGTTATGGGATGGAGCTGTTGATACGGTCGGTGGAAAAGTATTAGAAAATATTCTGTCTCAAACAAAAGATGGAGGTATAGTTTCTGCGTGTGGTAATGCTGCAGATATAAAACTTAATACGACTGTCATGCCTTTTATAATTAGAGGTGTAAAACTTTGGGGAATTAATTCTGTAACTGCTTCTATACCTAGAAGAAAGTTTCTGTGGGGCGAAGCATCCAAACTAATCAATTTTGAATTATTAAGTAAATCTGTCAAAGAAATAAGTTTAGATAAATTAACTGAAATTTACTCTAAAATGTTAAATGGTGAAACCTCAGGAAGATACATCGTAAATTTAAATAAATAATGGATTGGGATAAATTAAAAATTTTTCATGCAGTCGCAGAAGCTGGCAGTTTTACAAATGCTACTATTAATTTAAATTTAAGCCAATCAGCGATAAGTAGACAAATTCAATCACTAGAACAAGATTTAAATGTTCAATTATTTGAAAGACATGCTAGAGGATTAACTCTTACAGAAAATGGAGAATATGTTTTTAAAACAGCACATGAAGTTATTAGCAAACTTAAAGAGGTAGAAACATCTTTAGGTGATCAAAAAAATAAACCCTCTGGAAAACTAACTATTACCACAGTCAGAAGTTTTGGTACACACTGGTTGACACCTAGAATTCAAGAATTTATGAGATTGAACCCAGAAATTGAAATTGAATTAGTATTTGATGATAAGGAGTTAGATTTAAGCACAAGACAGGCAGATATAGGTATTTTTATGCGGAGACCAAAACAACTTAATTATATTCAAAAAAAATTAGTTGATATTAAATATTATATTTATGGCTCAAATAAATATTTAGAAAAAAATGGAATGCCGAAAACAATTAATGATTTAAGTAAACATAAATTTATTTCATTTGGAAAAGGTGCCCCCTCGCCAGTTTATAATCCTGATTGGGCACTGAAAATTGGAATGCACGATGGAAAAAAAAGAAAAACAATAATGAAGGTAAACAGTGTTATGGGATTATTGTTAGCAGTAGAGTCAGGAGTTGGTTTAGCCGCATTACCAGAATACTTAGTAATAAATTCTAATAATGTTATAAAAGTACTTCCAAAAGTAGAGGGACCAATTACAGAAGCACATTTTGTTTATCCTCAATCATTAAAAAATACAGCTAGAGTTCAAGCGTTCAGAAATTTCCTATTCAGCAAAATAGGCGACTGGAAATAATTGTTTTAAAAAAGTCCATTTAAATTAACATTTTTAAGTATGCGACATTATTGCGATTGATAATCATTATCATTGCGAATAGTTCTCATTCTCAAAATAACGTTAATTTTAAGGATAAATATGAAAAAAATATCAATATTAGCATTGATAATTTCTTTATTTGTCTCAGCTTTTGCTATCGCAAACGAGGTAAATATATTCAATGCAAGACATTATAAGGCTGATGCTGAAATGTATGGAAAATTTACAGCAGCTACAGGAATCAAAGTAAATTTGATTAATGGTAAATCAGGAGCCTTAGAAAAAAGAATAGCCGAAGAGGGAGCAGACTCTTCAGCTGATCTTTATATAACTGCAGATGCTGGAAGATGTGGCGCGATGGAAGCTAAAGGTTTGCTTCAAGGCGGGTTAACATCTGACACAATTAAAGCATCTGTTCCAAAAAACTTCAGAACTAATAAGTGGGTTGGAGTAGCAAAAAGAGCGAGAATTATTTACTACTCACCAGAAAGAGTAAGTGGTGCTGAATTATCAGGTTTAACTTACGAAGGTTTAGCTGATCCAAAATGGAAAGGTAGACTGGTTATAAGAAAATCAAGCAATATTTATAACAAATCTCTTGTGGCTTCATTAATCGAAAATAATGGAAAAAGAGCTACAGCTGATTGGGCCAAAGGTGTTGTAGCTAATATGGCAAGAACTCCAAAAGGTAATGACAGAGCTCAAATTATGGCTGTTGCAGCTGGAGAAGCAGATATTGCTGTAGCTAACACTTATTATTTAGCACTTATGTTGTCTGGTAATAAAGGTGCAGAGCAACAAGCAGCAGCAAAAAAAGTTAAAGCGTTTTTCCCTAATCAGCAAGGTAGAGGTACACACATGAATATTAGTTGTGCTGCCCTTGTTAAAGGTGCGCCTAACAAAGCAAATGCAATTGCACTTGTTGACTTTTTACTATCACCAGAATCTCAAGAACACTTTACGAATAATACGTTTGAGTTTCCAATGATAGGTGGTGTTTCTCCAAGTCCATTAGTAGTAAACAATTTAGGGTTAGATTTTAAACAGGATCTAGCAACTAAAGTTTCTAGTTATGGAAAAAATCAAGCAGCTGCATTAGAAGTTATGACAGCAGCTGGTTGGAAGTAACATAAAAGTGAAAAAGAATTTATTTGATATTAATTTAAATAATTCTTCTGATATGAGCGGTTCACACGCGGGTCAGATAACTTGTGAACCATGCTCATCAGAGTGTGAAAAAATTAATAAAAGAATAAATAACAGAAAATTGTCAGAAATTAAAAAAGAAGAGGCTCTAGACATCCTCACACCTTTTAAATGATGATATATTTTCCTTTTAAAATGTGCTCACTTTCTTTCTCCATTAGGATCTTTACCCTTTCCTAATTTGATTGTGGGCACTTTTAAATTTTAAAATTAATAAATTATCATAATAAAAAATATATTAAAAAGTTAGTTATAACCGAATTTTTTTAATTTTTTTGATTAAAATCCATACAAGAGTGCAATAAAATTAATTTGATATACTATAAAAATATCAATGTTTAAAAAAATAAGTTTATGGTTTATTCTATCTTTACTAGTATCAATAGGTGTATTGATACCAATATTAACCGTTTCATTTAGTTTTTTTGAAGACACATCTAATTATTATCAAATTCTTAAAGACACTTTTCTTTTTGAGTATATTTTTAATTCAGCAGTTTTATTAATTTTTGTTTTAATTCTTACATTTTTTATAGGCACGACATCTGCATATCTTGTATCATTTTATCAATTTCCATTTAGTAATTTTTTCAAATGGGCCTTAATTTTATCATTCGCTGTGCCTCCATATATTTACGCTTATTCTTTAACCGCCTTTTTTGAAAATTATGGGACCTTATTTACTATTTTAAAAAATTTATTTGGAGACGGTAATTACAATAAACACATTCCAAAATTCGATGGTATGGTAGGTGCAATTTTGTCATTATCTTTTTCGTTATTTGCATATGTTTATATTTTATCAAGGGCATCATTTTTATATCAATCACAAAATTTAATTGATTTAGGAAAAAGTTTAGGTTTTTCAAAATTTAAATCTTTGTATAAACTTATTTTACCTGCAGCACGTCCAGCTATATTTGCTGGTTTATCACTTGTTGCAATGGAAACATTGGCAGAGTTTGGTGCAGTAGATTTTTTTTCAGTCAATACATTAACAACTGGTATTTATAATTCATGGATTGCTTTTGACGATTTAGCATTTGCAAATAGATTATCTTTTTTTTTGTTATTATTTATTTTTGCTGTCTTTATTTTAGAAAATTTATCTAGAAAAAAGGCAAAATATCATTTGAATACAAGAGGTGGTTTTAAGCAAAAAGAAAAAATTACTCTGACTGGAAGGCCTGCACTAGGAGCTTTTATATTTTGTTTTAGTATATTTTTTTTAAGTTTTTTGTTTCCAATAAGTCAAATGATGTATTGGACATTTAAATTTCCAGAAAATTTATTTGATTTACCTGTATTAGATCTATCTATAAATACTATTTACCTAGTTTTATTATCTAGTACCACTTTAATTTTATTTTCTCTTATTTCAAACTATGGAAATAGAGTTTCTAATAATAAAACTTTAAATTTTCTATCAACTTTATCAATTTCTGGATATGCGATACCAGGTGTTATTTTGGCTATCGCTTTCATCACTT